>JAVEYA010000036.1:0-20680 GCA_034003745.1 Clostridia bacterium
GGTATCGATGGCCCCGACCTCATGAAAATGAACATCTTCCAGGCTGCAGCCGTGAACCTTGGCTTCCGCCTCCCCCAAACGCGTCAATATCTTTAAGGAAAGCGCTTTCACCTCCGGGATTAAAGGCGCGTCCGACAGCAAGGCGGCTATCTCACGGTAGTTCCGGTGATGCTGATGAGGATCGTGGCCGTGCCGGTCATGCGGATGATTTTCCGCATGCTGATGTTCGTGAGCGTGTGAATGCTCGTGGTGATGGTCGTGGTCGTGATGACTGTGGTCATGGGGATGGCCGTGTTGGTGCTCATAATGGTCGTGGTCCTGGTGATGCGGCGAGGCCGTTTCCACATCGAAGTAAAGCGCTTCAACGCCCAGCTTTTTAACGCGCCTGGTCACCAGCGTATATTCATTCTGCAGATTTAATTTGTTCAATTCCTTTTCCAATTCAGCCAAAGGCATGCCGGCGTCCAGAAAAGCGCCGATAATCATATTGCCGGCCGCGCCGGAAAAGCAGTCAAAATAGGCAGTCTTCATTATTCATTCACCCTGTCTTCATTAATTAATGCGGCCAGGCGTCCGGCGCCGAAGCCGTTATCTATATTGACTACGCCTACGCCGGCGGCGCAGCTGTTCAGCATGCCCAGGAGCGCGGAAAGACCGTTAAAACTTGCGCCATAGCCCACGCTGGTGGGTACGGCGATGACCGGCCTTTGGACCAGACCGCCCACCACGCTGGGCAGCGCGCCTTCCATGCCGGCCACCACAATCAGGACATTAGCCGACCGGATGAGGTCCACCTGGGACAGCAGCCGGTGGATACCGGCTACCCCCACGTCATAGAGGCATTCTACTTTGTTGCCCATAATTTCCGCTGTCAGATAGGCTTCTTCCGCCACCGGGATATCGGAAGTGCCGGCGCTGACGACCAGAATCAGTCCCTTATTCTGTGGCAAGGGCTGGCGGTTAACTACAATCATACGGGCGTCCGCATGGTATTCGGATTGGGGCAGGGCCTCCCGAAGCGCCAGCCAGACATCCTCGCCGGCCCGGCTGATCAGGATGTTGGGGCTTTCTTTAGCCAAGGTTTGAGCGATTTCCTTGATGTGCGGAATCGTTTTGCCCGGTGCGTAGATGACTTCCGGGAAGCGCTGGCGCAGCGCACGGTGGGTATCGACGCGGGCAAAGCCCAGGTCCTTATACGGCAAGGCCTGCAACGTTTCATAAGCCTGCTCAATCGTAACGCTGCCTTCCTTGACCTGTTGCAGCATTTTCTTTAATTCATCCTGCATAGTATTTCCTCACAGTCACAAAAGATTAAACAAAAATACCATGACGGCGTCAATAGCACCTTCATGGTACAAGCTTCCAAGAAGAATATAGCATTTCCACGGGAGGGGTGTCAACGAATACATATTTTATTTAATCAAATCCACCCACTTTCAACTAACGGTTCCCCATATATAGAAGAGGGCGAATACGTCTTGTTTTATACACAATTAGTATGTATAATGTTATCAAATATCCAGGCAAATTGAAATTGATGAGGTTTTGGCGAAAAAAATTATTAAACGACGCAGATTGAAATAAACTTGTCAAAAGGAGGCGCATTTTAAATGATTAAAGCATATCCAATCATTTTAACCCCTACAAAAATGGGTTTTGTGGTTACTGTTCCGGATTTAGATATTAATACGCAAGGCAAGGATATCACTGAAGCGATTTATATGGCCCGTGACGCCATTGGCCTATGGGGGATTACCGAGCAGGACGATGGGCGAATAATCCCTGAACCGTCAACAATTGAACCGGAGCATGAAAAAAACGAATTGGTATCCTGGGTGGATATTGATTTTGATAAATATCGCAGAGCAAATGATATGACCACGATGCGTATTAATGTTTCTGTCCCCAAATATCTTAAAGTATTGGGCGACGAGGCGGGGATAAACTTTTCGCAAGAGTTGCAGGAACGGTTAAAAGAAAAACTTCTTTCGCAGCCTGGTTATGTCGCTGAAAAATAATTAAAGCAGCCTATCGAGGCTGCTTTAATTATTTTTAATATCCTCATTTCCCGGACAAAGAACCTGTCCCCGTGTTTTCAAGGAGCCCTCGGACCTGATAGTTCTGCCAGCTGTCGGTATGCCGGCCGGCGACGCGCTGGGTGAGGGTGCGCTGATGTCTAAGGTAGAACTCCAGGTCGGCGCGCAAAGAGGCGTCAGCGGTTTGTTCATAGACGGCCAGAGCGGGCGCAGCGCCGGCCGGACCGGTCTGATAGAGAATATCTACATCCAGAGAGGTTAGCGTGCTGGAAAGATACCGCTCCGCGTTATAGCGAGCCACCAGGGCGTCGGAATTAACCAGGCAGAACGTGCAGAGCATGGTCACGCCCACTGTCGCGGCCAGGCGCATGATAGAAAACTGCCATTTTTGCAAGGCAATTACGCCCCCGCAGACGATAGCCAGGAAGATCATGAACAGACAGGGTAAAAGACGGCGCATGGTCAGGCCGTACACGCCGATATACAGGGCCATTTTGCTGAAGGCTGTGGCAATCAGGAGGATCGTGAGCAGAGCGAGAATGACATTGAGCAGCTTCAGTCCCAGGCTTTCCCGCCGCAGCTTTTGGCTAAAGAGGTTTGAGGCGGTCAGGACCGTGAGGTTGATGGCGGCAAGGCGGCAGAGTTCAAAAAAGCCGCTCCGGGCGTATTCTGAATACACCATCCAGCCCTCCGGGCGTTCTCCTAAAAAGGCGGAAAAGAAGTAGGGCAATTGGCTGGCCATAAAGACGATATACAAGCAGGATAACAGGCTTAAGAGCGTGTAGACGGTAGCAGCGGGCAAGACCCGCAGCCCGGACAACGTTTTCTCCAAATGCTCTTGTTTAAAGGAGTTCGTACCCCGCTTATGCGCGCTGCCTGCGATCAAGCCGAAAAGATAGGCGGCGATGGGTATGGCCATCAGCATTTGTACGAGAGTCTGCATCATCTCACTGATCGTAAAGCGCTCAAAGATTCCCTGCGTGATTTGCGCAAAACCGCCGCTATCCGCTGCCATTAAAAGCGGAATTACCAGCACGCCCACCAGGACGGTTAAGAGCAGGCCCAATCCGATGGAGAGGAGTTGCGAGCCTTTGGTTTTGTTGGCGCGGCTCAGATAAGCGATACTGCTGTACTGAATGCCGAAATTCTTAAAAGGAATCAACAAAAGGGTATTCAGTCCGTCCAGAGGCAGCCAGTCACTGGTTTTCCTTAGCAATGTAAGATTGGTGGCCGAGATAATCCAGTAAGTGGCGCTGCCGAATAAGAGCAGGTCATCCCAGTGATCCAGACCATAATTAGGCCACAGGGAGTAGCTTAAACCGGTCAGCATCATCACGGCGAACCAGAACCAGCCGGCCCGCTGCCGGAGCGCTCCTTTTTTCCGCAAATACAGGGCCACGGCGACGCCATATACAAAAGTAAACAAGGTTACGCCCCAGCCCTGCCAGGCAAAGACCCAGCGGGCAAAGAAGAAGCCCAGGACAAAGGCGGCAATGGCAAAATAGCCATCCGTACGGTCCGGGACAAAAGGTTCCCGGATTATTTTTTTTACAGCAGTGCCACCCAGGGAAGCGTTAGTTAAGTTTGAGGAGACTGCAGCAGGCAAAGCAGCGGCTCCCGGATAATCTTCGTTCATCATTTGGAGTTCCTCCTTTAGCTAAAATTGTCCGTTCAGTCCTGTTCCCGGTATTCCAGAATGTCTCCCGGCTGGCACTCCAAGGCTTTGCAGATGGATTCCATGGTGGAGAAGCGGATGGCTTTGGCTTTGCCCGTTTTCAGGATGGAGAGATTGGCCTGGGTTAAGCCAATCCTTTCGGCCAGTTCGCCGGAGGACATTTTGCGTTTCGCCATCATGACGTCTAAATTTACGATAATCGGCATGCCTTTCTCCCTCCTTTATACGGTATAATCTACTTCATCCTGCAGCGCAACGGCCTGGGCGACCACGTTCTTGACCACGCGGACGATCAGCCCCATGAAGGCGGCGGCCACAGTTACAAAAATCCAGGGAAAATAGTACCAGGCGGAAATGAAGGATAATCCGGCGCCGGCAAAGCAGCTCCAGGAAATGCGGCGGAGCCGCTCCACATTTTCCGGGATGAAGACCTCCCCTGCCTCGATACGGTTCAAAAGGCGCAGAAGACTATAGAGCAGATATGCCGCCGGAAACGCCCCTATATAAATGGTGGCCAGAAAGAGGGGTTTGCTGTCTGCCAAATCGGCCCGGGAAAAATCCAGAAACCACTCCGTCAGCCAGGGCGCGGTGCAGACGGTCAAAAGCAGCAGAACCATAAAAATTAAAATGCACAGTTTGCTTAAACCGAGGGATTTCTTATCATTCCACACAATACGAACCTCCCGATATCCTTTTCTTGCTTGTAGTATAGCATAGAAAAATATTGATTTACAATAGAAATTTATTGATAAACGATAAATATTTTTTGTTTTACATATATACAGTGGGTATCAAACAGATTATAATCTAGAGTGGGTATTTTTTCCCGGCTGGAAAAGTCTTTGAAATTGAGTATGAACAAGTTACAATAAGACAAAAGAAGAAGAAAAAGAGGTTAAAAGGATGTACATAAGCACGAGAAACGATTACGCCAAAGTCTCGGCGGCACAGGCTGTCAAACTGGGCATGGCGCCCGGCGGCGGCCTGTTTGTGCCGGAACGGATACCCACCTTGGGGCCGGATGAAATTGCAGCTTTACAGGGAAAATCCTATCAGGAAATTGCGGGCAGGATTCTGCCCTTGTATCTGGATGATTATACGGCGGAGGAAATTGACGAGAGCATCGCTCAGGCCTATAACGGCAGCCGTTTTTCCCACCCTGCGATTGCTCCGCTCCGGCAAGTCAATGGGCGTACTTTTGTGCTGGAGCTGTGGCACGGGCCTACGGCCGCTTTTAAGGATATGGCTTTGCAAATCATGCCGCATTTGTTATCCGGGGCGATTAAAAAATCCGGAACGGAAAAGGAAATCGTTATTCTGGTCGCCACCTCCGGGGATACGGGTAAAGCCGCCCTGGAAGGCTTCAAGGATGTGCCCGGCATTAAAATTATCGTTTTTTATCCCTATAAAGGGGTCAGTAAGGTACAGGAACTGCAGATGAGCACCACCGACGGCGGCAATACTTATGTGGTAGCGGTAAAAGGAAATTTTGACGACTGTCAAAGCGCGGTTAAAGAGATATTCGGCGATGCGCAATTCAAGGATATTTTAGCGCAGCAAGGCTATGAGCTTTCTTCCGCCAACTCCATTAACTGGGGACGTCTCCTGCCGCAGATCGTCTATTATTTCTATGCCTACGCCGATTTACTGGGCAAAAAGGAAATACAACCGGGGGAGCAGATCAATTTCGTTGTGCCCACCGGCAATTTCGGCAATATCCTGGCCGGCTGGTATGCCGCGGCTATGGGGCTGCCGATCCATAAACTGATTTGCGCTTCCAACGAAAACAAAGTGCTGGCCGACTTTTTTGCGAAGGGGGTCTATAACCGCAACAGGCCCTTTATTCAGACGATGAGCCCCTCCATGGATATCCTGATTTCCAGCAACCTGGAGCGCTTCCTTTTTGAGATGAGCGACCATGACAGGATTAAGCTGAACGGTTGGATGAACGAGCTGGCAACCGCAGGCTCCTTTACGGTGGATACGGAGATTAAGGAGAAAATCGATGAAATCCTGGCGGCGGGGTATGCCACGGAAGAAGAGACCCTGTCCACCATCAAAAAATATTACGAGACTGCCGGCTATACGCTGGATACGCATACGGCGGTCGGCATGAAGGTTTATGAAGCTTATGTCCAAAGCACGGGGGACCAAAGAAAAACGGTGCTGGACGCTACCGCCAGCCCGTTCAAATTCAATGCCAGTGTTTTAAAGGCCCTTAAAGGAGAAGAAGCCGTATCCGGCAAGGATGAAATGGTTATTCTGGAAGAGTTGAGCGAGACGACCAGACAACCCGTCCATCCTTCATTGCGCGGCCTGGATCAGAAGCCGGTCCTGCACCGGCGGGTCTGTGAGAAAGACGAAATCAAAGGCGCTGTCGCGGATATTTTAAAACTAAATAATTAAGCGAGGGTGTTCGGGAACAAAACATGGTCTTTTGCGTCTGCATATTCTGGAGGTGTCCTCTTTGGCCGTACTGATTAGAATTGATGGATTAACCAAAAAATACCGTCTGGGGCAGGAACTCATCACTGCGCTTGATGATGTCAGCCTGGAGATCGAAGAAGGCGAATTCTTGTGCATCCTGGGAACTTCGGGCTCCGGCAAGACCACAATGTTACATATTATGGCGGGTCTGGAGCGACCGAGCAAGGGCAGCGTCTTTATTAAAGACGTCAATATGACCAAAATGAAAGAAAGCAGTATGGCGGTGTTCCGCCGTAAATATATGGGCTTTATCTTTCAGTCCTATCATTTGATCCCTTCTTTGACGGCGTTGGAAAATGTGACCCTGCCCTTGATTTTCGACGCGCTGTCGACGCGGGAGAGGATGAAACGGGCGCGGGAGATGCTTGACCAGGTGGGCCTGTCCAACAGGATGAAAAACAGGCCGACGGAGATGAGCGGCGGACAACAGCAGCGCGTTTCCATCGCCCGGGCCTTGATTAACAATCCCAAAATAATTTTTGCCGATGAACCTACCGGTAATCTGGACACCAAAACCTCCGCGGAGGTTATGGATATACTGACCCAGAAGGTCAAGGCCTCCGGAACCACATTGATTATGGTCACGCATGATCTGGAAATAGCTAATTATGCGGACAGGGTTATCCATATGGTGGACGGTTGTATCATCAAGGAAATGAGAAGGAGTGTGTCGGTGTGAAAAATGTACCTGGAAAATTAAGAAGAGTCGCTGCTTCGCTAATATTGCTATTGGTTGTAATGAGTATTGCGCCGCTGCCTCTTCTGGCCGGAACGTTGGGGATGGAGACAGACCTGCCTATTGTCGTTCTGGAAAAAGTCAGCATGGACCCTGCCGTGGCCGGGGGGGAATTTACCCTGGGCCTTTCTGTACGCAACCTGACCGATAACCAGGGTGTTAACTTTGCGTTTTCTTTCAGCCTGAAAGGGGAAAATACCCTGGAGCCGTTCTCTCTGGCGCCCAATCAGACCACGACGTTCGACCGGATAGAAGCCCGGGAAACTAAGACGGTCTATTTCACTTTCCTGGTAGACAAAGAGGCGCAGAATAAGGATTACGAGCTGATGGTTTCCTTAAACGGCAAGAGCCCCGCGCAGACCAATGTCAGCTCCGGTACGATGATCACCGTACCCGTTACATATGACCAAACGAAACCGGTAATTGTGATCCGCTCGGCGGAGGTCAATCCGGTCCAGCCTGACGCCGGGGATGAATTCAGCGTCAATCTGACGCTGGAGAACCTGAGCAAAACCACCGACGCCAGAAATATTGTGCTGCTTCTGGGCGGCGGAGACAACTTTGAAGTGAAAGACGTCAGCAACAAAAAGAATGTCGTTAAGCTGGATAAGGGCACGCAGACAGTGGTGAGCTACCGCCTGCAGGCCAAGGATACCCGCGCCGACAATACGGTGAAATTGAATCTAAGCTTTGACTATCTGGCTTCCGATTCTTCGAGTATCGATGAGACCATCAACCTTCCTTTGGATTGGTCCGGCGGCGGCGCGGGAACGACCCCGTGGGTCATCGTCAATAAATACACCCTCTCCGATGAGCGTGTCCTGGCCGGCAACACAGTCACTCTGAGGCTGTATATCGAAAACACCAACCTGCGGCCGGTCAAGAACGTCAAAATCTCCCTGGGAGTTATCAAAATAGAGGAAACCTCCGGTTCCACCACCACGTCGACCTCCGGCGGAACGGTCTTCTCCCCGGTCAACTCCTCCAACAGCTTCTATATCGATAGCATCCCCGGTAAGAGTGCGATAGAGAAGGAAGTCGATTTATATGTGGACCCCAACGCCTCGGCCAAGACCTACATCGTTCCGGTGTCAATCAAATATGAAGACCGTGGCGGTAAAGTCCTGGAGAGCGAAGAACTGGTCAATATTCCCGTAACCCAGGAGTGCAAGCTGAATGTCATTTCCATGACGGTACCCACCGATGGTTTCGTCGGTCAGCCCATTATGGTCATGTCCGAGTTCGTCAATGTCGGCAAGGTGATGCTGGGCAATTTTATGGTGAGGATGGACGGGGAATTTCAGAAGGAAAACAGCACTTATTATGTCGGCAACATGGAAATCGGCTACAGCGATTTCTACCAGGCCGAGTTGATTCCCGATAAGCCCGGGACCCTGGAAGGGAAAGTCGTCTTCTCCTATATTGACAACAATAACAAGGACGTCGAAGTGGAAGAGCCTTTTACGATTAACATTATGGAGCAGATGGCGCCGATGGGCGGTGAGGTAGGCAAGATGGGTGAGTTCCCCGACGGGAAAATGCCGGGCGGAATGGGCAACTCCGGCGGCCGCTTCATGGCTTCCCTGAAGTCCAACTGGCTGCCGGTACTCTTGGGCTTGATTATGCTGGGCGAAGGTTTCTTCATCTGGCGCATGAAACGGAATAACCGAAATAAGGAGTTTCTGGATGAATAGCCTGGATTTATTGATGTTATCGCGAAGAAATCTCTGGCGGCGCAAGGTGCGGACGATCCTCACCGCCCTGGGCGTTTTGATCGGCACGACCTCCATTGTGGTCATGCTGTCGCTGGGTTTTGGGCTGAACGAAATGCAGCGCCAGAATATGGAGCGCTGGGGCAGCCTTACCATAATTCGCGTGCAGCAGGGTATGATCTTTGACGATCAAGGCCAGCCTTTGACAGACGGCAAACAGTTGAATGACGAAGCCGTCAAGGAACTGCGCTCCCTGGAAAACGTCATCGCGGTTTCCCCTGCCTATAACTTCGGCTCAGAGGCGCGTTTCGGCCGCAAACAAGGCTATATCAGCCTCATCGGGCTGGACGCCGCCTATATGGACCAGCTTGAGTTTACGGCGGAACAAGGCAGGCTCTTAGAAGCAGGCGACCGCAATGTCATGGTTGTCGGACGGGAAGTAATCCGCAATTTCATGGATGAAGCCCTGATGCGTCAGATGAGAAGCGGCAGGGGCGGCTTCAATATGCGGCAGGAAGAGCAGGACCCCCTGGAAATGCTGGATAAGCGGGTTACGATGACGCTGAATACCGGACAGGGCTCCCCGCGGCCGTTTAATTTTACGGTGGTGGGCATTCTGGAAGGCGAAATGAATGAGCATTCCTGGCAGGCCTATGTGCCCATCGGGGATCTCAAAAAAATGCGTGATTTTATGTATAGTGGCTCTTCCCGCGGCGGCGGCAGCCGAGTGATGATGGAGAGATACGCAGGAGGAACGGTCTCTGTAAGTTCAGCGGGCCGGTCTTCCTCTCGAAGCCGTGTCCAGCAGGATGAGGATACCTACGACTATATTCTCGTCCGCACGGCCAATGTAGAGTTGACCCAGCAGATGTCTAAACACATTAAGGATTTGGGTTATAATACCTGGTCCATGGCTGATCAGTTGGAAGGGATCGAGCAAACTTCCCGGACAATTCAGGCCATCTTGGGAGGCATCGGCAGTATCACCTTATTGGTAGCGGCCATCGGCATTGCCAATACCATGATTATGTCTATCTATGAGCGCACCAGGGAAATCGGCATTATGAAAGTTATCGGCGCCTCTTTCTCTGATGTTTTCACCATGTTTATCACTGAAGCCGGATTAATCGGCCTCATCGGCGGCATTTTCGGCTTGGGTTTCAGCTATGGCGTTTCTAAATTGATTAATCACATCAGCGCCGGCTATATGGGGATGGCAACAGGGATGGAGCAGGCCGGTATTTCACTGATTCCGCCCTGGCTCGCCTTGTTCGCGATCGTCTTTTCCATCCTGATCGGGGTGTTGGCAGGCTTATATCCGGCTTTTCGGGCCGTACGGCTCAGCCCGATAAATGCGATAAGGAATGATTAATAGCTATGTGCCTGATTTTGGTTGCTTTTAATTGCTCTCCCCAATATCGTCTGGTTATTGCGGCGAACAGGGACGAGTATTACGCCCGGCCCACCGCTGGGGCTTCTTTTTGGCCTGATTGTCCAAATATTTTAGCCGGCCGCGACCTGGAGCAAAGGGGAACCTGGCTGGGCCTTACCAAAAACGGGCGCTGGGGTGCGGTGACTAATTACCGTGATCCCCGCCAGGTCAACCCGGAAGCCAGATCCCGGGGGGAACTGGTCAGCCGCTATCTGCAGTCTGGGGAGGATGCGGCGGAATATTTGCAGAGGGTGCAGCCGCAAGCGGAGGCGTATAACGGCTTTAATCTGTTCTTAGGGGATAGGGATTCCCTGTATTATTACGGTAACAGGGCCCCAGGGGTAAAAGAACTCCATCCGGGAATCTATGGGTTAAGCAATCATTTGCTGGATACGCCCTGGACCAAAGTGGAAAAAGGTAAAAGACTGCTCCGGACAATGCTGCAGGAAGATAAAACGCTGGATTTTGCGGCTGTTTTTGCCGGACTGGCCGATCAAGAGCAGGCTTTGGACAGTGAACTGCCGGATACCGGCGTTGGCCTGGAGCGGGAACGCTTATTGTCTTCTTTGTTTATCGCCGGCGCGGAATACGGCACCCGCTCCTCCTGCATTATTACGGTGGATCGAAATAACCGGGCCGTTTTCGCCGAACGAAGTTATGGGCAAGGAGATACGCAGATAACCGGGGAAAGGCTGTTTGAATTCGATATTATAAAATGAGATACAATGCAAATGCAAAGGGGATATACCTGAACCAGGTATATCCCCAATTTTATGCAGGTATTATTTTATGGTGAAGGTGGCTTGTACAGTAACGATATACTCCGTATCCTCCGGCAAGATCGGGGTTACCGCAGCGGTATCCATCGCTTTGGCATAGTTCAGGCGTTCGTTATAGAGGATAGGGCCCTGGGCTTCTTTGATTACCGTAATATTCTGCACGCCGGTAATTTTGACGCCGGCTGCGGCAGAAGCGAGGTCGGCTTGATTTCTGGCATCCAGTACAGCTTTTTCCATGATTTCCCCTAAGAGGGCGGCTTTGCCTTCGTCAGAAAGGCTGAAAGATAAGTTGCCGACCATTTCAGCTCCGCTTTGGATAGCCGTGTCGGCGATGGGACCGGTTAAATCAAGCTGTTTCGTCTTGACGATGAGGGTGTTTCCAGCACGATACCCTACCAGTTTCTGGGTATTATTGCTCCAGCTGTAGACAGGTTCGAAGCGCAAATTCCCGGTCTCGATATCGTCCTTCGTTAGTCCCAACGCGATGAGGGCCTCAATGGTTTTCTGGGCCTTTTGGGCGTTATCTTCCTGAACGGCCTTAGTCTTGCCTTCGGTAATCACATTCAGCCGCAGTTCTACGGTATCAGGTTCGGTGATAATTTTGCCTGTGCCGGTGGCATGAATGGTCTGTATATTGTCCGGACTGATTGGGGCGGAAGCGGCACAGCCGGCAAACAATATCAGAATGAGGGACAAAGCAATGAATACAGTAGTTTTTTTCATGAATAACCTCCTGAAATTTTGAATCAAGAATTCTTGTTGCTTTATAGACGCGATTCAGACAAATTTGTTTCAAAAATAAATTTTGCCTGCAATGGGTAAACTTGTAATGAATTGCAGGTGAAAGTTTTGATTAAACCTAAAAAAGTTCGCAGCAGAACAATGGAGAAAAAAACGGAAAATAACAGCATCAACACAGCCAAAGAAATATCTCTGGAAGATGTCCGTCTGGAAGTTCAGGTTATGGAAGAGGCTCCATCCGACGACCAGCAGTATACCAGAGGACCCAAGGAGCGTTTTTCGGGCAATCTGAATCTGAACCTGACCCGTCTGGGGGAGCGTTTTAAGGGTGCGGAGCTGAAGCTGGAGCAGTTTGAGGTGGGCAGCATCGCGCCTAAAAAAGTGGTGCTGGCTTACTTGAAAGAGCGGGCCAACCCGGAGATTGTCCGGGAAATCAGGCAAAGAATCTCAGCCATCCGGGCGGTAACGCTGCTGGATATTTCTTTTGTCGAACGAAATATCGAAGATTCCCCGCTGAGTCCTTTTCCCCAGGCAGAAGTCTGTCAGCGTCCCGATGGGGCGGAGGCTGCCCTGTTTCAGGGGAGAACGGTGATATTATGCGAGGGCAGCCCGCAGGCGCTGCTGGCGCCGGCAACTTTTTTTGATTTGCTGGATACGCCGGAAGATGTTTACAGCCGCTGGTTTTTAGCCGCGAGCTTTTTTCGGATCGCGAGATTTATCATGTTTATTTTTGCCGTTTCTTTGCCCGGTTTTTATATCGCCCTGACGTCATTTAATACCGGATTTATTCCTACCCACCTGGCCTTTCTGATTGCCGGAAGCCGTGAAGGGACTCCCTTTCCTGTCTATTTTGAGGCCTTTTTGATTATGGGCGTGGTAGAGGCGGTACGTATGATGATGGTTCGTCTGCCCACCCAGTTGGGGGCAACGATCGCCCTGTTTTCCGGCCTGGCCTTGATTGGGACGGGAATCGTGGCTAAGATTATCAGCATCCCGATGGTGATTATTGCCACATTAACGATGATTTCTTCTTTTGCCATTGCCAACAATGATCTGCGTGAAGCCGTCCGGCTGCTGCAGTTTTTTACCATGCTTATGACCTCGATTTTCGGACTGTTTGGCTTTGCCATCGCCTTTATCTATATTGCTATTCATATGTCAGTGTTAAAATCTTTCGGCATTGCCTATATGAGCCCCCTGGCGCCGCTGGAGGGCAGCGGTCTGGGACACACTATTGTACGTGAGAATACGGAAATGATGGCGCAGGATGAAACGTATAAACCGATTACGGTGGAATAAAAGGTGAGATGCATGGATAAACCAATGCGGGAACATGTGAAAGAGACAATAGATCCGAAGGTCATAGCTTCTATTCTGATGGTGGGGATTGTGGAGTTTGAGATTTTTACCATACCGCGCAAAATCGTGGAAGTAGCAGGGCGTGACGCCTGGCTCTCGGTTTTGTTAGGTGGGGTTATTTTATTTGCGGTGGTTTTTATGCTGATTGCTTTGGCTAAGCGTTTCCCGCAGCGCAATATGTTTGAGTATGCCTTTGATGTCTGGGGAAAACCCTTGGGCTGGATCATTATTATCGGAACATTTCTATACTGGGCTGTTTTTTTGGTTATGGCGCTGAATGAATTCAGTTGGATTAATCAAATTTTGTTTTTGCGGAATGTGCCGGTAATTATCCCCAAGCTGCTAATGGCGTTAGGAGCTGCAGCTCTGATCAGCTACGGTTTTGCGGTATTGGCCCGTTTTTCTCAATTGATGCTGTTTTTTATGATCATCCCGTTCCTGGGCGTATTTATTCTGACCTTACCGAATATCTACTGGGGAAATTTTTTCCCTGTGTTGGAAAACGGTTTTATTCCCGTCCTGGAAGGGATCATTTACTTTATGTCCATTTTTCAGTGCATGACGGGTATTATTCTGATTTTTTATCCATTTTTTAATAGAAGCGCCTCCCTATTAAAACCGGCTCTTTTCGGTATGGGCGTTATCTTTGTTTTGACCATGCTGGAGACGGTTGGCGCCATCGGCGTACTCGGCATTGAAAATATTAATGAGTCGGCCTGGCCGGGGGTCGATACGATTACCGTTATCGAGCTGCCGGGTTTCCCGGTGGAAAGATTTGAACTGTGGCTGACCCTGCCCTGGATTATCGGGATATTTGCTACCTGGGCGCTGACGCTGTATTTTCTGACCTATGGATTTACCCAGGTATTTCATTTGACAGCACAAAGAAAGGCCATAATTTATATGGCCGCCGTAGGAGCGTGTTTTTTTGGTTATATAATTCCAAATTACAGCTATGTAATCATGATCCGAGATATTTTCTCCCTCAGTTCGATTGTCTTTGTTTTTATTTTGCCGGCATTGGCTTTGTTGATTTGTACCCTGATGAAAAAGGGGGATAGCCGCGTATGAAGAAAGTTTTGCTGACGGTCTTTGCCTTGTTCATCATGGCCCTTTCAACAGGCTGCTGGGAAGCAGTGGATATCAGCAATCAGGCTTTTGTGACGACCCTTGCCATAGATAAAGGCGAAGGAAATAAGAAGTTTATAGTGTCGACGGAAATAGTCAAGCCCGGCATGCTTTTTGAAAAGGAAGCGGATGGGAAGGCCTATTTGATGGAATCGGCCGAGGGCGACAGTATTGCGGAGGCGCTGGAGCATATTCAGACAAGAATTCCCCGGCTCTTGTCGCTCAGTCACCTGCGGGTCATGCTGGTGGGAGAAGCGCTGGCCAAGGACCATTTCTTTGACGCCATCGAATTCATTCAAAAATACCCGGAAAAGGCTCTGCGTTTAAGATTGATGTTCATTAAGGATACGGAGAGCAGGGCTGTTTTAGCAGCGAGACCGGCTATCGGCCGATATATTGCGGAAGACCTGGTCCTGATGAGCCGCCTGGAAAACAAATCGGCGATGATGCATACGAATAAACTGATCGATTTCATCGGCGATATGCGCTCCAGAGGGGGGCAGGGCATGGGAACGATGCTCTCGCTGGAGGAAGAGGGTCAGAAAATTATCTACAAAGGCACAGCTGTCTTCGATAAGTATAAGCTGGTCGGGTGGTTGGACGGATCGGAGACCAAGGCCGCCAACTGGATCGTGGGCGATGGTTACGACACGGTTCTGCTGAACGCAGGACACGGAATTTATGCCTACTGTGTGGAAGACAGAAACTTGAGCATTAAACCGGTTTGGAATGAACAGGGCGCGCTTAGCTTCACCATCCGCCTAAAGACGGACGGGATTCTGGTAGATGAACAGGGTTATGATTATGACATGCGGAGACCGCAGCATATAGCCCAGGTGGAAAAGATTTTTTCTGAGGAAGTTGCCGCGCAAATTCGCTCGGCAGTAGAAAAATCGCAAAAGGAAATTGGCGTGGATTATTTGGGTTTGGGCGAATACTTATACCGTCAGGACCCACAAAAATTTAAAGCGCTCGATTGGGAAAAGGTTTACCCGGATATTCCGGTAAACGTGGAGGTAAACTGCCTGATTACCCGTTTTGGGCTGTCTCCGTAATGTTTGACAAGAGTGGAACAAGGGAGAGGGCCCTTGTCCCACCCTTCTTAGCTTAGCTGGCGGCGAACTGGGTTTGATAGAGGTCGGCATAGAAGCCTCCTTGCAAAAGGAGCTCCTCATGCCGGCCTTTTTCGATGATGCGGCCGTCGTTGATGACGAGGATAAGGTCAGCCTCGCGGATGGTGGAAAGGCGGTGCGCGATGACGAAGCTGGTGCGGCCCTGCATCAGTTTTGTCATCGCTTTTTGAATCAGCGCTTCGGTCCGGGAGTCTACGTTGCTGGTGGCCTCATCCAGAATGAGTATAGCAGGATTTGCCAAAATTGCCCGGGCAATCGTCAGAAGCTGTTTCTGCCCCTGCGAGATATTGGAGGCCTCTTCATTCAAGATGGTGTTGTAGCCGTCCGGCAGTGTCCGGATAAAATTATCGGCATAGGCCATTTTGGCCGCTTTTTTTATTTCTTCTTCTGTTGCCCCATTACGCCCGTAAGCAATATTATCCCGGATAGAGCCGTTGAAGAGCCAGGTATCCTGCAGGACCATGCCGAAGATGCTGCGCAGATCCGCGCGCTTCAGCTCGCGAATATCCACACCGTCGATACGGATGCTGCCCCCGTCGATTTCGTAAAAGCGCATCAGCAGGTTGACCAGGGTCGTTTTGCCTGCGCCCGTAGGTCCGACGATGGCAATGGTTTGTCCTTGTTCTACGTCCATATCCAGATTTTTAATGACCGGCGTATTCGTATGATAGCCGAAGTCTACATGTTCAAAGCGGACAAAACCCTGAGGCGAGCTAATCCCTTGCGGCTGTAAATTCTCCGGGATTTCCTCCTCCTCGTCCAGAAGCTCGAAAACACGCTCTGCGGAGGCAATGGTCGATTGAAAAATATTGGCGATGTTCGCCGACTGGATAATGGGATGGGTAAACTGGCGGGAATACTGGATAAAAGCCTGCACATCGCCGATAGTAAGGGCTTGGCGGGTGACATAAAGGCCGCCCAGGATACAGACCAGCACATAGCCGATATTGTTGACGAAGAATAACAGCGGCATAATCAGGCCGGAGATAAACTGCGCCTTCCAGCCGGTCTCGTATAGATTTCCGTTGACCTCCTCGAATTTAGCAATAGAGTCCTCTTCCAGGCCAAAGGCTTTGACGATCAGGTGGCCGGCATACATTTCCTCCACATGGCCGTTTAGCTGTCCCAGAATTTTTTGCTGGGCTTTAAAGAACTTTTGTGAGCGTTTGGCAATCTGCGCTGTTATCCAAAAGGAAACAGGCAGCGTAATAGCGGCAATCAGGGTCATTACCGGACTGATGGAGAGCATCATAATGACAATGCCCACCAGGGTGACGACGGAGGTGATGAGCTGGGTCATGCTCTGCTGCAGCGTCGTGCTGATGTTATCGATATCGTTGGTGACACGGCTTAAAATCTCTCCATGGGTCATGGAATCAAAGAATTTTAAAGGCAGGCGCGCCAGTTTGTCATTAACGTCATTTCTCATCTGGAAAACAATTTTTTGCGATACGGCAGCCATAATATATTGCTGCAGGAAAGTGCAGAAAGCGCTGAAAAGATAGAGCCCGCCCAGGAAAAATAGAATATGGATGATGTAGCCAAAGTCTATAGCCGCGTCCGGCCGGCCGGAAAGCCTCTGCATAATTCCTTCGAAGAGCTTGGTTGTAGCCTGCCCCATAACTTTGGGGCTGTAAATGGAAAAGGCGGTGCCTAATACAGCGGTAATGGAAACGATGATTAATTGCGGCCGATGGGGTTGCAGGTAGGCCAGCAGCCTCTTAAGAGAGCCTTTGAAATCCCTGGCTTTTTCCACAGGCATCATCGCCGCCGGGCCGCTGCCCATGGGGCCGCGGCCGCTGCCGGGACCGCGGCCTATGCCTATGCCGCGGCTGTCCGGGCCGGGGGAGGCGGGTTGACGTTTGTTTGCTTCACTCATGCTGTTTCCTCCTCCGCCAGTTGTGAAGAGACAATCTCCTGATAGACCCGGCAACTCTTTAAAAGTTCCTGATGAGCGCCGCAGCCCACAATCCTTCCTTCATCCAAAACAATAATCTTATCCGCATGGATGACGGTGCTGACTCTTTGCGCCACGACCAGCACAGCAGCCTGCGCGACATCTTTTTTCAGGGCGCTCCGGAGTTTTGCGTCTGTTTTAAAGTCCAGGGCGGAAAAGCTGTCGTCGAACAAATATATTTTGGGCTTCCTGACCAGGGCCCGGGCGATGGAGAGACGCTGTTTCTGCCCGCCGGAAAGGTTCAGCCCGCCTTGCGCGATATAAGCATCGTAACCGTGCTCCATACCGGTAATAAACTCCTCCGCCTGGGCGGTTTGCGCAGCTTGTTTGACTTCTTCGTCTGTGGCCTCTTTTTTGCCGAAGCGGATATTTTCGGCGATGGTTCCCGTAAACAGCAGGGCTTTTTGCGGGACATAACCAATTTGCGCCCGCAAGTCTTGTGGACGTATTTGCCGGATATCCGTCCCGTCAATGAGGATTTGTCCGCTATCCAACTCGAAGAAGCGGGGGATTAAATTTAAAAGCGTTGATTTTCCCGCGCCGGTGCTGCCAATAAGGGCAGTCATCTCACCGGGTTGGGCGGTAAAGGAAATGTTCTGCAACGCGGGATTTTCCGCACCGGGATAACTATACGTAACATCGGCAAACTCAATCAGCCCTCTGGTAATAGCGGGAACGGCAGGTTTCAGGGGATCGCTGCTTTTATTTTCCTTCTTTAAAACTTCATTGATACGGACTGCGGAGGCGGAAGCCCGCGGAATCATCACAAACATCATGGAGAGCATAATCAGGGAAAACATAATTTGCATGACATATTGGATGTAAGCCATTAAAGAGCCGACCTGCATCTCCCCGGCGGCGATACGCAGACTGCCGAACCAGATGACGGCAATGGTGGTGTAATCCATAATCAGTATTAATAAGGGCATCAGAACAGCCATAATCTGGCTGACCCGAATGGTGGTATTGGTCAGATCGGTGTTCGCCGCAACAAACCGTTCTTTTTCATAGGAGGTACGGTTAAAGGCGCGAATAACCCGGATACCGGTGAGCCTTTCGCGCAGGACGAGGTTAAGCTTATCCAGCTTGGTTTGAATCGCTTTGAAAAGGGGCAGCGCTTTTAGTGAAACCACAATAATAATAGCTGCCAAGATGGGGATAACGACGATAAGCAGTAAGGAGAGCTTGGCGTCCTGCAGGACGGCCATGATGATACCTCCAATACACATCATGGGGGCGGAGAGCATCATGCGCAGCGTCATAATCAAAAATTGCTGGAGTTGGGTAATATCGTTGGTGGTGCGGGTAATCAGGGAAGCGGTGCCCAGGCTGTCAAAATCCTGCAGGGAATAGGATTCCACCTGGGAAAAAACTTTAGAGCGGACATTTCTGGCGAAACCGGTCGCTACCCGGGCAGACAGGAAACCGGCCAAAATGGCGCAGGCTGTTCCGCCGGCTGCCACGAAAAGCATCCAGACGCCTATCTTAAGGATATAATCCGTATTGCCCCGGACAATGCCGATGTCGACGATATCGGACATCAAGGTCGGCAAATAAAGCTGCGCCAGAGAGTTTGAGAGAACGAGCAGCATTATAAGTGTAATTGTATTTTTATAAGGTTTAAGCGTGTCCAGCAGCTTGCTCATAGAAGTCTCCTTTGGTAAGAAATAGTGTGCAGCATATTTTAATCGGCGTTATCTTGTTTCTGGTCGAGAAAGGCCCGGACATCCGCCAATAAATCCAGCAATTCCCTGGTTCGTTCTGCCCCCATGTATTCGACCAGCTCTCTATACGTGTTGGTAAAGCGCTCCCAGGTTTTATTTACGGTAGATTCGCCTTTTTTGGTCAGCTTGATGCGGACGGCACGCTTATCTTTTTCATCTGCGGACCGTTCGATTAGATCTTGTTTTTCCAGGTTTTGAATGATGGGGGTAACCGAGGGCGCGGTAACCATCAGCACCCTGCTGATAGCGGAGAGCGTAATCCCGGCTTCGTGCGGCTGCACAGCTTTTTTAATATGAAATAAGATAAAAGCCTCGTTGGGCTTTAAACCGGATGCGGAGAACTGCGTTCTTTTTAATTTATTGATATGATGTAAGGATTCCATCAATTGATGGGCCAAAGTGGCGGGCGCCAATTTATTCACCTCCTTAAGTACTTAGTTCATCTAACTAAGTATATAGAAATATCCGAGAAAATCAAGAAAAAATAAGAGGAAAAAAACCCAGACCAAAGCTTCAATAAACTCCGGTCTGGGTATGCAAACTGCAAAAGCAAAAGCCCGGTTATTTACTCGTGCCGCAGGGCGACGATGGGGTCTAGAGAGGCGGCTTTGTAAGCGGGATAAACGCCGAAGAAGAGGCCCACCCCGAAAGCAAACAAGAAGGAAACAGCGATGGAAACCGGGGAAAGCACGGTCGTCATGCCGGAAAAGACGGTAACAAGCCGGGCAATGCCGATGCCGCTGGCGATGCCGATAATACCTCCGATGACGCTTAATAAAACCGATTCCACAATAAATTGGGCCAGGATAACATTTTTCTTGGCGCCCAAGGCTTTCCTGATGCCGATTTCCCTGGTGCGCTCGGTCACCGAGACCAGCATGATGTTCATAATGCCGATGCCGCCGACTAAGAGACTGATGCCGGCAATAGCCCCCAGCATGATGGTAAAGGTTTGGGTGGTGGAACTGACGGTCTCCAGCAGTTCATCCTGACTGGTAACCCTGACCGTGTCTTCACGCTTATGCTTTTGCGTAAAGATCGCGGTAATATGCGCCACGGCCAGTTCCGCATCTTTGGCGCTGGTGGCCTGGAGATAGATGGTGTTGACCCGGGTGGCGCCGGCCAAGCGCTGGGCAGTGGAAATGGGAATCAGGATCAGGTCGTCGCTGTTGGCGCCCATGCTGGAGCCTTTTTCCGCGAGAATGCCGATCACGGTGAAAGATTGGCCGTTGATGGTAATTTTCTGCCCCAAAGGGTCGCTGATTTGAAAAAGTTCATCCACCACTGTCTGACCAATTACAGCTACTCGTGCCCGGGAGTCTACTTCCTCGGCCGTAATAAAACGGCCGGTCTTCACGGTAACATTCCTGACCGCGGGATAAGCCTCATTGGCGCCCTCTGCCGTGGTATCGTAAGTTTCATCTTGCCATTTGGCGGTAATGCTGGTAGAGATGCTGGGCACAGCGGCGGAGATGGTGGGAACACGCTCCAGTAAGTCCTCGGCGTCCTCGACGGTCAAGGTGGTTCCTCGCATCGGCATCACCATAATCAAATTGGAGCCCATGGCGGAAATCCGATCGGAGATCTCTTTGGAGGCGCCCTGGCCGATAGAAATCATGGCGATAACCGCGCCGACGCCGATAATGATCCCGAGAGCGGTCAGGAGGGAGCGGAGTTTATTCCCCCTTAGAGCAGCGGTGGATATCTTAAATATTTCCCATATACTCATATCAATTTTCCTCCTGCGTCTGGGGGATAACCGCCTGCAAGCGGTCCAGATC
>JAVEYA010000037.1:0-20379 GCA_034003745.1 Clostridia bacterium
GCCTTTAAAGAATTTAAGAATTTAAGTGCGAAGCTATCGATCGTTACGGGGGACCTGCCGCTTTTGACCACGGAAGCGGTGGACCATTTTCTGGCTGCCGGCCTCTCGCGCGAAGGGGACTTGTTTTATCCGGTTGTGGCGCGGGAAGCAAACGAAGAAAAATATCCCGGCGTCCAGCGTACCTATGTCAATCTGCAAGACGGCGTCTATACGGGCGGCAATTTGTTCCTGATCGACCCGGTAATTATTGACCGGGCCCTTCCGGTGGCGGAAAAGCTGGTACAATACCGGAAGAAACCGGTTAAACTGGCCTCCTGTATCGGTTGGGGCGTATTGGTACGCTATCTGCTGGGGCGGCTTTCCCTGGCGGAGGCCGAGGAAGCAGTCTCCAAGCTGATGGGGATCAGAGGAACGGTGATTGTTTCTCCCTATCCGGAAGTCGGCATCGATGTGGATAAGGATTCCGACCTTACCTTAGCGAAAAGGTTGCTGTGTTCTTAGAAGACAAGAGACGCTCTTGCGGGGGCGTTTTTTATTTGTCTTTTTAAGCGAAGAAGGCAGTGAATAATACTGGTAAAACATGAATATTTAAGTTAAAATAGAAGATAAACATTCGGATTATAGTGTGATTATTCAGGAGAAAAGAGGAAAATGTATGGAAAAATGGCGCAGAAGTGAACGTGTCGCCGTAATTACCAAATATATGCTGGACCGGCCCAATAAACTGGTCTCCTTAAACTATTTTACCGAGCTGTTTAATTCCGCCAAATCCAGCCTCAGTGAAGATATCAGCATTCTCAGGGATGTGTTTCAGGCGTTTGGCCTGGGCAGAATCGAAACCTTGGCCGGCGCCGGCGGAGGCATGGTTTATTATCCCCAAGTGTCTGAAAAAGATAAAGCAGCCTTTTTGCAGGAAGTGGCCCAAAAAATTGCCGATCCCAACCGTATCCTGCCGGGAGGTTTCCTATATATCACGGATATTATTTTTGACGCCTTGGTTGCGCAAAAAGTCGGCGAGATATTCGCCCAGCATTTTGCCCCCCTGGAACCGCAATATGTGGTAACCATCGAGACCAAAGGCATTCCGCTGGCCCTGATGACCGCTAAGGCCTTAAACCGTCCCCTGGTAATCATCCGGGACGGCAGCCGGGTCACGGAAGGCTCCGCGGTCAGCCTGAATTATGTGACCGGGTCTTCCCGCCAGATCAGGACCATGACCCTAACCCGCCGGGCGTTGCCGGTGGACAGCAAGGTGGTTATCGTGGATGATTTTATGAAGGCCGGCGGCACGGCCAAGGGCATGATCGAGCTCCTATGGGAATTTAAAGCTCAGGTGCTCGGCATCGGCGTCCTGATTGACACCAAAATACCCGAACACAAACTGGTGGAGGGGTACTATTCGCTCTTAAAACTGGATGAAGTCGATGAGGTACAAAGGCGCATTCTCATTCAGCCCCAATGATTCCCAGGCGTTAAGGTATAAAATAGCTAAATTATGGGAAATTTCATAATGAGAAGAAGGAAAATCCAAAAATATTACGAATAGGACATATTAACCAGTGGTTAGCGGGAAGGTGGTGAAGATAGTGAATATTACTGACGTCAGGATTAGGAAGATTAATCAGGAAGGCAGGATGAAAGCTATTGTATCGGTGACTTTTGATAATGCCTTTGTCGTACATGATGTGAAAGTAGTGGAGGGTTCCAACGGCTTGTTTGTGGCGATGCCCAGCCGGAAAACACCGGAAGGCGAATTCAGAGACATTGCCCATCCTATTTCGTCGGACGCCCGGGAAGTAATACAGACAGCAGTGTTGAAAGCTTATGAGGAGGTCGTCTAAATTATAATCGATCAGCAGAATATATTTTCGTAAATTACGCATGTCCCTCCGGAGGCATGCGTTTTGTTTATATTCAGGGCTACGCTGCTCCCCAACTTAATATGGAGTTTGCCTTTAAATTATGATATATATATTAATGGTATATCTGTTCATCCAAGGAGGGATCGGTTTGAATCAGCTTGTGGCCGTCGTCCTGGCAGCCGGGCTTGGCGCCAGAATGAAATCAAGTCTGCCTAAAGTTTTACATAAATTAACCGGAGTCCCCATGATTCAGCATGTCACGGAGACCTTGCGGGAACTGGGTATCATAGAAACAATCATTGTGCTTGGCTACCAGGGAGAAACGGTAGCGGAAACGCTGCCGGATGATTGCCGCATCGTGTATCAGCGCGAGCAGTTAGGGACCGGACATGCGCTCCTGATGGCGCTGCCGGAACTGGAAAAGTTCAAGAATGCCGATTGCCTGGTAGTCTGCGGGGATACCCCGCTCCTGCGTGCTCAAACCCTAAGGCAGCTACTGGAAAAACATCAGTCCGCCCAGGCCCAGGTTACCGTGCTGACCGCCCAGTTGCCTGATCCTGCGGGATACGGCAGGATTATCAAGGGCGCACAGGGTTTAGAAAAGATTATCGAAGAAAAGGACGCCTCTTTAGAGGAAAAAATAATTAAAGAAATCAATACCGGTACCTATTGTTTTGCCGTGGAGACCTTAAAACAGAAGCTCCCCCGGCTTACCACGGCCAATGCCCAAGGCGAATACTACCTGACAGATATCATCAAGCTGTCCGCCCAGGAAGGCGGTAAGCTGGAAACGCTGCTAATGGAAGATTTCACCGAGGCCATGGGGATCAATAACCGGGTACAGTTGGCCCAAGCCGAGAAGGTCCTAAGGCAAAGGCTGCTGAAAGGATTGATGGAAGACGGCGTCACCCTGATAGACCCGGACAATACCTATATCGACAGCGGTGTGACGGTGGGCAAAGATACGGTGCTTTATCCCGGTACGGTGCTGGAGGGAAGAACCCGTATCGGTGAAAACTGTGTCATCGGACCGGATACCCGTATTATCGATTCTGTTGTGGCGGATGAGGTAATCATCGCTTATTCCAATTTGTTGCAAGCCGAAGTAGGCGGCGGTTGCCGTATCGGGCCATACAGTTATCTGCGGCCGGGTACGAAATTAGCCGAAAATGTGAAAATCGGTGATTTCGTGGAAGTGAAAAAATCTTTCGTCGATGTGGGCGCCAAGATTCCGCACCTCAGTTATGTCGGGGATGCTCAGGTCGGTAAAGAGGTCAATATCGGCGCGGGAACGATTACCTGCAATTATGACGGCGTACAAAAACACCAGACCATCATCGGGGACCGTAGTTTTGTCGGCAGCAATTCCAACCTGGTGGCACCCATTGTGGTCGGGGAAGACGCCTATATTGCGGCCGGCTCCACGGTAAATAAAGATATTCCGGCCGGATCCTTGTCTGTGGCGCGCGGAAGGCAGCGCAATATCGAAAACTGGTCGGGGCTTTCGAAGAAAGAGTAATCTAAGACAATACAGGGAGGGTGCAAAAGGATGTCCAATTACAAAAAATTAAAAGTATTCACAGGCAACGCCCATCCGGGGTTGGTGGCGGAAATCGCCGAATACCTGGGGGTGGGGGTAAGCGCAGCCTCGGTTAAAACCTTTTCCGACGGCGAAATTAATGTGATGATTGAAGAAAGTGTCCGCGGTGTGGATGTCTTTGTTATTCAGCCCACCTGCACGCCCATCAATGACAACCTGATGGAACTGTTGATCCTGATCGACGCCTTAAGGAGGGCCTCGGCCCGTAGAATTACCGCCGTACTGCCCTATTACGGGTATGCCAGGCAGGACAGAAAGGCCAAAGCCCGCGACCCCATCACCGCCAAACTCGTCGCCAATCTTTTGACGGCGGCAGGCGCGCGCCGCGTTTTGGCGGTGGATTTGCACGCCGGCCAGATTCAGGGATTTTTTGATATTCCGGTGGACCACCTGCAGGCTGTGCCCATCATTGCGGAATACTTCCTGAATAAACATATGGAGAATTTGATTGTGGTCTCTCCGGATCTGGGCGGTGTAACCCGGGCCCGGGCCTTATCGGAGCGGTTGCATGTGCCGCTGGCCATTATCGACAAGCGCCGGCCGCAGCCCAACAAAGCGGAAATTATGAATATCATCGGCGAAGTAAAAGGCAAACGGGTCATTATGATTGATGACATTATCGATACGGCCGGCACTATCACCCTGGGCGCTCAAGCGCTTATCGACAACGGGGCGCAGGAGGTTTATGTCTGTTGCACCCACCCCGTCTTTTCAGGAGCGGCCATTGAAAGACTGGAAAAAGCGCCTATCAAAGAAGTGGTCATCACCAATAGCATCCCGCTTTCTCCGGCCAAGCAATTGGACAAGATCAAAACGCTGTCCATTGCCCCTTTATTGGGTGAAGCAATCATCAGAATCCATGAAGACCTTTCCGTCAGTAAACTTTTTGACTGACCGACGCCTGAATTCAGCAACGTTTGATTGTTGAGGGAGGACTGAAATGAAACTTATTGTGGGCTTGGGCAATCCGGGAGCCCGATATCAGGAGAGCAGGCACAACCTCGGCTTTATGGTCATAGACAAATTGGCCGCCAAATGGGGGTTCGACATTCATGTGAAGAAACATAAGGCTTTATCGGGGCAGGGCGTCTGGAACGGACAAAAGATTATGCTGGCGAAACCCCAGACCTATATGAATTTAAGCGGGGAAGCGGTTTTAGAGATTATTCATTTCTATCATGACAAGATCGACGATCTTATTGTTATCCATGACGACCTCGATTTGGATTTTGGCCGGATTCGCTTCCGGGAAGGCGGAGGAACCGGGGGTCATAAAGGGCTCCATTCCATTTCCGGGTTGCTGAATTCCCCGGAATATGCCCGTTTGAAAATAGGCATCGGACGCCCTGCCGGCTCCATGCCTGTGGAGGCTTTTGTGCTGAGCTCTTTTTATGAGCACGAAAAGAAAATTCTCCCGGATATTCTGGCCGCCTGTGTGGAAGGATTGGAACGCTGGTGCAGGGAAGGCATCGTTAAAACAATGAATGAATTTAATGCTTTTGATTTAAGCAAAGCAGAAAATAAATAAAGCCTCAAATCTCCAATCCATTTCACTGAATTGGAGATTTTTCTTACAAAAAGCTGTTTGGAAGGGCGGTTACAGTATGAAGTATTTGTCTTTGATCGTCTTGCTCTTGTCAGGCGTTCTCTTAATAGGCATCGGAACAGCAATTAAATACGGTAAAGCTTATTGGCTGATTTCCGGCTACAATACCCTGTCCAAAGAAAAGAAACAGCAAGTAGACATTGAAAACCTGGGGGAATTTTCCGCCCGTCTTTGTTTTGCCATAGCGGGGATTATTTTTCTGGCCACGGTATTTTTATATTGGCAATTGACCTTTATAGCTATGGGTATGTTTTTTTTGTTGGTACCGGTAAGCATCTATGCCGTAATCAAATCCCAATCTTATGATGGAAATACCAGAAACCCGGACGGTACCATGAAAACCAGCTCTAAATTAATGCTGGGGGCGGTTATAGCCTTGCTGGCTTTAACCAGGGTGGGGGTGGGCGTCCTCATGTATTTTAGCCGCCGGCCGGCGGAATATCTGGTGGGGGAAGATTCCTTCCGGATCAGCGGTATGTATGGGGAAGAAATAAGATATGAAAATATAACGTCCATCACCCTGGAAGAAGAACTGCCGCCAATTCAGATGAAAACCAACGGCTCCGACCTGGGAGAAATCAAAAAGGGCTATTTCCGCGCAGAGGAGCTGGGGCGGATCAAACTATTCCTGGATGCGTCCAGCCGGCCGCCGTACATCTTCGCGGAAGCCGAATCCGGCTTGAGGATATTGAATAAAAAAGATGCAGCCGAAACAAAAGAATTATACCGGATTCTTTTGGAGGCGTGGCGGAACCGGCCCGCTCCATAATATCGAAGATAGAAGATAATAGGAGTAAAGCAACGTGTATTGGGTCTATATTATCGAATGCAGCGACGGCACCTTCTATACCGGCTGGACCAACGACCTGGTCAAAAGAATGGCCGCCCACGGCAGCGGCCGGGGCGCCAAATATACCCGGGGCAGAACGCCGGTAACTTTGAAATATACCGAAGAATGCGCGTCCAGGAACGCCGCCATGCAAAGGGAGCGGCAGATTCAACACTTGCCGCGCAGCGAGAAAAAAGCTTTGATTGAATCTCACATGCGTAAAAAAGCTTAACAACTTCTTTTTCGGGATATACTACTTTACATGATGACAGTACTTGCGGGATTAACGGCGGCGGCGCTGGCCTGGTGCGGCAATCTGCTCCTGGTCAGGCGCTGGGGCGATATCTGTGTGGTCTGGGTGGTCCCTGCCTTTGAAGAGTTCGTCAAGAGCGGCACAGCCTTATTATTTGGCGCATCCATCATTTTTGTCCATATGATTTTTGGCCTGGCTGAGGCGGCCCATGACTACTACGCCTCCCGCCGCTTCGGTTTCTGGTCCGCCCTGACGGCCTTAATCAGCCATACCGTCTTTGGCTTGGTTACCTACTACATCCTGCTGTACAGCGGGATGTGGTTTTTGGCCATTGCCGGCGCGGCGCTGGTGCACACCGCCGTGAATTATCTGAGCATCCATTACCTGCGCGCCCGTAAAGAGCGCCGCTGAGGGAGGAAGAACGCTTGCGCCTTATCTATATTTGTGACGAATGCGGCAAATATATTGACGAAATTGAGATGGGCAATCTTAATGAAGCACGCTTAGGTTTCGATGTCCTGACGCCGGAAGAACGTGATGACCTCGTGCATCTGGACTGGAGCCGGGAGGTCGGTACGGTCAGGGCTATCTGTGATTCTTGTTGGAGTTCAGGCGCTGTCTCTATGAAGATGGAAGGGGAAGCGCCCCATTAAGGTAAAATATTTTGAAACCCTGGTAGTATAACCGGATGAAATTATTATATAATGATAGGGAAAATTGTTCCCGGTGGGGGTCGCAGCGGACGCCCACTATTTGACATGGAGGAAAGCGCGCATGACGTTACAGCCTATCTATGAATATCTTCATAATATTAAGGAAGCAGGCTTTCTCCTGGAACAGCTGGATAAAGCCCAGGATCATCTGCTTTACGGGGTGAGCGGCTCCTTAAAGAGTTTGCTTGCGGCGATGGTTTTAAAAAATCAGGATAAACCGCTTTTATATGTTGTAGAAAATATCCAACGGGGTAAAGAGGTGTTCGATGATCTAAACACCCTACTGCCCGAATATACCGTCAATTATTATCCGGCTTTGGATATTTTGCCTTTTGAAGTGATCGCGAGGAGCCACGAAACGCAGCAAAAACGTCTGGAGGTGCTGGTCAGCCTCCAGGAAAATAAAAAAATTGTGATTGTCACTACGCTGGAGGCTTTAAGCAAAGTGCTGATTTCAGCCCAAGCCTTTCGTACGGCCGCTTTCTCTTTAAAAGCGGGGGATAGGATGGAAGCCGGCGTACTGATGGAGCGTTTGTTATCTTTAGGCTATCAGCGCGCGGATATGGTCGAGGGCAAGGGTCAGTTCTCCCTGCGCGGCGGCATCCTGGACATCTTCGGCTCTATCAGCGAGAATCCTTACCGGATAGAATTTTTTGATGATGAAATTGAGTCTATCCGGCTTTTTTCCATTGAGAATCAGCGCTCTATCAAGAAGCTGGAAGAGATCCGCATTTACCCGTCCTCCGAGTTCTTTCTGGCGGGACAGGATAAAGAAAAAGGCCTGGCCCAAATTGAAAAAGAAGCCCTGAAACAATTAAAGAGCCTGGAAAAGAGAGGGAGCCGGGAAGCCTGCAATAATCTCTCCGCCAAGATGCGGGAAGTACTCGAAAACATTCGGGAGAATCAGTGCTTTACCGGCTATGAGCAATATCTCCCCTATTTTTCCGACCGTAAATATTCACTTCTGGATTATTTTCAGGAAACGCCCGTCTTGATTATGGATGAACCGAATCGTCAGCGGGAAAGTTTTTTGCAGACCCAAATGGAGGCGCTGGAGACCTATAAGACGCTTTTAGAGAAAGGGCTCATCTTTCCGGGGCAGGCGGACAACTACTTCCAAATGGAAGAGATTCTACAGCTGGCCCACCAAAGCCCCAAAATCTATTTTTCCTTATTACCCAAAAAACCGGCTGGATTGGAGAAAGTCAACCTGTTAAGCGTTGCGGCGAAGACCCCCGGCCTGTTCATGGGCAAGACCCGTCTTTTGGTGGATGAATTAAAAGAATGGCTGCGGCAGAAGGCTGCCGTTTTGATTTGCGTTGATTCCCAAGAGCGGGCGGAACGCCTGAAGCAAGGACTCTGGGACTTAGGCGTCGAGGCTGTTATTGCGAAGCAGGGACTGAAACTTACCCCGGAAAAGGTCTATATTACCCGGGGACAGCTTTCCGGAGGATTTGAGCTGCCTGTCTGGAAGCTGGCGGTATTGACGGAGCATGAACTTTTTCATCAACCGAAAAAAAGGGCGCCACGCAAAATTTTCAGTGAAGGCAAACGCGTTAACGTCCTGGAAGATTTGAAAAGCGGCGATTATGTCGTCCATACCAACCACGGCATCGGCCGCTATATGGGCATTGAGAAGCTCAATGTCGGGGAAGCGGAACGCGATTACCTGGTCATTAAATACCAGGGAGAAGATAAACTGTATGTCCCTACAGAACAGTCGGGCCTCTTGCAAAAATATTTCAGCCAGGAAGGGGTCTCCCCTAAATTATCCAAGCTGGGCGGCAATGAGTGGAGTAAAATCAAAAGCAAAGTCAAAGGCGCGGTACAGGAGCTGGCGGAAGATTTGCTGGCCTTATACGCTGCCCGTGAATCTGTTCCGGGCTATGCATTTTCTCCTGATTTGGCCTGGCAGACAGATTTTGAAGAAGCCTTCCCCTATGAAGAGACGCCGGATCAGTTGCGGGCGATTACGGAAGTCAAGCAGGATATGGAGAAGCCGCGTCCCATGGACCGGCTGCTCTGCGGCGATGTAGGCTACGGCAAGACGGAAGTAGCTATCCGCGCTGCTTTCAAGGCGGTCACAGGCGGCAAACAGGTTGCTGTTTTGGTGCCCACTACGGTATTGGCGCAGCAGCATTTTAATACTTTTCGGGAACGCTTTGAGGGATTCGCCGTAAATGTTGGCGTGTTAAGCCGTTTCCGCACGGCCAAGGAACAAAAAGAAACCTTAAAAGAGCTGAAATACGGCAAATTGGATATTGTCATCGGCACCCACCGGCTCTTATCCCAGGATATCAAGTTCAAGGAATTGGGCCTGGTGATTGTGGATGAAGAACAGCGCTTTGGCGTGATGCATAAAGAAAAGCTGAAGAAACTCAGAAAATCGGTGGATGTGCTGACCCTGACCGCTACGCCGATCCCCCGGACACTGCATATGGCTCTGGCAGGCGCCCGGGACATGAGCGTCATCGAAACACCCCCGGAAGACCGCTATCCAGTGCAGACCTTCGTGGTAGAATACTCTCCTCAATTGATCCGGGAAGCCATCCGGCGGGAATTGGGGCGGGGCGGGCAGGTCTATTATGTGCATAACCGCATCGAAGATATCGATAGAGTGGCTAACCATGTCCGTGAACTGGCGCCTGAGGCCAATGTCGGGGTCGGGCACGGGAGAATGGCGGAAGATCAGCTGGAAAAAGCCATGCTTGCTTTCATGGAAGGGTCGCTGGATGTCCTGGTGAGCACGACGATCATCGAATCCGGTCTGGATATTTCCAATGTGAATACGCTGATCATTAATGACGCCGACAGATTGGGCCTTGCCCAGCTCTATCAGCTGAGAGGCCGGGTGGGACGTTCCAATAGGGTAGCGTATGCTTACCTGACTTATAATAAAGATAAGATTTTATCCGAGGTAGCGGAAAAACGCCTGAATGCGATTCGTGAGTTTACGGAACTGGGTTCCGGCTTTAAAATCGCCATGAAAGATCTGGAGATCCGGGGAGCGGGCAATATCTTAGGCGCCGAACAACATGGTCACGTAGCGGCAGTGGGTTTTGACCTGTATTGCCGGATGCTGGAGGAGGCGGTGAAAGCAGCCAAGGGGGAAGAACTTCCCCCGGAGAAAGAAGTAACCATAGACCTGCAGGTCAAAGCCTATATTCCCCAGGAGTATATCTATGATAACGGCGCCAAAATTGATTTTTATCAACGGATTTACGCTGCCCGGGAAATTACCGAAATCGAATTGCTGCGGGAAGAATTTATCGATCGTTTTGGGCCTCTGCCAGAACCGCTGAATAATCTTTTGAAAATTGCCGTGATTAAGATATTGGCCGCTTCGGCTAAAGTTTTGGCGGTTTTTCAGGAGAAGGCTTTAATTAAGCTGAAGATGGAAGAAGATCATGGCTTGTCGGGTCAGAGATTAATGGAATTAGCCAGAAAATATCGGCGGCAGGTGGGTTTTAGTGTTTCCTCCGGGCTGGAAATTATGGTCAACACACAGAATCTGGAGATGGGCCGGGTCTTGCAGTTGTTAGAAGAAGTCATCATGGAAATATCAACTATTGCTCAGAAAGAAGGATTATTGGTATAATGAGAATGCTGTCTTATTAAGCTGAATATTCATCATATAGAGGAGGAACAGTATTATAATGAAGAAAGTTTCTGCGCTCATTGTTTGTATTCTTTTCCTGGCTTTGTTGCTGAGCGGGTGTACAGGCGCCAACGGTGATAATAAAGGTGATAATAAAGGGGTTACTACGGATATAGGCGACGCTGTGGCCAGTATAGACGGAAAACTGATCACTTATGAAGAATTACAGAGCAAAGTAAAGCGGCTGGCCGCCATGTATCAGTATAATTTGGAAGCTCCGGAAAACGCCGCGGCGGTACAGAATCTCAATGTACAAATTTTACAAAGCATGATTGACGATATCATCCTCAAGAATCATCCGGATTTGCAAAAGTTCGCGGTGTCAGAGGAGGAATACCAGGAGGAATTGGCACTCATCAAGGAACAGTTCGAGGATAAATTGGCGTATGAGCTCTTTTTGGCGGAAAGAATGATGACGGAAGGAGATTTGGAATTATACGTCAAAGATCAATTGCTGATCAATAAGATCTTTAATGACATTACCAAAGAAATTACCGAGCCGGCCATGGACCCCAAAGAATATTATGATAATAACCTGGATGCTTTTTATCAGACGGAGCAAAGAAAGGTCCGCCATATCCTGGTCAAAACACAGGCCGAAGCGGAAGCCGTTATCGCCCGGCTGAAGAAGGGTGAAGACTTTATCAAACTGGTCAAGGAACTTTCGAAGGATACATCCTCCCAGGATAATGAAGGCTTAATTGGGCCGTTTGCCAAAAATGATCTGATGCTGGTTCCGGAGTTTATTAATGGCGCCTACACGCTGCAGAAGGAGGGCGAATATACGAAAACGCCCGTGCAGACCGTCCATGGGTTCCATATCATTAAGGCGGAAGAGATTATACCTTCCAGACAATATGCTTATGAAGAAGTAAAAGACATGATCGCGGACCGCCTTCTCCTGGAAGCCAAGCAGGCTGGTTTTGAAACTTTTATGACCGAATTGCGGGGTGAAACCAAAATAATCGATAACCTGCAGCAAGTGCTGGAGAAAAAAGCTGCAGAAAAAGTGACAGCAGCGCCCGAAGCTTCAGACGGTGAAGAACCGGCTGAACCGGAAACAAAATAAAGCATTAATAATAAAAACTGTCCGTACCGGAGATTGTTCATCACCGGCGGGGCAGTTTTTTTGTTGTCCATAATCTTTATGCGCTACAAATTTTAGGTATAAAAATGACGGGATTAACAAAATAATAGGTGTACCAAAAAAAATATCCAAAGGAGGTCGGAATTTTAACCAAAGCGAGGCAACGAAGAATAAATACTATATCAATAATATATACTAAAACTAAAGTATCCCTTAAACTTCTAAGGAGGGAAATGTATTAATGAAAGCAACAGGTATCGTTCGCAGAATTGACGATTTGGGCCGGGTTGTTATACCGAAAGAAATCCGCAGAACTTTGCGTATCCGCGAAGGCGATCCGTTAGAGATTTTCGTAGATCGTGAAGGGGAAGTCATTTTAAAAAAATATTCTCCCATTGGTGAACTTGGAGATTTTGCCAAAGAGTATGCCGACTCTCTTTATGAGGCGATTGGACATATTGCCTGCATTGCCGACAGGGACCAGATCGTTGCTGTAGCCGGCGGTCCGAAAAAGGAATTTTTGAATAAGCGTATTGGTCCCGCTGTAGAAAAAGTCATGGAAGACAGAAAAGCAGTGATGATTAATCAACCGGGACAGCAGACTTATTCACAGATTGTCTCCGGTGATGAAGGCGAGGCCAGGTATACGGCGGAAGTCATCGCACCGATTATCGCGGAAGGTGATCCCATCGGGGCGGTAATCATCGCTTCCAAGGAACCCAATGCCAAATTCGGCGATCTGGAGTTGAAGCTGGCCGAAACAGCGGCCTCCTTTTTGGCCAAACAAATGGAACAATAAACAGGCGGTGCTAAAGGCGCCGCCTTCCCTCTTTTATAGGGGGAAAGAGAGGTTGCCTGCCCGGACAAGCTGGTGTATGATGAATAAGAAATTATCCGGGTAGGGTGCACCCTGCCGTTATAAAGGGAGCGACAGATTTGCGGGAAATATTTATAGTAGGTCTTGGACCGGGCCAATTAGACAATCTTTCTTTGGGTGCAAAGGAGGCGCTGGGCCGGGGAAAGAAAATATTTTTGCGGACCGCGGAGCATCCGATCGTTTCGCAGTTAGCCTCCTTGAAGATAAAATTTACTGCTTTTGATTATCTTTATGAAGAAAAGAACAGCTTCGAGGAAATCTATGGGGCAATCGTGCAAAGCTTAATCCGGGAAGCCTATTCCTCTGATGGGACTGCTCCTTTGATTTATGCGGTGCCGGGACATCCCCTTGTAGGAGAAGAATCGGTCCGGCGGCTTCTGCAGGCCGCTCCTGCCGAGAACCTGAAAGTTTCCATCATTCCGGGCATGAGTTTTCTCGATGCGGTCTATGCTTTGCTCAGGATTGACCCGGCCGAAGGATTTACGCTTCAGGACGCCCTTTCTTTGGATATCAGGAACATTTCCACGGCAAGCCATCTTTTATTTTTACAGGTGTACAACAAATTGGTCGCCTCCGACCTGAAGCTGGCGCTTCTGGAAAAATTCCCGGCGGAGTATCCGGCTGTCATTATCCGGGCTGCCGGCATTGAAAAAGAAGAAGAAATGGTACGCGTTCCCCTGTGGGCGCTGGATCATTATGAAAAATTTAACCACCTGACTTCCGTCTATCTGGAACCTGCCCCACCTTCTGCCGGAACGGCCGGAGTCCAGGCCGGCGCGGTCTACCCACTGGACCCTCTGGTGGAGATTATGCAGCTTCTTCTTTCGCCCCAGGGCTGTCCTTGGGACCGGGAACAAACCCATGAGAGTCTCAAAACCTGTCTGTTAGAAGAGGCGTATGAAGTAATCGAGGCTATCGACTTAAAGGATATGCATAAATTAAGGGAAGAATTGGGAGACTTATTGTTGCAAGTCGTCTTCCACTCCGCTTTGGCACAGGGCCGGGGGGATTTTACGCCAAACGACGTTATCGCGGAAATTGTGGAAAAAATGATCCGGCGTCATCCCCATGTCTTTGGCGAAGGCTCCGCCCAAGATGCTGCTGAAGTAATCGTCAATTGGGAGAATATCAAGGCGCAGGAAAGAGGGGAAAACAAAACGGAGCAGGTCCGGCTGCCCCGGATCATGAAAAAATTGAACCGTTCAGCCCCAGCATTATTATTGGCCGAGGAAGTTCAGGAAAAGGCCCGCCGGGTAGGATTTGACTGGGAAGACGCCCAAGGGGCCTGGGACAAAGTATTTGAGGAAATCAATGAATTAAAAGAGGCAAAAACGGACAAAATAAAGGCAGAGGAAGAATTAGGGGATTTGCTCTTTGCCGTGGTCAATGTAGCCAGATTTCTACAAGTTTCGCCGGAACTGGCCTTAAGGACCAGCACTAATAAGTTTATCAAACGGTTTAACTATATAGAGCAGAAACTCCAGAAAAACAACAAAAAATGGGAAGAAATGGATTTGAAGCAGCTGGATTTATTATGGAATGAAGCAAAAAAGCCAATATAATACAAAAAAAATGAAAAACTTTACAGCTGACGCAGGATTTTGCAAGGCTTTGTAGAACAATAGAAAAGGAAAAACCTTTATTTATTAGGAGGGATTATATTGAATAAAACTGAACTCATAAGTGCTGTTGCAGAAAAAGCAGAAATGACCAAAAAAGACGCCGAGAAAGCGGTAAATGCAGTGCTCGCCAGCATTGAAGGCGCGCTTGCCCAGAAAGACAAAGTACAACTGGTTGGTTTCGGGACTTTTGAAGTAAGACAAAGAGCTGCCCGCACCGGCCGCAACCCGCAAACCGGCAAAGAAATCAAGATCGCCGCTACGAAGGTTCCTGCCTTCAAACCCGGCAAGGCGCTGAAAGATTCAGTAGTTAAGAAGTAGTTCATTTATCAAGCAATACATATTGTTTATAGTTTTGGATTGATCAGGTTCGCCATAAAGAACCTGATTTTTTTTACGATGCCTGTTTTAAGGGGGTGGCCGGATGCGGCTGGATAAATTTATGAAAGTATCCCGCCTGATTAAACGGCGTACGGTAGCGAAGGACGTCAGTGAAGCGGGAAGGATCTCGGTAAATGGTAAAGTAGCCAAACCTTCCACGGAAGTCAAAGCCGGGGATATTTTGAAAATAGGTTTCGGCGCTAAAGAGATTCAGGTGGAAATACTGGAAATCAAAGAAACGATCGCAGCTAATGACGCCAAGAATCTCTACCGTGTGATTGAATAATTTAACAAAAGCCGTCATACATGATTATTTTGCTCCCTGGCTAAACTAACCGAAAAGAATTTAGCCGGGGGGTATTTTTTATGAGAAAAATCAAAATGCTGCTGGTTTTGTTATTGGTGTGCCTACTTATTTTTCCGGCCTGTCAGCAAGCCAGACGGCCGTCTGAAACGCCTGCTGAGGAATTAAAGGAAGAACCGACGATTTCTTTATATATTGCGGAAACCGGAGAAAAGAAAGAGCTGAAGATGGAAGAATACCTCAAGGGGGTCGTGGCTGCGGAAATGGAGCCCTCCTGGCCGCCGGAAGCGCTGGCTGCCCAGGCCATTCTGGCGCGGACATTTACCCTGGAGAAAATGGAAGATGGCGGTGTAAAGGCGCGGGGGACGGACGCCTCTACGGATATAGAAGAATTTCAGGCCTATGATGAGAGCCGCATTAACGATAATATCGTCAAGGCCGTAGAGCGTACCCGGGGCGAAGTGGTTACCCACCGGGGCGAATATATCAAAGCCTGGTTTTTCGCGGACGGGGGAGGTAAAACGGCAGCTTCGGCTATGGAAGGACTGGCTTATGATAAAGAGCCTACGCCCTATATCCATAGCGTCGAGGACCCCGGAGCGGCCGTTACCGTTCCGGAAAATAAGTCCTGGCAAGCCTCTTTCCCGCTGGAGGTGGTGCGGCAGAAAGTCCAAGAGGCTACCGGACAGGATCCTGGCGTTATTTCCAGCGTCAATATTGAGGAAAAGGGACCTTCCGGCCGGGTTACCAAAGTGAAACTCGGCCGGGTTACTACCAGCGGACCGTCCTTACGGCTGGCTTTAGGCAGTGAGAAAATGCGTTCGACACTGGTTACCTCCATGGGTGTGGAAGGGAATAACCTGGTCATCCGCGGTAAAGGCTTCGGCCACGGGGTAGGCATGAGCCAATGGGGGGCAAATGCTTTGGCGGAGCAGGGCAAGAAAGCGGAAGACATTATCCGGTACTTCTTTAAAGACGTAGAGATCAAACAGGAATGGAAATGATAAGATACTATGGACGAAAAACAGCTGCAATATTTTCGGCATAAGCTGGAAGGACTGCGCCGGGGGCAGGAAGAGCTGGCCCGGCGCCTCAACGAAGGTTTGCGCATGCCGCTGACGGATTCTGTTGGGGAGCTTTCCTCTTATGATAACCATCCCGCCGATCTGGGGGATGCCACCTTCGAAAGAGAAAAGGATCTGGGTTTAAAAATTTTGACTGAAGAACAGTTAAGCCGGATTGACGAAGCCTTGGGCGCTATCAAAACAGGAGATTACGGCAAATGCCGCTCCTGCGGCGCGGCAATCAGTCCGGAAAGGCTGGAGACGATTCCTTACGCTGCCTTTTGCCGCTCCTGCCAAGAAGATCTGGAAGAGAGAGAAGATACGTCCTACCTGTACCGGCCGGTAGAAGAAGAAGTCGTAAAAATGCCTTTGGACAGTATCGGGGAGGATAATAAGAACGACAATGCCTTTGACGGCGAGGACGCCTGGCAGGATGTGGCTGAATACGGCACCAGCAGCAATTGGCCTCCAGACGAGGAAAACGGTGACAATAAACAGAACGAAGCATAATTGGCAGTCCCCCCGCATAGTTTTTTATATAAACCAGATGCGGGGGGATTGATTATGGACAGCAAGGATACTTCTCCTTATCAGCTTACCTTAACTAACCGGGAAGTCTTGCAGGCCGGGGGGATTCTGGAAGTAGAAAGCTTCAACGAAAACCAGATCATCACTGCTACCAGGCTGGGCGCCCTTGTCATCAAGGGTGAAGGCTTGCATATCGTCCAGCTAAACCTCGAAGAAGGCAAAATGCTGATTGAAGGCAAAGTCAATATGCTGCAGTATGCCGAAAACAAAAAAACACAAATGAAACAAAAGAGCAGAGGAATCCTTGAAAAGCTGCTCAAATAAAAATTTAATTGAACAAAGCCCTTAAAGGCGGTGGAAAAATGCAGCCGGTGGCTGAACAGATAACCGTTTTCATAATGTTAGTTATTTTAGGCCTGGCCATAGGGCTTATCTATGATTTTTACCGTGTTTTGCGCCGGGTCCACGGTCTGAAAAAGAAAGGGACAAACATCGGGGACGCTTTTTTTTGGCTGGTGGTTACCGTTTGTACCTATATTTTCCTGCTGAAGATTTTGTGGGGGGAAGTCAGATTCTATGTCTTTATCAGCATGGCCATCGGCTTCATCCTTTATATAAAGGTGGGCAGTCCCTTTATTTTCAGGAAGCTTTTTTATCTATATAACTTTATAATTAAAATGATTAAAACAACAATCCGTCTCGTGGTGATCCCGTTTAAAATCCTCTATAATCTGATCGCCATCCCGGTCAGGTTTTCGGCGGGGGTCTTAAACTCCGCCCTGGACGCCGGCGCGAAAACCCAAAAGCATCTTCAGGGCCAGGTTAAAAAGCAGGTGCAGACCCGGGTTGAAAAAGTGAAGAAAAGGTTTAAGAAGCCGCCACAGGACCCGCCATCCCTCTAGTGCATATCTTTTATGGCAATAGCAGGGAAAAATGATTATTTGTAGAATTAAGGCTTTGAATACTTCTGGATTGGGGCGGAAGCACTATGCGGCAGACTCGGACAACCAAACAAACCATCGTCGGCAGGACGAAAAAGAAATGGCCCCGTTATCTGAAAGTGGCCCTGTCTGTGGCAGGATTGTATGTGGTTTTTATTTTTGCTACCGGAGGGTATGAATTATGGCAGCTCCAGCAGCAGATGCATATATTGGAAGAAGAACAGGGCGCATTGCTGGAAAAACAGGAGGCCTTAACAGAGGAAATCCAATCCCTGAATGAACCGGAAATCATTGAAAGAATAGCCCGTGAGAGCTTGGGGATGGTTAAAGCCGGAGAAACCATTATTGTTCCGGCCGTACCCGGCGAAAATCTGCCGAAACCCAAGGATGTTAAACCGGAAGACATGGGGGACTAAGGAAGTAGTTGACACTGTATTCGAGTGTAAGCTATAATGTCTTATGGTAATATCGTTTAAAAAGCTGGGAGGATTTTAGACCGGATGTCAATTACAGTGGGGACTATATTTGAGGGAGTTGTTACCGCGATTACCCCATTTGGCGCTTTTGTGGAACTGCCCGGAGGCATAACAGGGTTGGTTCATATTTCGGAAGTAGCAGACGCTTATGTCAAGGATGTTAAGGATTATTTAAAAGAGCAGGATAAGGTTAAGGTCAAGGTAATTAATATTGACGCCAAGGGTAAAGTGGGACTGTCGATCAAACAGGCCAACCCGGCGGCGGTCCGGCCTCCCGGCCGGGATAACAGGGGAAGAGACCGCTTCCGTCCCGTGCAGGTATCATTTGAAGATAGGTTAGCCAAATTTATGAAAGAAAGCGATGAAAAACTGTCCGAATACAAAAGGAGCACCGACGCCAAGCGCGGCGGGAGAGGCTCCAGCAGATATTAAGAAAAGGAGACGAAAGTCTCTTTTTTTATTGATCGCATAAATACCCGGCTCAAGGCGTACACTAGGATAAAATAAAGGAGTGATGCCGTTTGGCTACGGATACGAAAATCAAGACGAAAGTCACCCCGGATAATGCCGAAGACAGTTTTAAATGCAGCAACTGCGGGGCGGTTTATTCCCGCGAGGGCGCCAAAATGCGCAAATGTCCGGTTTGCAATTATATCTGTACCCTGGATACCTGCCGCAACCTGGGTGCTTCCAATGAAGACTATTAATTTGCGTACATTCTTACAGCCTCCCTTTTCGGGGAGGCTGTTTTAATTCCGTGCACTTCTTTATCTTCCGCAACATAAGCTGAGGAAGGAGCGATTTGACGGGGGGCGTACGAATGGAAGAGAGACAGGGGGATTCATCCATTGACGAGATCATGGAACAAATTTTAGCAGCCTATAGCCTCACGGCGGATAAAATTTCACGCCAAGGGGACGGCTGGTGGATAGTCTCTGGCGCTAAGATGCTGGAAATACGCAGATTTAAGGGAGAGACAGACCGTCTGCAGACCGCATTGTCCTGGCAGCGTCATTTGCAGAAAAAAAGAAGGGGACTCGTCCCGGAAGTGTTGCCGGCCCAGGGTGGGCAGGATTATCTTGCTGTAGAAGGGCATGTTTACTATGTCCTCGTGAGGGCGGAGGATGACTCCTTTTTATCCTCCGAGCCGGCGCATTTGGTGCTGGCCGTAAAAAGCCTGGCTGATTTGCATGCTTCAAGCCGGGGGTATCAGACCGCGGGCCATAAGGAAGCGTTGTTGGGACCCCAAATAATTCAGAATAGATTGACCAGCTTGATCTGGTATTATAAAAACTTCCGATCCTGCCGTCAAAAGTCGGATTTTGCCGGTATTTATACGGAGTATTTTTCTTTTATTTATGATCAGGGGCAGGAGTCATTGCAAAAGATGGTTGCCGGCGGTTATGAGAACAAAATGAAGGAGCGCGCCCAAATTCTGCTCAATACGTTTTGTCCGGCCAGCCTGGCCGTCAGGGGGGAAGGCGTCTCTTTTCTGGAATTGAATAAATGGACCATAGGTCTGGAGGTCATGGATCTGGCGCTCTTCTTAAGCTCATTTCTGCCCCGTTATAAATGGGATGCGGCTTTAACCTTGCAGCTTTTGGAAAACTATGAAGTCCAAAACAAGCTGGCGTATCAGGAAAAGCAGCTCCTGCTGGCGTTTTTAAGATTTCCTTACCGTTTCTGGCTATATGCCTACCAGTATTATAACCGGATCGTAAGCGCGCCTGAGCTGGCCCGCAAGCTGGAGAATTATATCTATGAAAGTTATCTGCGGGACAAATGCCTGGATGGACTGGATAACTGGCTATGGAGGGATTAAAGATGAGAAGCGGCTTGAACAAATGCGTTTTGGAATTGGTCAAACCGGGCTATCCCTGGCAGGAAATATGCGGCGATCATCTCACTTGGCTGATTCTGCGCCGGAAAATAAAGGACCCCGAACTGCGCATAACCGCTATAGAAGATGTCTTGCTGGATGATTTTCAATGGAAGGTCCATCTGGCCAACAATGAAAATCATTGCTACAGTGGGAATTTGAGTATAACCGTCCAGTACAAATCCGGCAGTCTTGAAGGTGAGGAGCTGGAATTTCCGGAGGAAGCGGAAACAGAAGAAACCTGCCGCGAAGCCTTCCTGCAGCCTGAAAAATATTTGGCTGAAGTAAAAAGTAAGGTTTCCGGCAGCGGTGAAACACCGGGATGTACCCTCCACACTTCCTTTCCCAGTCTGCTGCTGGAATCCCCGACCCGCGCTGAAAACGGGCCCGGAAAACATGCCTCTGATATCATGCGCCGGCAGGTGCAAATCCCCTGGCGGGCCAAAGTAAGAGGCCTTGGGCAGAGTTTGGAGCCTCGTATCATGAAAGTCCACCTGGCCAAGGTGGGTATCAGCACGATGCTTCTGGAGGTCTTGCTGAAATTGGAAGTCAATGATCAGGCAATAGAACCGGCGCAGAAACGCAGGGCTTATCGCAGCGGCTCTTTAGGTGAAAAGATGCTGGTTATTCAGGATGAAGCTGTCCAGGAGGTTCTCGGCGTGGCGCAGGAAAGCGGTTTTTACAGCGGTATCGCCGACGAGG
>JAVEYA010000038.1:0-19674 GCA_034003745.1 Clostridia bacterium
TTACTAGCCTCACAGGACTAATTTCAAGGGACTGAATTCAATGATAATCTCACAGAGTTATTTCTTTCTCACTTATTATAGTGCGAATTATCCGGCCCGTCAACCTGTTTCATTTTTCAAGCCATTTTGCAGGTCTTGGGCTATTGTTCTTGTTAAATCGGGATTTTTCAGCTAAACTGTCGTTATACGGGATTATTTTAATGAAAGGATTAACCGGTATGCTTAATAAAAAAATCCGGGTCGTCACCGATAGCACTTCCGATCTTCCCCCAGAGTACGTAAAGGAAAACAACATTAACGTTATCCCCCTTTATGTCAATTTTCCCGACGCTACTTACCGAGATGGCGTGGACATGGCGCCCGCCGAGTTTTATCCCCTCTTGAAAAGCGCCAAAGATTTCATCCCGAAAACCTCCACTCCGACCAGAGAAGATTTTACCCAGGTCTACAAATCCTTGCTGGAAGAGGGCTATGAGGTTATTTCCATCCATATTTCTTCCGGGTTAAGCTCTACGTTCTCTATCGCCAAAGCGGCGGCGCAAACGCTCAGCGACCGTATCCACGTCTTTGACTCCAAATCCATCAGCCTGGGAATAGGACTGCAAGTCATGGAAACGGTGGATATGATCAAACAGGACTTGCATCTGTCAGAAATAGCCGATTATCTCCATAAATTGAGGCACCGTACCGAAGTACTCTTCTCTATCGATACGCTGGAATATTTACAAAAAGGCGGACGCATCGGCAAAGTTTCCTCACTTTTGGGCAGTATTCTTAATATCAAGCCGGTCATCCGGGTAGAAGACGGTATTTATGTCCCCTTGGATAAGGTCAGGAACCAGAAACAAGCGATCAAAAGAAAAGTCGAACATATGGCTAAAGTCCTGGACGGTCTTCGTCCGCGCTATGTCGGCGTCGCTCACGGCGCCGCGGAGGAAGCGGCGCACTGTCTTAAGGAACTGGCGGAAAGCACCTTTGACATTAAAGTTTCCATTCTGCAGGAAGCAAGTCCGGTCATCGGCGTCCATGCCGGTCCGGGTTGTCTTGGCTTGTCCTTTACTTACTAGGATATGCGCCTAATACGAATATACACAGGTGATAATAAATGAAACAGACCATAGATAAAACGGAGGTCAAACCCCGCATCTGGACCAAAAATTTTGTCCTGATCAGCTTTGCTACTTTTTTTCTTTTTATTAGTTTTCAGATGCTTCTGCCGATTCTGCCCGATTATGCCGTCTCACTTGGCGTCAATAAAAGCTATCTGGGCCTGATTACCGGAAGTTTGACCATCACCTCGATTTTTTTCCGCCCCTTTGTCGGCCGCGCGGTGGACACCTATGGACGCAAGGTTATTTATCTCATAGGTCTGTGTATCTACTTATCCGCCATGGTCGGCTATTTCTTTGCCACCACGCTCTTCTTCATGCTGGCCCTAAGGGTAGTACACGGAGCAGGTTGGGCGGCCACCTCGGGCGGGGCGGTTACCATTGTAGCCGATATCACTCCGGAATCGCGGCGCGGCGAAGGCATGGGCTATTACGGCGTCTGCAATACCCTGGCCATGGCCGTGGCCCCGGCGCTGGGCCTGTTCATTCTGGACGGTTGGGGCTATCTGCCTGTGTTTGCAGTAGGTTTGGCGGCCACAATTCTGACGACTCTGTTTGCTTCGTTAATCAAGCTCCCGCCTTATACGGCCCCGGATAAACAGGCCCAAAAGGTCTCCATGTTTGAAAAAAGGGCTTTCCGTGTCAGCTTGACTTTGTTCTTCACCACGATTTCCTATGGGGTCATCGTCACCTTTCTGCCGCTTTATGCAGCAGAGCACGGTATTGCCAATATCGGTTTATTCTTCACTGTCTATGCCCTGGGGCTCCTGGTCAGCCGGCCGACCTGCGGAATATATTACGACAGAAGAGGGCCGAAGCTCTTGATTCTGGGCGGGTCGCTTCTGCTCGTTGTCTCCCTGCTGACACTGGCCTTTGCTCAGGATTTGTCGCATTTCTTAATTGCCGGCGTTCTCTACGGTTTTGGCTTTGGCGCCGTACAGCCCACCATCTACGCGCTGTCCGTCGAAGGGATTGAGCCCCACCGCCGCGGCGCCGCCACTTCTATGGTCATGGCTTCCTGGGATCTGGGAATGGGCATAGGCGCAATTGTGCTGGGCTTTATCGCCAACTACACCAGCTACAGCTTTGTCTATCTGTTGTCTTCCTTGTTTATTCTGGCCGCTTTGGGTTCTTTCTTCCTGTTCAGAAAAAAGCCGGCTGTCTGTTAAGACAACCGGCTTTTTTATTTATTTCCCGTGAATAGAGCTGCCGCCGATGAACTCACGCAAGATGGAGTTTAAGGGCACGTATTGGTCGCTGAAATCGGGCACATAATCCAAAAGTTCCAAGAGGCGCCGTGCGTCTGCATACTCGCTTTCCGCAGGACTGATGGCTGCGAGAAGCGGATAAGCATATTTTTTCAAGATGCTTAATTCGTAAATCAGGGCTGAGTTAAACATAATATCCGCATCTTCCTGAAAGGGGAAGATGTTTTTTTCTTCGCCCCGGCGGACCGAAGGCCAGCGCTTTAAAGTATGGATAGCTTTCTGATTGCGGAACTGGCTGTCCCGCACAATCCGCCTGATCAGCCGGGTATCGGTGGTATGAATGCGGTTATGGTCATCGATGGAAATCATGGCCAGCGCGCTGATATAGATTTTATATTTGTTTTCTCTGGGGATGGAAGCGGTGAGTTTTTCATTCAGGGCATGAATGCCTTCGATGATAATAGGATGTTCCTTTTCCGAAAACACTTCTTTAACCACATCATCACGGCAGCCGCGTTCAAAATTAAAAATGGGGCAGGCCACTGTTTCCCCTTTGATAATCTCCTGGATATGCTGGTTAAACAGCGAAATATCTACGGCTTCCAAGGCTTCGAAATCATATTCTCCGTTTTCGTCTTTGGGCGTGTGTTCACGGTCCACAAAATAGTCGTCGGTAGACAAAGAAATCGGACGAAGGCCTAAAACACGCAGTTGAATAGACAGCCGCTCGCCGAAAGTCGTTTTGCCGGAAGAGGAAGGCCCGGCGATCAGAATTAACTTGATTTTATCGCGCTGGGAATAGATTGCGTCGGCGATACGGGCAATTTTCTTCTCCTGCAGCGCTTCACCCACATGAATCAACGTGTTGACGTCCTTCGCGTCGGTCTGACACATTCTCAGCAGGCTGGATAAATTACTGACTTCCAGGATATCCGCCCATTCTTCCGAATCCTGCCAGACCTGCGCCAGCTTCGGCAAGCGGTATTTGGGCGCGACTGTCGCAGGATCGTCAGCGGCGGGGAATCTCAAGAGAAGCCCGCCATTATATTTTTCCAGCGCGAAGACTTGCAATAAGCCGGTGCGGCTGACCAGAATATGACTGGAGAAATCTGCATAGCGGTCTGTACGGTATAACCTGACCCGGTTCCAGGGCAAATACGCCAACAGTTCAATGGTATCTTCCCGGCCATAGCGGGTGAGGTACTCTATCGCTTGTTCTTTAGTAAAATATTCCGCGTTGATAGTAAAATCACCGGCTGCCAGCTCCCGCATTTTAGCTTCCAGGGCTTTGACTTCCACTTCCGTTAATGTTTTGCCCTCTTTGAATTCACAGTAATAGGCATGCCCCAGGGAATATTGGATATGCAACCGATCGTGCGGAAACAGCTCAAACGCCGCCCAGGCCAGCAAATATACCAGGCTCTGCCGGTAGACGCGCAGGCCGCTTTCTGAAGCCATATCGATAACGTCCACCGTTTCCTGCGGGAGAAGAATCGTGTCTTGTTCATGTCTTACTTGTTCAGGCATGGTCTCTCCTCCTTGTTTCTAAGGATATTCTTAAGAACATTGCTAATATTCTTGCCCTGTTATTATACCTTAAAGAACTCTATTTGACAAAAATGCCTGTTTCCAGTTATACTATATTTAGACGTTTATCTAATTATTTAAGCCTTGTCCTCTGGTTTTTTTAATCTATTCCTGCGAGGTGAGCCTGAATGCCCGGACTTAACGACAGTTTCAAAGCCTTGTCCGATCCGACCCGCCGCCGGATCTTACAACTTTTGCGCGCCAACAATATGACTGCCGGAGAAATTGCCGAACAGTTCAACATCTCCAAACCCAGCATCAGCCATCACCTCAGCCTTTTAAAGCAGGCGGATCTGGTTTTTGACCAGCGGCAGGGTCAGAATATTATTTACTCTCTAAATACCACCGTGTTTGACGATCTCATCGGCTGGTTTCTAGCCTTAAGCGGTAAAAAGGAGGAAGATTAAATGCTGGAACGACTAAAGAAAGAATGGTTTATCTTTGCAATTATCCTGGCTTCTTTTGCTTTCGGCTTGTACGTATATCCCGAACTGCCCGAGCAAATCCCCAGGCACTGGAATATCCGGGGAGAAGTGGACGGGTGGTCGGGCAAGACTTTTGGCGTCCTTTTCTTTCCCCTGCTTAACCTGGCTCTCTATCCGCTCTTCCTGTTGCTGCCCCGCCTGGACCCGCGGCGCGCCAACTATATGCATTTCAGTAAGGCTTATACAGCTATTCGGGTTACCCTGCACCTCTTTTTCGCAGTACTATATGTTATCTCCCTCTTGGCCGCGCTCGGTTACCCGCTGGATATTAATTTAATCGTCAAATTTATTGTCTCTCTTTTAATTCTCATCCTGGGCAACTATATGGGCAAATTCAAGCATAATTACTTCGTCGGCATCAAAACGCCCTGGACCCTGGCTAACGAAGAAGTCTGGTTCAAGACGCACCGTTTTGCCGCGCCCTTGTGGGTGGCTGCAGGTCTGTTGGGGATGGCCCTCAGTTTCTTTCACCAGGCCTGGGCCGCGTATCTGATGTTTGGCGGCATCATGGCGGCGGCTTTTATTCCTATGGTCTACTCCTACGTAATCTTTCGGAAATTGGGGCAGGATAAATAATTGCTTAAGGGAGATGGGTAAATGGGACAGAGGGGACAGGTCCCTTGTCCCAGATTAAACAGCATGTTGTTGTTTTTTTGTATAGAGCACATCCAAAAAGGCTTCGAGCCTGGTTTCAAACCCCGTCGGGCTGTGATGCTGGTCCAGCGTCACAAATAGCGCCGGGGTTTTTTGGTCGCGGCACATTTTATCCAGTGCGCTGCGCGCCACGATTTCCGGCATGCAGCCCATCGGAAAAAGCTGAACCAGCCCGTCAATATGCTTTTGGCCCATCACACGCGCGTTGGCGACTGTTTCCAGGCCAAATCCGCCTACCGAACTGGTCAGATAAGGCTGCGCGTTCTCCAGCAGATTGCGGCGGTAAACCCCTTTCTTCCAGGGCAAAAGAATATTGGGCAGCCAACCGGAAACGGACATTTCCTTATACACCGCTACATTGCGCGCGGCAAAAAAATCCTCTACCTGGTGATTGGCGAACGGTTCCAGTAAGGTATAAATGTCACCGATCAAGCCGACGCGTATAACGGAATCCGCCGGATACATTTCCAGGCTGTGCAGATGTGTAATCACGCTTCGTTTCAGTAGAATCGCTTCCTGCGGGGAAGCCGCTTTGCGCAGGCTGCTGCGGGCGGAAGCCATAAACTCGTTAAATCCCGGCCTGTCGGTGGCCAGGGGCGCATATTCCCGCCCGATCCGATCCAAGATTTCTTCCCCGCATAGGAGTTCCCACCCCAAATGGGCAGCCTGGATTAAAGCCGGCAGGGAGACCGGCGCCATCTGCCGGAGGATTTTATAATTCTGCCGGTGATAGCCTTTATCAATAATCATTTCGGTAAATTCATATCCGGCCGCCTTCAAAATCTTAACGGCCAGATAGACGAAGTAGCCGAAGCGGCAGGGACCGCTGCCCCCCAGCATCATAATCGCGTCCGCGCCCATATCCAGGGCCTGGCGCATATTGCCCAGCACCAGGCAAAAGGGCAGGCAGGACCCTTCCGGGGCCAGTTCTTGCCCCCGTTTCAACGTCTCGGGCCCCGGCAGGGGCGGCGTCAGGTAAGGAACTTGCAGCGTCTGACAAACCTTCTCCAGCGCCAGGTGCATTTTATCCATATGGGGAAATGAAACCAACATAAAAAAGCTCCTTTTCAAGGCATACTCACTTAAGTATGCCCAAAAGGAGCTTTTTCTTATTCATTTTGGGACAAGGGACCTGTCCCCCTGTCCCAAAAATGCATTATCCGACTTTGGCGCTCACATTGGACCATTTTCCGCAGCGATCGCCCCAGCGCGCCACCAGGACGTCGTTCTCATGGATCTGGATAATTTCACACAGGTTGGGGCAGCCTTTACACTCGAAACTGGTCGGCCGGAAATCGTAGTCCGCAGCCTTCCAGCCCTTGAACTTAGTCGGCACATTGCGTGTGGCCTCCCTGGCCAGCAGGCAGCAGCCCACTGCGCCCATGACGTTATAGTGCTCCGGCACGATTAATTCCATACCCAGGGCTTGCTCAAAAGCGTGTTTAATCCCCACATTGGCGGCCACGCCGCCCTGAAAGACTACTGGAGCAAGGATTTCCTTGCCCTTGCCCACGTTGTTCAGATAGTTACGCACTAATGCCTCGCACAGGCCGGCCACAATGTCCTCAGTGGCGTGACCCAGCTGCTGCTTATGAATCATGTCCGACTCGGCAAAAACAGCGCAGCGTCCGGCAATCCGGACCGGGTTGGTGGCTTTCAGCGCCAGCGCCCCAAATTCTTCAATGGGTATTTTCAGACGGTCGGCCTGATGGTCCAGGAATGAACCTGTTCCCGCGGCGCAAACCGTGTTCATGGCAAAATCCGTGACGATACCGTCCCGCATGATGATAATCTTAGAGTCCTGGCCGCCGATTTCCAGGATGGTCTGGGCGTCGGGAAGCACTTTAGAGACAGCCACGGCGTGGGCGGTAATCTCATTTTTGACTGCATCCGCACCTACCAGGACAGCGGTAAGGCTGCGGGCGCTGCCTGTGACCCCGGCCCCGGCGATGGTTACTTCTTTCCCTATTTTTTCACCAAGCGCCTTCAGCCCCGTCTGCACCACTCTGACCGGCTGGCCCATGGTCCTAAGATACAATTGCTCAATGATTTCTTCCTTTTCGGTCATGACGACCAGGTTGGTGCTTACTGAGCCTACATCTACTCCCAGATATGCTTTCACGATACTGCTCCTTCCAATCTTTTTTGACGGCGCTGGAACAACAAATCCACAAACGCTTCCAGCCTGGTCTGCATTCCGGCCTTCCCGGTCTGCTCATCCAGAAAGATGGTCAGCACCGGAATATTATAATCGCGGCTGACCTGGGTCAAAATACCTTTGGCCACAATTTCCGGAATACAGGAGAAAGGCGCCAGCTGGATGACCCCGTCATACCCGTGCTTAGAATGCAGGATAGTCTCTCCCACCGAGAGGATGCCGTGCCCGCCGATCATCTGGTCCAGATACGGCTTGGCGGCCTGGATGGCGGCCCGCTCATTATGGGTCTGGCCGGTCGTCTCCGTCCACCATTCGCTCAAATGGATGCCCCGTTTGGAATATACGCCCATCTCCCCCAGCGTGGCCTGGATATCCAGGTTGGCAAAGGGCTCGATCTGTACATAGATTTCCCCGACGATGCCGATTTTCAAGGGTTTGCGGTTGGGATCCCGGGGAATAGCCTGCAGCAGCTGAACACATGCTTCCTTGACTTCCGCGATTTGGGCTCTGGTCCTGGCCTGATCCATCATTTGCAGGCAGGCGTCGTATTTCTTGCTGGTGAGTCCTTTTTCCATTTCATAGGGTCGGATCTGGTGCGCCAGTATTTCGATCTCATCCAGCGCCATCAGTTTATCCCAGATGGCCCGGTAAACCTTGATCAAGGTAAACCAGGAAGATTTGCCCGTATTTAAAAGGTAATTCAAATTGCCGATAAATTCTTTAAAGCCCATTTTTATCGAGTCAAAAATCATTACTTTGGTGGTGTAACCCAATTCCTCAATGATTTTTTGGTGGATGACGCCGTAATAGCCGGCGCGGCAGGGACCGTGCCCCCCGGAGGAGATAATCAGTTCCGCGCCTTTTTCGATGGCCTCCAGATAGGTTCCCATCAGAATCTTAAAAGGGATGCAGGCGAATTCCGGGGAGTGCGCCGTGCCCAAAGTCATTGTGCGGGCGCTGGGCATAGGCGGAACAATCGCTTCATGCCCCAGGTCCTCCAATAACTGCTTGAAGGCTAGATAGGAGTTCCCCATGATCGGAAATGATACTTTCATCCTTTACGCCTCCGTAGTTTCAGCATATCGACAAATGCTTCGATGCGGGTAAGAATACCGGCTTCTCCGGTATGCTCGTCGAGGGAAAGGGTCAAAAAGGGGACCCGTCCGTAATTTTTGGCTTCCAGTTCCATCAGTTTATCCACCATCGCATCCGGCCCGCAGCCGAAAGCAGTCACATGGACGATACCGTCTACTTTTTTCTCATTTAAGTAATAGTAGGTTCCCCGCATGGTCCGGTTGGAAAAATGCCAGAACAAATGCTTGATAAACTTATCCCCCTGGGCTTCCAGCCTTTTTGGCGGGATCATTTCCACCGTCCAGGGACGCACGCCCATATCGGCCAGTCTTTCAAACAAACCCACATTGACAAAAGAATCATAAATCAAATAAGGATAGCCCAAAATAGCCAGATTGATTTCCGGCTCGGGTAAAGCCGCTTTCAGGGGAGCTACCGCACCGGTCACGGCAACTTCCATGGCCGCGGGCGGCGAATAGCCCTCCGCCAAGCCGGCAATATATTTTTCCTGGACTCTTTTGGCTTTGCGATACGCCTGCCAGACTTTAAAGCCATAAACGTCCAGCTTTTGCGCCACCTTTTTGCATAACCGCCATTCCGCAAAGCGCCCTTTGGCCAAATCCACTTTCTCGTCAATAATTCGGGGTAAACCGTCGATGGAATTCCGGATCATATCCGGCAGACCCAAAAATTTCGGGCAGAACGTTTCCGCGTCAAGTTTGCGGACGCTGACCATACGCGGTAAAAACAAGACGTCGACCTTATCTTTCAGCTCGGCCACATGGCCGTGATACAGCTTGATCGGCAGACAGGCGTCGTTAACCGCTTCCTTCACCCCGAGGTCCAGGCTGAATTTGGTTGTCGGCGGCGAAGTGACAATTTCAAAACCCAAACTACTGAAAAAAGAATTCCAGAACGGATAGTATAAAAAATAGAATAATGTGCGCGGGAAGCCGATTTTCAGAGCCATCTGCATGAGTTCCTCCTTAGGCTGGTAATATTATTTCTGCAAAAGACCGTGTAGATAGATGTGCATCATTTGGCGGTATAATTCCCGGCTGTCAATATCGGCATAAGCTGATTTTTCTTCCAGATTCTTGGCCAGCGAGCCAATCATCATGATTCCCGCCAAGCCCAGCAGTATGACTTTGGAAGACGTTTCTTCCTTAATCATCTTCTGCTCTTTCAACTGGTCCAGATAGAAGATCAACGGATGGGCCAGCCGGGGCAGGAACTTATCGTAATAGTCGCGGCGAATCCGTTCATTGTCCATCAGTTCACTCAACAGTCTTTTAAACAGAGAAAAGTTGTTGTTGATGCTCTCCGCCTTGTTCAAGACAAAGGAAGTCAGGATATCCTCCGTATCATTGGCGGAATCAAAGCTGATATTGTTGAAAGTCTCTCCGGCGATGCTGGCGATGACCTCCAGGAAAAGCTCCTCTTTGCTGCTGAAATGCTTGTAGATAACAGGTTCAGTGACTGCACAGGCCTGAGCAATATCCTTCGTCCTGGTAGTATGATACCCCTTTTCTACGAAAAGCTTTGTCGCCGCCGCTAAGATTTGTTTTCTTCGTTCCTCTTTCGTAAACCGCAAATAGATCCCCTGCCTCTATTATTAACCATGGTTAGTCTTCACTAACCCTATCATAGCATGAATATTTCCCTGTCTCAAGTCAGATGTTTATTACTTTATATGCAAAAATCTTCCTAAATGTTCCTTACTTAGCGAATTTGGCGCTATCCACTCCGTCTGAGGACGGGTGTCCAGCGCCAATCCAGTCATATCATGTTGGTTTCTGTTCCCTTAGTATATTTTAAAGCTTGCTTAGGACCTCTTTGGTTTTCGCCGCCAGTCCCGGGATCTTCTGCAACGGCAAGGCGCATACAGCAAAACGCAGCCCTTTCTTTAACGGCACCACATAGATATTGTCTTCCATAAGCTGGTTTGCCGCCTCCAGGGGCTTATTCGCCGGCACCGAAATAAAGAATCCGCCGTGATAGGGCATCAGTTCCAGCCCTGTATCCTTGGCTTCCTGAACAAAGATATCGGCGCGCTTCAAGATCAGTTCGCTTAAGCTTTTTCTCTCCAGGTCGATGCTTTCTCTTAATTCTTTGTTTTTCATCACGTCGACCAGGAGTTTCTGTGCTCCCCGCGTACCGTTAGACCAGACACCCCGGGCGGAATAGGAATGGGCCTGCGGGAATTCTTCGGCCACCTCGGCGGAGGAAGTTACGCCAATCAGCGCGCCGCAGCGCATACCATAAAGCAAAAACGACTTGGACATGGAAAAGGCGATGGTTACCAGGATATTTTCCGGCAGATTGGCAAAGAGCTGCATAAATTTGCGCGCCTCGTCGCCATTTTTGACATAATCCAGATAAGCGATATCCAAAAGGAGGATAATTTTCTTCTTTTTATCGGCGGCGCATTCTTTATAGAAATCCAACAGCTGGATCCACTCGTCGAAGCTGACGCTGTGCCCGGTCGGATTATGTCCCGGGGTGTTAAAGACCGTCAGAACGCTGTCTTGCACTTTGAAGAGCTGAAGAACCTTTTCTTTGACGGGTTCCAGCGTAAAATTATTGTTTTCGTCAAACATGGCGTACGTTTCGACGTCCCGCTGATGCTCATTGGCAATGGTTTTATAGGGTCCCCAGAACCAGTCGGGGATGAGCGCCTTTTGTCCTACCTCAATATAATTGAAGAAAGCGTTGCGGATGGCGCCTGTGCCGCCGGGGGTGGCTACCGCCCGTAAAAAGGCTCCCTGGGGTTTGTATGCGCCAAAGGTATAATCTATAGCAGCCTGCAGGTAGTCCGGCAGACCGGCAATCGCGGCGTAATTCATCAATTCTTCGTCGGGCAGGCGGCGGTAATAGTCGCTAACGCCTTGAAACGAGGCGAATTTTTCCTCTTCGGTGAAAATAGCCCCGATCGAACCATTGATCACTTTATCCTGGCCCAGGGTTGCTTTGGCGGCATTGGCTTTACCCAAAATATCAAAGACGACGTCCGGCTCTTTGCCTTTCCCTACGGCATGAGAAGCGAGCATGCTAAAACTCATATCATTGCCTCCTTCACTTATCTACAACGAATAATTTTATCACAATAAACTCTTTAAAGCCATTCGCTTACAAAGAGTATACTGTATACATGATTCTTAGATTTCTCTTTTATCAACGATACGCTTCGACTTTCCCTCACTGCGCGGAATCGAACGCGGTTCCACCAGCTTAATCCGGGAGGAAATTCCTAAAACGCTGTTAATACGCGCGCGCAGGCGACCTTCCAGTTCCTCCAGGCCCCGCACCTTGTCGCTGAAAAGCTGCGGTGAAATCTCCACCAGGATTTCCAACTCATCCATATCCCGTTGACGGTCGACCACTAGGAGATAATGGGGCGCCGTCTCGCCGAATTCCAGGAGAACGCTTTCCACCTGGGACGGGAAGACGTTGACGCCGCGGATAATCAGCATATCGTCGGAGCGACCGCTGATACGCTTCATACGTACATGGGTACGTCCACAGGCGCAGGGCTCGGGATTGAGCGCGGTAATATCGCGGGTGCGGTAACGGATGATGGGCAGGGCTTCTTTGGTCAAAGAGGTCAGCACCAGCTCACCCTGCTCACCGTAAGGTAACACTTCCCCAGTTTCCGGGTCGATAATTTCGGCGATGAAATGGTCCTCATAAATATGGGAACCCTCCTGCTCCTTGCATTCCATGGCTACGCCGGGGCCAAGCACCTCGCTTAGGCCATAGATATCCAAGGCGGTAATCTGCAATTTATCTTCAATTTGTTTACGCATACGTTCGGACCATGGCTCCGCGCCAAAGATCCCCGCTTTCAGAGGAAGCCGGGCAAAGTCGAGGCCGCGGCTGTGCCCCTCTTCCGCCAGATTTAGGGCATAAGAAGGCGTACAGCATAAAATGGTGGAGCCGAAATCCTCCATCAACATCAGCTGACGGTCCGTGTTGCCGCCGGAAATCGGCACCACCGCCGCCCCCAGCAGTTCGGCGCCGCCATGCAGGCCCAAACCACCGGTGAACAGGCCGTAGCCATAAGCGTTCTGCACGATATCGCCTTTGCTGCCACCGGCCATGACAATCGAGCGGGCAATCAGCGAAGCCCAGGTATGGATGTCGTTCTTGGTATAGCCTACTACCGTAGGCTTCCCCGTGGTGCCGGAAGAGGCATGGACGCGTACGACCTCCTCCATGGGCACGGCAAACAGGCCAAAGGGATACTGGTCACGCAGATCGGTTTTTTTGGTAAAAGGCAGCTTTTTGAGATCCTCCAGCGTACGGATATCCTCAGGCTTTATTCCTTTCGCATCAAAGGCCTGGCGATAAAACGGCACTTTTTGATAGACCGTTTCCACCGTATCCTGCAGCCTTTTCAGCTGTAGTTTCTCCAAGTCAGACCGCGGCATCGTCTCCAAATCCTTTTCATAATACATGAATCTTATCCCCCTTTACATTCAAACCAACCTGAAAATAAAAAAACCTTTCCATCCCTAAAAGGGACGAAAAGTTATTCTCGCGGTACCACCCTAATTGGCCCCACAGGGCCCTCTCTAAGCTTCCATAACGGCGAAGCGCCCGTCCGGACCTACTTGATAAGTTTCAATCCGGCAGTTCCGGGGCGAATTCTAATGGTTATACTTTTGGAAACCCTTGCAATCTATGAGGTTTCCTCCCTGAAAAAGCAACGCCCATCTGTTCCCCTTCATTACTGTTTGCTTGTATTTTTACAGATATAATGATTAGAAATTATTTTACCAGTATCGGCAAAGAAAATCAATAATTCTTTACAGGTAAAAAGCGAAAAAAGGCGGCAGCAATTGTCGCCGGAGCTGGACGGAATCAGCTAAAAGGCAAAACGGCAACTGCTGCCTGACCAGTATGGGGGCTGATTCATAGGTAGCCAAACGCTAAATAATCAACGCTGCGCCGGCTACGGGAAGTTCAACGCCCGAGATATAGGAAGCTGCATCGGAAGCCAGGAAACTGATGGCGTCAGCCTGTTCTTCCGGCTGGCCCAGGCGGCGCATCGGTATCTTCTTTTCCCAGGTATCCAAAACATGCTCAGGGATTGTTTTCATCATTTCCGTGGCGGTCAATCCCGGCAGGACCGCATTGACCGTGATATTATATCTGCCCAGTTCCAGGGCCAGCGTTCTCGTCATCCCGATAATGCCGGCTTTTGACGCTGCATAGTTGACCTGACCGACATTGCCGTAAGCCGACACTGAAGCCAGGCTGACGATCCTTCCGTATTTACGCGCTTTCATATAGGGAATAACCGCCCTGCACATATTAAAAGCGCCGGTCAGGTTGGTGTTGATGACCTGATTCCATTGCAGATCCGTCATCTTGTCGCTCATGGCGTCTCTGGTGATCCCCGCATTATTGACCAGAATATCGATTTGTCCGCATTCTTTGATGACCAGTTCCGCCAGCTTCTCTACCTGCTGCGGATCGGTGATGTCACAGACGCAGGTCATTACGCTGACCTGTGGCGCCTCGATACATCCGGCAGCCTCCTGCAGCTGTGCTTCATTGATATCCACCAGGATGATTTTGGCTCCGTCTGCGGCCATTTTTTTAGCCGTGGCCAGTCCGATGCCCCGCGCGCCTCCGGTGATAATCGCAACTTTATTCTCGAATCTTCCCACTCGACACACTCCCTTCTTTAAAATAAATGCTTGAAGACCCTTCTGCGCATTTATTATTGCAAGTTGTGTGCCAACATTACGAAACGCGCCGGTTGGGCCATCGCCCTCCAATCAGCCTATCTCTTGGTGCAGCAGCGCACCACTTTATTTTTTCCTGTTCCTTGTCCCCGGTTCCTTTATCCTACAAGGTAGAAGGGGCGCGGCACAAAAAAGAGGCGGTGCATCAATGCACCGCCTCTGCTGATTTGCACCATTTCAAGTGCCGTTATAAGAAGTCTCGCTCAGGCCATATTTTTGCATTTTCCGGCAAACGGTGGAATGGTCGATGCCTAGAACCTCCGCAGCCTTTCTGATACTTTTTTTCTCCGCTAAGGTCTTGAGCAAAAGGTTCTTTTCCACTTCCTCCAGCACTTCTTTAAGCTTGTTGGAAGAGAGGTTGCGGACCAGATATTCGCATTGCCGGCTTAAGCTGCGGGGTACGGCTTCCAGTCCGACCAAGTCTTCCCTGCTCATCACCAGCATCCGCTCAATAATGTTCCTGAGTTCGCGGATATTGCCCGGCCAGTGATAACTCAACAGGCATTGGATGACTTCGGAAGAAAGCGTCGTCTGCCGGGCGAATTTTTCATTCAGCTGCCGCAGAATCATTTCCACCAGGGGCAAAATATCTTCCGGCCGTTCCCGCAAAGGAGGCACTTCAATGGGAATAATATTCAGCCGGTAATAGAGGTCTTCCCGAAACCGGCCCTTTTGCACCATTTCCTCAATATTCCGGTTGGTAGCCGCCACGATTCTGACGTCGATATGGATGGATTTGGTTCCGCCGACCCGGTGGATAGTCATATCCTGCAGAACTTCCAGGAGTTTGACCTGCAACTCCAAAGGCATTTCCCCGATCTCATCCAGGAACAAAGTGCCCTCATGGGCCAGCTCAAACATGCCGGGCTTCCCTTCCTTGCGGGCCCCGGTAAAGGCGCCGGCCTCATAGCCGAACAATTCCGCTTCCAAGAGTTCCCGGGGTATCGCCCCGCAGTTTATCTTAATGAAAGCCTGACCGGAACGCGTACTGTTGCTGTGAATAAGCCGGGCAATCACATCTTTGCCCACACCCGACTCTCCTAAAATGAGACAGGTGGAATCCACTTGGGCCGCGCGTTTGGCCAGATCCACCACCGCCTGCATGGCCTGGCTGGCTGCCACGATATGTCCCATTTCCAGCTGCTGTTCCCGCAGCAGTACTAATTCCTGATAATATTTTTTGGAACGCTCGTCGGATTCGGAAAGCATTTTCTGCAGCTGGGAGAGCTCGGTCACATCCCGGACCGTAGTTACAACATGAACCAACTCGCCCCGCTTGTTAAAAACGGGGTTGCTGGTGACGAGCATTTCTTTGCCGTCTTTATATTTCTGGGTAAAAGTAACCGGCTGCTTTTTCTCCAGTACTTTAAGGACGGAAGACTTGTTGATCAGACCCTGCGCCACAATATCGGCCAGATTCTGATCGACCAGCTCCCCCGCGGTCAAACCGGTGATCTGCTCATAAGCCTTGTTCACCCTGAGCCCGTTGCCATACGCGTCAGAAATATAAATGCCGTCGGAAAAGGCTTCAATGATGCTGTCCAGTTCACCGCTGTCAAAAATGTAATCTTTTTTCAAAACCAACGCCTTCTTTCAGATGATGCGCTGGGGTCAGCCTTCCAAAACAAAAAACTTTTTTAAGAGGCCTAAAACCCGGATATTTTCTCCGGATAAATCTGTTTCATAAAAGGTAAAAAGATAATAGTTCTGCATCGTGGTAGTATATTGAGCAACCGGCCCGGCAGTCTTTTCCTCCAGATACCACAGGTACTCTTGCTCTGTGGGGTTCGAGGCCACCAGCGTCATGAGGATGAGGAAAAACGAGATAAAGAGGCCGTTTAAGGCTCTGCGCCATTTGTTCTTGGTCTCTTTTTCCCGGATTCTCTCCCGTAAGGCCAGCTCTTCTTTGGCCTTTTGTAAAAATTCCGGCGGATAGACCTTTGTGTTATGTTCCGCCACTTTCTGCCGCAAATCTTCTTCAGTCATAAACCGGATCATTTTAATATTGATATATTTTTTGAGAATATTGTCGTCGGCCATATCTGTGCGTCAACCCCACTTACTCTTCTTAACATTTCTCAACAGCAGTCGTAAGGACAGTGTACTATATTACGGATGACTTTGCTAGGCTATAAGGTACTCATTTTTAGATATATTAAAATAAAAATGAGTATATCTAAAAATAAATTGCAATAATATCTATATAGATGAAAATAATTTGCGTTTTTACATATAATATTATATATTTATATTGAAGTAGACTGAGAGAGGAATAGTTATTAATGAAAATGCCCCAAAAACTTATATCTATGATTAATGACTATATTATGAGTCACGTGAATGAGCATAGTACCCGTATCGTTTCTTTAACAATGGATGAGTTTAGTATTACCCGTCCCACAGCCAACAAATATATCCGCCAACTTATTGAGGCCGGATATCTTGAGAAAACCGGCACGATGAAACGGCCGGTATATAAACTCACGAAAATAGAAAAACTACAAACTGGGATTGCAGTAGATAAAGACCTTGAGGAAGACGCCGTATATCGTAATTATATACTCCCTCTTATATTTAATCTGCCGGATAATATCAGAAATATTATTCAATACGGAGTAACTGAAATGGTTAATAATGTAATAGAACACTCCGGCTCAGATATCGTATATTTAGAAGTCAATGAAACTTATACGGAAATTGAATTAATAATAGGTGATAGCGGAATCGGCATATTCCAAAAAATACAAAACGATTTGGGACTTGAGTTGCCGTCTCATGCAATTTTCGAGCTTTCGAAAGGAAAATTTACTTCAGATCCTTCAAGGCATACAGGGGAAGGGATATTTTTTACTTCAAGAATTTTTGACAGTTTTGCCATCATGTCAAAAGGATTATGCTTTTTAGGTCATGAGGGTAATGACTATTTGGCTGAGAGCCGTTTAGATACATCAGAGATGAAAGGAACATTGGTTTTTATGAACATTTCCAAAGAAACAAAGACAAATATAACGGATGTCTTTAATAAGTTCAGCGATCCTGATAGCGATCCGAGTTTCCATAAAACAATTATTAGCGTAAAGCTAATGCAGTTTGAAGGAGAAGCGTTAATGTCTCGCTCTCAAGCGAGACGCCTGTTGGCCAGAGTAGATCATTTCAAAGAGGCAGTCCTTGATTTCCAGGACGTAATTCTTATCGGGCAAGCTTTTGCCGATGAGATTTTTAGAGTATTTCAAAATGCTCATCCTGATATAAGGCTTATTTCAATAAATCAGAATCCGGATGTTGAAAGAATGATCCAGCACGTTAAACTAGAAAATGGTCTTAATTAGGAAGTCTTAAAACAACAAAGCCGAGAGCCCAGTATTCATACAGGCTCTCGGCTTTTGTGTTTTACTCCCACTCGCTCACGAGGAGCGTTTTCTAAACGATTTTGTTTAGATAATATGGTTCGTGGTATTCTGATTATCTTTATTATCCATAGCGCAAGGGCTATCCGATTTTTTGTTGCCAGATTGTTGCCGCACTCATTCTATTGCAACATATAAGAATAGAGAATTATCATTTTGATATCCAAACTTTACTGTTACCGCTCCATCTGAATTAGTTGTTAAGCATTTTCTGGTAGAGCTTGTCCCGTCACGTTTATGCACTGTCCATCCCCGGCTTTTTTGTGAATATCGAGCGTTTGCGCTTGTATCACAGTACCGACCGTCAGAGACAATGGAAATACGCGGGTTCACTTTATTAACAAAATCAGCATAATAGCCCGATTCACGACCATGATGTGGCGCCAAAAGTATATCAGCATTTTGAACAGTTGATACAAAGCCACTTTCTTTCATTAAAACCTCAAAGGATGCACTTTCATTATCACCCGGTATAACAATTTTACTTCCAGCATATTCAAACACTGTTATTGCACTGAAATTATTGAAATTATTATGGTCACAATTTGAGGTGCTAAATCTCTTTATTGAGACCCCTCCCCAATTATCCGGTTTGTCAGGGTTATCATAGCTATCCGAAGATATAGCAGCGTTATATCCATTATTGATCTCACAATATTTCTGAAACTTCGCTTTATCTTTTTCTTGAACACCAGCCATAACCTCGTCATTCGTTAGAGCCGTAGGTCTCCATAGCACTTTTGGGCTTAAAGAATCAAAATTAAGAATATCATCAATATGATCTCGATGTGGGTGCGTAATTATGACATAATCCAATTGGGTTATACCATAGTTTGCTTTTAGGTGTTTAAGAGGGCTAAATCCTGCATTGCTTCCCGAATAATCACCTGTACCAAGGTCAATCACAATATGACGATTATTCGGCGTTTTAACATATGTAGCATACCCGTGCTGCACATCCCAAAATACCATTTCAACCTGTCTACTCATCGCGTAACACTCCCCGTATATAATTTTTACGCACTCATTCAACATCTTCCTTCTGCTCAACACGCACAGCATGTTCCACTCTTTTTCTAATATAGTTAGTTTGCTTTCTAAATGATAGCAAAAAAATCACCAACAGCAAACCTGCAATAATAAACGGAGTAGCATAAGACAATGCCTGTAAATGTCGCTCAGCAATAGTATATAATTTTACGAATATAATTAGCAGCCCACTGGCAGCAATCGTCCGATATAGATTATTTGTTTCTAAAAGAATATCTATTTTTTTATCCTTTTTGCTCGCCACAATATAATCATTATAATCTGCATAAGAAATAAGCTTCACCCTTTTGGTAATAGGTTCTATAACAATAGAGCCTACCCGACTAAGGACCATGCCTATAAAATAATATATAAATAGGTTCTCCACTACGCTATCACTTAGAATATCAATAGAGCAAATACTATAGAGTAAAAAGCAGAAAAAACTACCTGGGATCAAATTGTTGAGTAAATTGTACGAACTCAATTTTTCTAAAAGCTTATCCATGTTTTTCACCTCGGATCGATATTCTTTCTTACGCCACCATCGCGTTCCGGTTAATCCCTTCAATCACAGCCCGTAAATCCATAAACACCGCCACACCATTAAACAACTCACTGATGTCGCCCTTATCTGTAAACGGGCTTTCCTGCAACACCGATAAATCTTTCATCATACCGTTTTTCACGATATAGTTAACAACCTGCCGGACGAAATACATTTGCCTGCTGTCTAATCCGGCATCGTTCAGGAATTGTGAAAAGGCTTCGTTTGCTGCTTTCTGTGTCAAACCAACAATGGAACGCACCAGCTCGCCCAGCGGAGTTTTCCCATACTGCGCGTCATATTGCTCTTTGGTACCCAGCTCATTCCATAGAATATCTTCAAGCGAACGCACATCCTTACCTGTCAGCGGCTCGTTCCCTTTTAGCTTGGCAATAGCCGGAATACTCTGGTGTTGGAGGATATAGTAGTTGACCTTCTTCTTGTAGTTGGCCAGATCATCGTTGTCCAACTGGGATTCTCTCCACTCCATGGATAAAACATCATCCGTGAAGTCAGTATCATAGCGCACCCGGTCTTTCTCCGGTATGAACTTAATCAAATCCCGCAGTTTCAGCCGGATGTCCTCATAATCCGCAAAACCAGCCCGATCCAGATAATCATTATGTACGATTTGCTCAATAAGGTCCAGCTGCTGTGCAACGG
>JAVEYA010000039.1:0-19635 GCA_034003745.1 Clostridia bacterium
GCGATCTCATTATCTTAGATGCGCTAGCCTTTGACCAGCCGAAGACCAAAGACATGGTCAAGGTTTTGGGAAATCTCAAAATCGAGACCAAAGCAGCAGTGGTTACGGCTGAAAAAACCGACAATGTCAAAGAATCGGCCAGAAACATCCCGGGGATCAAACCCCTGATTGCAGACGGCATCAATGTTTATGACCTCTTAAACCATACTAAGCTTATCCTCACTAAGGATGCCGTAGCCAAGATTGAGGAGGTGTGGGGATAATGCGTAATCCGCATGAAGTATTAATCAAGCCGGTGGTTTCGGAAAGAAGCACCGGATTGATGGAAGAAAATAAATATACTTTTGAGGTAGACCCCAAAGCCAACAAAATCGAAATCAAGCACGCCGTAGAAAAAATCTTCAAGGTAAACGTTGTGAATGTAACTACCATGAACGTGCCCGGCAAAATGAAGCGTCAGGGCCGGACCCAGGGTATGACTTCGGAATGGAAGAAAGCCATCGTTAAATTACAAGATGGACAGCGTTTACCGATTTTTGAAGAATAGGATCAAGGGAGGGAAAGGGTATGCCTGTTAAAGGCTTTAAACCGACTTCGCCGGGCAGACGCGAAATGACCATGTCTACCTTCGAAGAAATAACGACGGATAAGCCGGAAAAGTCTCTGGTTGAGCGCCTGAAGAAACATGCAGGCCGCAACAATAAAGGCCGGCTGACCGTGAGACATAGGGGCGGCGGACACAAGCGCCTGTACAGAATCATTGATTTCAAAAGAAATAAAGACGATATTCCTGCTAAAGTGGCGACCATAGAGTATGATCCCAACCGTTCGGCCAACATCGCGCTTCTGCATTACGCCGACGGGGAAAAGAGATATATTTTGGCGCCCAATGGCCTGAAAGTCGGCGACGTGATCTTCTCCGGACCCGCATCCGATATCAAAACAGGCAATGCGCTGCCGCTTCTCAATATTCCGGTGGGTTCCATCATCCATAATATTGAGCTGAAACCCGGCAAAGGCGCGCAATTATGCAGAGCCGCGGGCGCATCCGCCCAGCTGATGGCCAAAGAAGACAAGTATGCTTCCATCCGGATGCCTTCCGGAGAGGTGCGCATGGTGCACATTAACTGCCGGGCCACCCTTGGTCAGGTGGGCAATCTGGAGCATGAGAACATCACCATCGGCAAGGCAGGACGTACGCGCTGGATGGGTATCCGGCCGACAGTGCGCGGCGTGGTCATGAACCCGGTGGATCACCCCCACGGCGGCGGTGAAGGCCGTTCCCCGATCGGACGCAAGAACCCCGTTACACCTTGGGGCAAGCCGGCCATCGGCGGCAAGACCAGAAAGAAAAAGAATCCGAACGACAAATTCGTGGTAACGCCGCGGAAGAAGAGATAGGGAAGGGGGCAGGTCAATGGGCAGATCGTTAAAAAAAGGACCGTATGTAGAGCAGAGTTTGATGGATAAGATTAATAAGATGAACAGCGTCAATGAAAAAAGAGTGATCAAGACCTGGTCGCGCCGTTCTACCATCTTTCCGCAAATGGTCGGACATACGCTGGCTGTATATGACGGCAGAAAACACATTCCTGTTTATATCACTGAAGACATGGTCGGACATAAGTTGGGCGAGTTCGCGCAGACCAGGACCTTCCGGGGTCACGGCTCTCATACCGAACGCTCCACATCTTTGAAATAATTACCTCAGAGAGGAGGTTCATCCGAATGGAAACCAAACAGGCTAAAGCTATTGCAAAATTTATCCGCATATCTCCCCGTAAAGCCCGGTCGGTCATTGATTTGATCCGGGGGAAGGATGTGGCGGAAGCCTTTGCAATATTGAAGTTTACACCGCATAAAGCTACCGAAACCATTCATAAAGTCCTGAAATCCGCGGTAGCCAATGCAGAACACAACTATGAGATGAACGCCGATGCGCTTGTGGTCAAAGAAGCTTATATCGACGCCGGACCGACCTTAAAGAGGGTTATGCCCAGAGCCAGAGGCCGCGCCGATATTATCAAAAAGCGCACCAGTCACATCACGGTCGTTGTGAGCGAGAAGGAGGGTGGCAAGTAAGTGGGACAAAAAGTACATCCTAAAGGATTAAGAGTCGGCATTATCCGCAACTGGGATTCCAACTGGTATGCCGATAAAAACTATACCGAACTCCTGCACGAAGATATCAAGATCCGTGAATATATCAAGAAGAAACTCTTCTTAGCCGGAGTTTCCAGCGTGGAAATCGAGCGAGCCGCAAACCGTCTGAAAGTCTCGATTCATACCGCCAAGCCCGGTATCGTCATCGGCCGCGGCGGGCAGGAAGTTGAAAACCTGCGTAAAACGCTGGAGAAAATGACTAGCAAGAAAGTCAGCGTAAACATCATTGAGATTAAAAAGCCGGAACTGGACGCTCAGCTCGTAGCGGAAGGCATTGCCGCGCAATTGGTGAAGAGAATCGCTTTTCGCCGGGCCATGAAGCAGTCCGTTTCCCGTACCATGCGCCTGGGCGCCCTCGGTATCAAAATTGCTTGTGCGGGCAGATTGGCCGGCGCGGAAATTGCCCGGACGGAATGGTACTCCGAAGGAAAAGTTCCGCTGCATACTTTAAGAGCGGATATCGATTACGGCTTTGCCGAAGCGGATACCACTTACGGTAAAATCGGCGTCAAAGTATGGCTCTATAAAGGGGAAATTCTTCCTGAAATGAAAAACAGGAAGGAGGAAAATCCGAATGCTCGTACCTAAGAGAGTAAAATTCCGCAGGCCTCATGCCGGTACCACAAAAGGCATAGGGAAAGCGCATAAAGGCAATAAGGTATCTTATGGAGAATATGGGCTGCAGGCTCTGGAAGCCCACTGGATCACCAACCGCCAGATTGAAGCCGCGCGTATTGCTATGACGCGCTATATCAAAAGAGGCGGTCAGGTCTGGATTAAAATCTTTCCGGATAAGCCGATTACGGCCAAACCTGCCGAGACCAGAATGGGCAGCGGCAAGGGTTCCCCCGAATACTGGGTGGCTGTTGTCAAGCCCGGCCGGGTCCTCTTTGAAATAGCCGGCGTCACGGAAGAGATTGCCCGCGAGGCCCTGCGCCTTGCCTCCCATAAGCTGCCCATCAAAACCAAATTTGTAAAACGTGAAGAAATGGGTGGTGAAGCAAGTGAAAGCTAATAAGCTTCGTGATTTAACCAAAGATGAATTAGCCAGGAAAGTTACGGAACTTAAGGAAGAGCTTTTCAACCTCCGCTTCCAACTTGCTACCGGTCAGCTGGAAAATCCCATGCGTATCAGGGAAGTAAAAAAGAGCATTGCGCAGACACAGACCATTATCAGAGAACGGGAATTGGCGGAGCAAAAGGCCTAAAAGACCTTAGGAAGGCAAAGGAGGTAATAGTTCTTGGAAAGAAAGATGAGAAAAACCATGACCGGGATGGTTGTCAGCGATAAGATGGATAAGACCGTAGTGGTAGCCATCGTTGACTACAGACGGCATCCGGTTTACAAGAAAACAATCAAGCGGACGATTAAGTATAAGGCTCATGATGAAGAAAACACTTGCAAGATCGGGGACAAGGTGAAAATCATGGAGACCCGTCCCCTGAGCAAAGAAAAACGCTGGCGGGTCGTGCAGGTAATCGATAAAGCGCCGTTGGTATAATAAGGAGGTTTTTGGCATGATTCAACAGGAAACAAGACTCAGAGTCGCCGATAATACCGGGGCCAAGGAACTCTTATGTATCCGCGCGTTGGGAGGTTCCTTCAGACGGTATGCTTCTTTGGGAGACGTGATTGTCGCCTCGGTTAAAGAAGCAACACCAGGCGGCGTTGTTAAAAAGGGAGAAGTTGTCAAGGCGGTTGTGGTGCGGACGCGCGACGCCGTAAGACGTGCGGATGGCTCGTATATCCGCTTTGATGAGAATGCAGCCGTTATTATTAAAGAGGACAAAAGCCCCCGGGGTACGCGTATTTTCGGGCCGGTGGCCCGTGAGCTGCGCGAGCGGGAATTTGTCAAGATTCTGTCTTTGGCGCCCGAAGTGCTGTAGGAGGTGAACATTTGATGAAATCCAAAATGCACGTTAAAAAAGGCGATGTAGTCCAGGTCATCAGCGGTAAAGACGCCGGCAAGAAAGGTAAAATCTTAAGCGTCGAAACAGAGAAAAGCCGTGTGGTGGTTGAAGGAATCAATATCGTCAAGAAACATACCAAGCCGACACGCACCAACCCTCAGGGCGGAATTATGGAAAGGGAAGCCCCGCTCCATAGCTCTAACGTGATGTTATACTGCTCGAAATGCAAAGAGCCGGTCCGTATCAATAAAAAGATATTGGCCGACGGGAAGAAAGTAAGAGTTTGCCACCAGTGCGGTGAAGAATTTTAATAGGTAAGCCCAACCGGAAGGGAGGTTTAAGGCGTTGGAACGACTAAAGGAAAAATATCGGCAGGAAGTCAATCCTGCTATGATGCAGAAGTTCAACTATGAAAATGTCATGCAAGTACCCAAGCTGGAAAAAGTAATTATCAACATTGGTATGGGTGAAGCGGTGCAGAACCCGAAAGTGCTGGATGGCACAGTCAGTGACCTGAAAGCCATCACCGGACAAAAACCCGTCATCACCAAGGCCAAGAAATCCATAGCAGCGTTTAAACTGCGCGCCGGCATGCCCATTGGCGCCAAAGTCACACTGCGCTCCAGCAAAATGTACGAATTCGTGGATAAATTGTTTAACGTAGTGCTGCCGCGTGTGCGCGACTTCAGAGGCATATCGCCCAAGTCCTTTGACGGCAGAGGCAATTATACGCTGGGCCTGAAAGAACAAATCATCTTTCCTGAAATAGAGTATGACAAGGTTGACGCCATCCGCGGCATGGATATCGTGTTTGTCACCACGGCGAAAAGCGATGAGGAAGCCAAGGAAATGCTTGCACTGATGGGTATGCCGTTTGCCGAAAGATAACTCTATCTTTAAGATGAAGGAGGGAATTACATGGCCAAAAAGTCCATGATCAACAAGCAGCAAAGAGTACCGAAGTTTAAAGTGCGCTCTTACAATAGATGTAAAATTTGCGGTCGTCCCCATGCTTACATGCGGAAATTCGGCATGTGCCGTATTTGTTTCCGTGAGCTGGCTTATGAAGGACAGATCCCGGGCGTAACGAAGGCCAGTTGGTAAGTTTGGAAAGAGGAAGGGGGTCGAAAATAGATGGTTATGACAGATCCGGTAGCTGACTTTTTAACAAGAATCAGAAACGCCAATTCGGTTTATCATGAAAAAGTGGAAATTCCGTCGTCAAAAATCAAAAAAACAATGGCCGGTATTTTAAAAGAAGAAGGATTCATCAAAGATTTTGAGTTGGTGGAAGACGGCAAACAGGGAATTTTAAGACTGTATCTGAAATATGGCGCCAATAAACAAAAGGTTATTACAGGTATTAAGCGTATCAGTAAACCGGGCTTACGGGTTTATGTGAAAAAAGACGAGGTTCCGCGTGTCCTGGGAGGTCTGGGGGTAGCTGTTATTTCCACCTCGCACGGCATCATGACGGATAAGGAAGCAAGGAAGCGCCAGCTGGGCGGAGAAGTGCTCTGCTATGTCTGGTAAGAAGGCACGGGGATACGCTTGCTGAAGCTTGTGTTGTTTAAGAAGACAGGAAGGTCCCACGATGTAAGAAGTGAACTTTTCAGCCCGGGTCTTTCCCGGAGGAGGTGTGATAATGTCCAGGATAGGTAAATTGCCCATCACAATACCTGCAGGCGTTGAAGTAAAACTGGAGGGAGCCGATATCTCGGTCAAAGGCCCGAAGGGTCTACTGAGTAGGACGCTGCACAAAGATATGCTCGTGAAGGTAGAGGATGGCCAGATCGTGGTCACCCGCCCCAGTGAGCAAAAGGAACATAAAGCGCTGCATGGCCTGACCAGAGCGTTGGTGAACAATATGGTGCAAGGCGTAACAGCCGGCTTTGAGAAAAACCTGGAATTAGTCGGCGTAGGATATCGCGCGGCGAAGTCCGGCAATAAACTGGTGCTGACGGTGGGATACTCCCATCCGGTGGAAATTGAGCCGGAAAACGGTTTGGAAATTGAAGTTCCCGCGCCGACCAAAATCATCGTCAAGGGAGCGGACAAAGAAAAAGTAGGAATGCTCGCGGCGAACATACGCGCCGTACGTGAGCCGGAACCGTATAAAGGCAAAGGCATCAAGTATGCCAATGAAAAGATCCGCCGCAAAGTCGGCAAGGCCGGCGGCAAGAAAAAATAATGCGCCGCAAAGTTTTTAAAGGCCTGGCGGTAAAATAAAACGCCGGCAGCATTAAACCCGGTACGTAAAGGGAGTGAAGCACATGATTACGAAACCTGACCGCAAGAAAGTGCGTCAGAAAAAGCATTTGAGAATACGCCAGCATATCAAGGGCACAGCAGCCAGACCCAGACTTGCCGTATATAGAAGCTTAAAACATATGTATGCCCAATTGATCGATGATATCAGCGGCACTACATTGGTAGCGGCTTCCACCCTCGAAGCTTCACTGAAAGAAGAAAACGGGGGCAATATCGAAGCGGCTAAGAAAGTCGGAGAAATCTTAGGCAAGAAGGCCGTGGAAAAAGGCATCCGCGCTGTGGTCTTTGACAGAGGCGGCAATATTTATCACGGCAGAGTCAAAGCTGTGGCAGAAGGCGCCCGTGAAGCGGGCCTGAAATTCTAAGGGATCGGTCAAAGAAGGGAGAAGTAAGGCATGACTAAATTTGATGTAAGCAGCATGGAACTGACCGAAAAAGTGGTTTATATAAACCGCGTGGCTAAAGTTGTCAAGGGCGGACGCCGTTTCAGCTTCAGCGCACTGGTTGTGGTAGGCGACGGAGACGGACATGTCGGCGCAGGCTTAGGCAAAGCGACCGAAGTACCGGAAGCCATCAGAAAAGGCGTGGAAGACGCTAAGAAAAACATGATTAGCGTACCCCGGGTCGGCACTACGATACCGCATGAAATTCTCGGACAGTTTGGTGCGGGCAGCGTATTAATGAAGCCGGCTTCAGAAGGTACCGGCGTTATCGCCGGCGGGCCGGTACGTGCTGTACTGGAACTGTCGGGTATCCGGGATATTCTGACCAAATCCCTGGGCTCCAATAATGCCAACAATATGGTCAGGGCCACCCTGGCAGGCTTAAGCCAGATGAAAAAGGCCGAGGACGTGGCCAGGCTGCGCGGTAAATCAGTGGAAGAGCTGTTGAGCTAGGAGGGTGACATGGCTAAGATTAAGATAACCCTGAAAAAAAGTGTAATCGGTTCGAATGAGCGTGTACGGGAGACCGTGAAATCGCTGGGCCTGAAAAAGACGCAAGGCTCGGTTATCCAGGAAGATTCACCCAGCATCCGCGGGAAAATACGTAAGCTGGAACATTTGTTGAACGTAGAAGAAGCTGAGTGAGAAAAAGGAGGTGTAGCTCATGAAACTCCATGAATTGAAACCCGCTGCGGGTTCGCGTTTTAAGGACATCAGAAAAGGCCGCGGTACCGGCACCGGTCTGGGCAAAACGGCAGGTCGCGGCCATAAAGGGCAGAAAGCCCGCGCCGGCGGCGGCAAAGGCCCTTATTTTGAGGGTGGCCAGACCCCGCTGCAGAGACGTACACCCAAACGTGGTTTTACCAATATTTTTAAAACCGAATATGTTGTAATCAACCTGAAACAACTGGAGGACCGTTTTGAAGCAGGCGCTGTGGTTACGCCCGCTGCGCTGGTGGAAGTGGGACTTGTCAAAAAAATACAGGATGGCGTTAAGATCCTGGGCAATGGAGAACTTACCAAGGCTCTAACTGTTAAAGCGCAAGCTTTCAGTAAATCCGCTGCAGAAAAAATAGCCGCTGCCGGCGGTCAAACAGAGGTGATATAGGTGATCTCATCATTAGCCGGCGCCTGGAAACTTACCGACTTGCGCCGCAAAATATTATTTACAATGGCTATGCTTTTGGTCTTCCGGGTGGGGGTACACGTGCCTGTGCCGGGTATCAACCGGCAGGTGATTGCGGATTTGATCGCCCAAGGACAGTTGCTGGGCTTTTTCGATATTATTTCCGGCGGCGCCTTCAAGAACTTCTCCGTTTTTGCGATGAGCATAACCCCCTATATTAACGCCTCCATCATCATGAACCTGTTAACGGTGGTGATTCCTTACTTTGAGAAGTTAGCCAAAGAAGGAGAAGAAGGCCGCAAGAAGATGACCTCCTATACCCGCTACGGCACCGTTATCCTGGGCTTTATCCAGGCCTTCGGCATTTCGGTGGGCTTGCGTTCCGCTGTTCTGAACCCGGGCTGGGGTTCCACCCTGGTGATTGCTTTATCTTTAACAGCAGGAACAGCATTCCTGATGTGGCTGGGTGAGCTGATTACCGAAAAAGGGATCGGCAACGGGATTTCCTTGATTATCTTCGCGGGTATCGTTTCCCGCGTTCCCTCAGGTGTTGTTACGTTGTACCAGTATCTGGCGGCGGGAACAACCAATATCTTGGTCATCATTATTTTTGCCGTGCTGGCTTTAGCGGCTATCGCCGCTATTGTGGCGATTCAGGAAGGACAGCGCCGTATCCCGGTGCAGTATGCGAAGCGTGTAGTCGGCCGCAAGATCTATGGCGGACAGAGCACTCATATCCCGCTCAAGGTGAACCAGGCCGGCGTTATCCCGATTATCTTCGCTATTTCCATCCTGATGTTCCCCGGCACCATTGCTTCGTGGTTCCCCAACAACAGCATTGCCGTATGGATTTCCAACTTTTTTAATTTCCGTACCGTATGGTATAATCTTTTGTATGCGCTTTTAATCATCTTCTTCACCTATTTTTATACGGCGATTACCTTCAATCCGGTCGATGTCGCCGATAATATGAAGAAGTACGGCGGGTTTATTCCCGGCTTAAGACCCGGACGCCCGACAGCGGAGTATATCCAGAAAGTAATGAACCGCATCACTTTAGCCGGAGCCATCTTCCTGGCTGCCATTGCGGTACTCCCGAGCGCCTTGATGGCGGTGACGAATTTGCCCTTGTATTTCGGCGGAACGAGCTTACTGATTGTAGTGGGCGTGGCGCTGGATACGATGAAGCAGATCGAAGCCAACTTATTGATGCGGCATTATCAGGGATTTCTTAAATAATTAACGGTTTTGTTTTAACGTAAAGAGGTGGCCAAAAGATGAAAATAATTCTCATGGGACCTCCCGGCGCAGGAAAAGGGACGCAGGCGGATGTGCTGAAAGCTGAACTGGGCGTTCCTCATATCTCCACCGGGGATATGTTCAGAAGGGCCGTGTCGGAAGGAACGCCCCTGGGCAAGGAAGCGAAACGCTATATGGACCAAGGCGCCCTTGTCCCGGATACAGTGACCATAGGAATTGTCAAAGAAAGGCTCTTGGAGCCGGATTGCCAAAAGGGATTTTTACTGGATGGCTTTCCGAGGACAGTTCCCCAGGCTGACGCCTTGGGCCAGACACTGGCGGAATTGGGCATGAAGCTGGATGCCGTGCTCAATGTGGTAGTGGACAGAGAAAAGCTGATTGAACGCATGACAGGACGCCGGGTTTGCCGCTCCTGCGGAGCGACCTACCATGTGCTCTTTCATCCTTCCAAAACGGAAGCGCAATGCGAAGCCTGCGGCGGCGAGTTGTACCAGCGGGATGACGATACTTTGAAAACGGTGGCTTCCAGGCTGGATGTCTATGCAGAAAAGACGGCTCCGCTGATCCGGTACTATCAGGAAAAGGGACTCTTGAGGGAGATTGACGGGGATAGAGCCGTCGCGGAGGTTACCCGGGATATCCTGCAGGCCTTAAAAAGAGGGCAGTCATGATCATCCAGAAATCCGAGCGGGAACTGAAGTATTTGTATGACGCGGGTCAACTGGTGGCGAAGACCCACCAGGAAGTAGCCAAAGCGCTGAAACCAGGGGTAACGACCTGGGAACTGGATCAGGCGGCCGAAAAATTCATCCTGAAAAATCAGGCGGTACCGGCTTTTAAGGGATATAACGGTTTCCCGGCATCTATCTGCGCTTCCATCAATGAAGAGGTTGTCCATGGGATTCCCAGCCGATTAAGGCAGGTAAAATCTGGTGATATTATAAGTGTCGATATTGGCGCAGTCGTTAATAATTATGTCGGAGACGCCGCGGTAACGTTGCCGGTGGGAGAGATTGACGCCGAGGTGCAAAAACTGCTCGACGTCACTCAGGAGGCTTTACAAAAAGGGATTGAACAGGCGCTGGTCGGAAACCGTCTCTCCGATATCTCTCATGCCGTACAATCTCACGCTGAAGCAAACGGTTTTTCCGTGGTCCGCGATTTTGTCGGGCACGGCATCGGCAGGAAGATGCATGAAGAGCCGCAAATCCCCAATTTCGGACCGCCGGGCCGAGGACCCCGTCTGAAGGCCGGCATGGCTTTGGCGATTGAACCGATGGTCAATATGGGTACTTATGAAGTGGAAACCTTATTGGATAATTGGACAGTGGTTACCAAAGATAAAAAGTGGTCTGCCCATTTCGAACACACTATTGCCGTTACAGAGGAAGGCCCTTGGATCCTGACAAAATAACCAGCTATTACTTTATGGATAACAATGGTAAAATAGGTGTTGACGACGATAGGAGGTTGGTACCATGTCCAAACAAGACGTCATAGAAGTTGAGGGCACTGTTTTAGAACCCCTTCCCAATGCGATGTTCAGAGTAGAATTGGCCAATGGCCATAAAGTTCTGGCACATGTTTCGGGAAAGATAAGAATGAATTTTATCCGCATTTTGCCGGGAGATCGGGTTACGGTAGAGCTTTCACCTTATGATTTAACCCGTGGGCGGATTACGTATCGGTTTAAGTAGACGCCATCAAGAAGGAGGAATTGACGAATGAAAGTCAGACCATCAGTCAAGCCCATCTGCGAGAAATGCAAGATTATCAAAAGAAAAGGCAGAGTAATGGTAATTTGCGAGAATCCGAAACACAAGCAAAAACAAGGCTGAAATGCTTTAAATATTAAAACTTTAACAATATGCAGGAGGTGTACAAATGGCAAGGATTGCAGGTGTTGACTTGCCTCGCGACAAGCGGGTGGAAATAGGGTTGACCTATATTTATGGAATCGGCAAGCCCACCTCTCAGAAAATCCTGGCGAAAACGGGAGTCAATCCCGATACCAGAATCCGGGATCTTACTGAAGATGAGGTAGGAAAGATTCGTGAGGTAATCGATAAGGAAATAAAAGTAGAAGGTGATCTCAGACGGGAGATTTCTTTAAATATAAAACGTCTGATGGAGATCAGCTGCTATCGCGGCCTCAGACATCGCCGCGGCCTCCCTCTGCGTGGACAGAGAACCAAGACCAACGCGCGTACCCGCAAAGGTCCCAGCCGTACCGTCGGCATCAGGCGTAAGAAATAAGAAGGGGGGAAAATAGAAGATGGCTAAGAGAACGCAAGCAGCATCCCGCGTCAAACGCCGGGAAAGAAAAAATATTGATTCAGGCGTGGCCCATATCCAATCAACCTTTAACAATACCGTTGTGACGATTACCGATACCAGAGGCAACGCCATTTCTTGGGCCAGCGCCGGTCAAATGGGTTTTAAGGGCTCCAGAAAGAGTACGCCCTTTGCGGCTCAGATGGCCGCGGAACAAGCCGCCAAAGCGGCAATGGAGCATGGCATGCGCGAAGTCGAATGCTATGTCAAAGGCCCCGGTTCAGGGCGGGAAGCGGCAATCCGCTCCTTACAGGCGACGGGTTTGGAAGTTAGCGTGATTAAAGACGTTACGCCCATTCCGCATAATGGCTGTCGTCCGCCCAAACGCAGAAGAGTCTAAGGAGGTACTTGAAGATATGGCAAGATATACTGGTCCTGTTTGCAGACTGTGCCGCCGGGAAGGCATGAAGCTTTACTTAAAAGGCGACCGCTGCTATACCGAAAAATGCGCCATTGACAGGAGAGCCTATGCGCCGGGTCAGCACGGCCAGGGTCGTAAAAAGGTTTCCGAATATGGTCTGCAGTTAAGAGAAAAACAAAAAGCACGCCGTATTTACGGAGTGCTGGAAAGACAATTCAGTAATTGTTTTGACAAGGCTGAACGTCAGGGCGGCATCACCGGCGAGAATCTCTTAAGAATGCTGGAAAGACGCCTGGATAACGTTGTTTATCGTCTGGGTTTTGCCGACTCCCGCGCGGAAGCCCGTCAGTTGGTAAGGCACAATCATTTTACCTTAAATTCTCATAAGGCAAACATCCCTTCTATGATGGTAGATGTAGGCGATGTGATTGAAGTCAAAGAGAAGAGCAAAAAATCAGCCAAATTTCAGGATATCAAAGAAGTTATCAAGCATAAAAATCCTCCTGCCTGGCTGGAACTGGATACAGAGCAATTGATTGGCAAGGTAGTGGCGTTACCGAAGCGGGAACAGATTGACGCTCCGGTGGAAGAACACCTTATCGTTGAATTGTACTCCAGATAATGCGTAGTATCCATAGGATAAAGTCAGGAATCAGTAGGAGGGTTAGCAATGATAGAAATTGAAAAACCCAGAATCGAGTGTGTGGAGACCAGCGAAGACAATACCTACGCCAGATTTGTAGTTGAGCCCTTGGAGCGCGGTTACGGTACTACTTTGGGCAACTCGCTGCGTCGGGTCTTGCTCTCTTCCTTACCGGGCGCGGCTGTAACCAGCCTAAAAATTGACGGCGTATTGCATGAATTCTCAACTGTCCCCGGTGTGGGCGAGGATGTTACCGATATTATTTTGAACTTGAAAGCACTGGCGCTAAAACTGTATGATGACGATACGCAGGTAATCAGGGTAGACGCGCAGGGCCCCGGGGAAGTGCTGGCGGCAGACATTGAAAGAGGTTCCCAGGTAGAGATCCTGAATCCGGAATTGCATATCGCGACTCTGGAGGAGGGCGCCAACTTATCCATGGAGATCACCGTGGAGCGCGGACGCGGCTATCGTCCTGCTGAAAAAAACAAAAAAGAAGACCACATTATCGGCGTTATCCCGGTAGATTCCATTTTTTCACCGGTGCGCAAAGTCAACTATACCGTCACGGATACCCGGGTCGGACAAATTACCGATTATGACAAATTGACTTTGGAAATCTGGACCAATGGCTGTATTGCCCCGGACGAGGCTATCAGCTTATCGGCCAAGATCCTGCATGACCACTTGAAGCTATTTATCGGCCTGACCGAAAAAATAGGCGATGTGGAAATCATGGTGGAGAAAGAAGAAGAAGAACGCGATAAGATTCTGGATATGAGTATAGAAGAGCTGGACTTGTCGGTTCGCTCCTATAACTGCCTGAAACGGGCCGGCATCAATACCGTCGGTGAACTGATCATGAAAACCGAAGAGGATATGATGAAGGTGAGAAATTTAGGCAGAAAGTCTTTGGAAGAAGTAGACGAAAAATTGGACGCGCTGGGCTTAAGCCTGAGGAAGTCCGAGGAATAATCGCACAAGGCTGCAAAAGGGGGTTAGAACAATGGCCTATAGAAAACTTAACCGTCCTACCGGACAACGCCGGGCAATGTTACGCAACAGCGCTACCTCGCTGTTAAAGAACGGCCGTATTGAAACGACCGAACCCAAAGCTAAGGAAGTTTCCAGCATCGTGGAAAAAATGATTACGCTGGGCAAGAAAGGCGACCTGAATTCACGCCGTATCGCGGCTTCTTATCTTTTGGACGAGACCGTAGTCAAGAACCTATTCGATACGACCAGCAAGAAATATGCCGACAGACAGGGCGGCTATACCCGCATTACCAAGCTGGGACATCGCCGCGGCGACGCCGCGATGATGGTCGTTGTGGAATTGGTCTAAAAGCTGTATGCCCTATTAATATCCAAACTTGAATAAATCAAAGTTCAGGAAAACCGAAACCTTAGCCCCAATTTTGGTGGAGAAGCTTTGGCTTTCCTGGTTTTGTTTTAGCTCCCATTGGGGAGAAGATTGCGTGGTGAAAACAATGATTGTTATTACAGACCTGGTACATCAATACAATACGCCCCAAGGCGAGATCCCCGCTCTGCAAGGAGTCAGTCTGAAGATTGAACAAGGTGATTTCGTCGCTATTATCGGTCATAACGGTTCGGGCAAATCAACACTGGCCAAACATTTAAATGCGCTGCTCCTGCCCCATGCCGGACAGGTCCTTATTAACGGGTTGGACACCAGCGATAAAGACAAGCTCTGGCAAATCCGGCAGCAAGTGGGGATGGTCTTTCAGAATCCCGACAATCAGCTCATTGCCACCACCGTGGAAGAAGACGTGGCCTTTGGTCCGGAGAATTTAGGGATTGAGCCCGCCAAAATACGCGTACGGGTAGATGAAGCACTGAGCAGCGTCGGGATGAAGGAATACTACCGGCGCGCTCCCCATCTCCTTTCGGGAGGCCAGAAGCAAAGAGTAGCCATTGCCGGCATTGTGGCGATGCGACCGCAGATCCTGGTGCTGGACGAGCCCACCGCTATGCTGGACCCCATCGGCCGCCGGGAGGTCATGGATACCGTGCTGCGGCTGAACCGGGAGGAAGGTCTTACCGTGGTGCATATTACCCACTTCATGGAAGAAGCGGTTTACGCCAAGCGCGTCATTGTCATGGAAACAGGCCGGATTGTGCTGGACGGTCCGCCGCGGGAGGTATTTTCGCAAGTACATGCGTTGCAGCGGCTTTCGCTGGACGTTCCGGCGATGACGGAATTGGCGGATGAATTAAGTAAGGACGGCTTAAATGTTTCCGCCGGCGTCCTGACCGTGGAAGAGATGGTGACCGCGTTATGTCCATAAAGCTTACCGGAGTCTCTTATATCTACCAGCCCAAGACGCCCTATGAATACCAGGCCTTAAAAAACATTGATCTAGAAATCGGTGAAGGAGACTTTATCGGCTTAATCGGACACACCGGTTCCGGTAAATCCACCCTGATTCAGCACTTCAACGGACTGTTAAAACCCACTGCGGGGGAAGTTGCCGTGGACGGTCTGAATATTGCGGCCAAAGACGTTAAATTAAAAACGATCCGGCAAAAGGTCGGTATGGTTTTTCAGTATCCGGAGCATCAGCTCTTTGAAGAAACCGTCTCCGCCGATATTGCCTTTGGGCCTAAAAACATGGGCGTACCCGAAGGGGAAATCACGGCTAAAGTAAAAAAGGCGATGCAGATGGTCAATTTGGATTACAAAAAATATAAAGACCTTTCACCCTTCGGCTTAAGCGGGGGGGAAAAACGCCGGGCCGCTATCGCCGGGGTCCTGGCCATGGAACCGAAATACCTGATTTTAGACGAACCGACTGCGGGACTAGACCCGCGCGGCCGCGAGGAAATTCTGGCCCAGGTGGAGAAACTGCATAAGCAGGGCATCACGGTGGTGCTGGTAACCCATAGCATGGATGACGTAGCCCGCCTGGTGAACCGGTTGGTCGTCATCAATCACGGGGAAATTGTCTATAACGACGCCCCCCGCCAAGTCTTTTCCCAGGATCAGTCTCTGCAGCAAATCGGCCTGGATATTCCCACCGTCGCCCAGCTCATGCTGCGTTTGAAAGAAAAAGGCTGGCCCGTGCGCACGGACCTTTTGACCATTCAGGAAGCTAAGGAAGAAATCCTGAAAGTCGTAAGGGGGGTGGGCCATGCTTAAGGATATCACCATCGGGCAATATGTCCCCGGCGAATCTTCGATTCATAAAATGGACCCGCGGACCAAGATTATCGCCGTGGTTATTTATATGGTCGGTCTCTTTTTAGCCAATAATTTTGATGGATATGTACTCGTTACCTTTTTTACCTTCGGCGTCATGTTTTTATCCCGCATTCCCCTTTTAATGCTCCTAAAGGGCGTCAGGCCCCTGTGGATTATCGTCGTCCTGACCCTGGGCATACACTTTTTCATGACGGAAGGCGCCCCGATCTGGCAGTGGGGCATCTTGAAGATAACCGCGGAAGGCTTGAAAATGGGTATTTTCATGGCGCTGCGCCTTGTCTATTTAGTGCTGATTACCTCGCTTCTGACGCTGACCACTACGCCCATACTTCTGACGGATGGTATTGAAAGCGTTTTAAAGCGGCTCTTTGTGCCGGTGGCGCATGAACTGGCCATGATGATGACCATTGCGCTGCGGTTCATCCCCACATTAATAGAAGAAACAGAAAAAATCATGAAAGCGCAGCAGGCGCGGGGCGCCGACTTTGAAAGCGGCGGCCTGATGACCCGGGCCAGAAGCCTGATCCCTTTATTGGTGCCGCTGTTCTTAAGTTCCTTCCGGCGCGCGGATGAATTGGCTATGGCCATGGAAGCCCGGTGTTACCGGGGCGGGGAAAACCGTACCCGGATGAAGGCGCTGAAGATGCAAAGCCGCGATCTGATCGCCTTTTTGATGATTATCCTCTTTGCGGCGGCCTGCTACCTTTTGCGGGACGGCGTATTAAGATGAGAAACGTCAAGATGGTTGTAGCCTATGACGGGATCCGCTACCACGGCTTTCAGGCGCAGAACCGCACCGGCTTAAAGACCGTACAGGGCGAATTGGAGCAGGCGCTGGAGACACTGACCGGCGAGGAGATCAGCATCATCGGTTCCGGCCGTACCGACGCCGGGGTGCATGCCTGGGGCCAAGTGGTCAACTTCAGAAGCGGGACCCGGATTCCGGAAGAGAAAGTCCCTTTCGCCTTGAATTCTATCTTGCCTCGCGATATTACCGTGCGGGAGGCTGAGGATGTTCCGGAGGACTTTCACGCCCGCTATTCGGCGAAGAAAAAGACCTATTGCTATACTGTTTATAATGACCGGCATATGTCCCCCTTCTGGCGGCAGTATGCCTGGCATGTGCCTGTCGGGCTGGATGCGGGGAATATGCGCGCGGCAGCCGCAGAATTTATCGGTGAACACGATTTTACGGCCTTTTGCGCTAATAATACTGAAGACGGCAATTATGTCCGGAGGATTTATGCTTTTACAGTAGAAACCCAAGGACCGCTGGTCCGCTTCACCGTAACCGGCAGCGGCTTTCTTTGGAATATGGTCCGCATCATGACCGGAACCCTCCTCGAAGTCGGCAAAGGCAAACGTTCCCCGGAAGACATTACGGCGCTCCTTTTAGCCAAAGAAAGAAGACGCGCCGGCATGACGCTGCCGCCACAAGGGTTATGTCTGCAAGAAGTTATTTACTAGGTAGATATAACCCCTGTTCGATAACCCGCTTAACTCTTTCGGGCAATTCTTCTACCTGTTCCTTGGTTAGTCCCTGCGTAGGGATAGGATCAAGAATAGAAACTTCTACACGTGCCGGCTTAATTATAAAGCCGTTTTGTTCCATTATTTTGTAAGAGCCGCGAATGGCAATCGGGACAATGGGAACGCCTGCCTTCCAGGCTAATTTTAAGCTTCCGGGTTTGAAAGTTCCCATCGTTTCACATTTACTCCGTGTACCTTCCGGGAAAATGGCCATGGAATAGCCTTCTTTCAAATACTCAGCAGCCTGGTTTATCACTCTGAGAGATTGCCGGATATCTGAGCGATCCATAAAAACGCATTTCATATGCGCCATCCAACTTCGAATCATGGGTAACTTAAGTAGTTCGATTTTTGCAATAAAGGCTTTGGGTTTATCAACATAGCCCAAGAGGATAGGGATATCAAAATTCCCCTGGTGATTGCTCGCAAAAAGAACCGCGCCCTCGGTGGGAATTTTATCATTCCCGGTGGTGACAACAATAACGCCTGCACATCTGATAAGCGAACGTGCCCAGCGCTTGGCCGTTTCAGAGATGATTTTGTCATGCTCGGCGGTTTTCCCCATCTTGGCTAACCTTTTAGCTTTGATAAGAGTGGGTTGTATAGATACAAGGTATATCCAAAAGTAAATAAACCAAAAAAATGTCCGCAACATAGATATTCTCCTCATATGGTCAAATAGTAATTATAATATTCAAAAGAATATTATGAATTCCTTCCGTTTTTTAAGAAGCAGTATGTAGATTTTTTACTGGAGGGATGAGGCTATAGTTCCAACAGTCGAAATCGCTTGACACGCAAGGCCCTGTGTATTAAAATTACTTTATGGCTTTTAATAGGAATGCTTGATTCCACTAGCCCCGGGGTCGAGTGCTTCTTACGGAAGAAGTATATTTTAGGAGGGAAAATCAATCGTGCGTACCTTCATGGCGAAGGCACAGGATATTCAGCGCAAATGGTACATCATTGACGCTGAAGGTAAGACGCTGGGACGCCTGGCGACCGAAGCGGCTAATATCCTGCGCGGCAAACATAAACCGATATTTACTCCGCATGTGGATACCGGCGACCATGTAATTGTGGTGAATGCCGAGAAAATTCATCTTACCGGTAAGAAATGGTCACAAAAAGAATATATCAGACACACCGGCTATATTGGCGGATTGAAAAGAGTTAGTTATGGAACACTTGTACAGACCAGACCTGAACTAATCGTGGAAAAGGCCATCAAAGGCATGCTCCCGCATAATCGCCTCGGCGCCGACATGTATCGTAAGCTTAAAGTTTACAAAGGCCCGCAGCACCCGCATCAGGCTCAAAAACCCGAAGTATGGGAATTAAGGGGTTAAGGAGGGAGGTATAATTATGGCAAAAGTACAATACCAGGGAACAGGCCGTCGCAAAACCTCCGTCGCCAGAGTACGTTTACTGCCGGGCGAAGGCAGGGTTATCGTTAATAACAGGGGATTAGCCGAATATTTCGGTAAGAAGACCCTCGAAATGATAGCGAAACAACCGTTGGTCTTAACCAGTACCGAAGGACGTTATGATGTAATGGCTAAAGTCGAAGGCGGAGGCATTACCGGTCAGGCCGGAGCGATTCGTTTGGGTATCGCCCGCGCGCTCTTAAAGGCTGACGCCGACATGCGCCCCACCTTAAAACGGGCAGGATTCCTCACCCGTGACCCCAGAATGAAAGAACGTAAGAAATACGGCTTAAAAGGAGCCCGCCGCGCTCCCCAGTTTTCAAAGAGATAATTGGTATAAAACCATATATGAAAGAGCCACAGAAATGTGGCTCTTTTGTTTTATCAAGGTCATATACAAGTATTGGGTTGTAAATTGACATACAATATAGTACTATAGGTACAAGAAGATATAACTTATTTAAAGTGGTTAATAAAAAAGAGGCAGATTATGAAGATAATTAAAAGGCTCACCACGATATTAATTATTATGTCTGTCATGGTCGGAGGCAGTAGTACAGTTTTTGCCTCTAATTCAAGCGCTCAGACAATACAAGAGGCCAAAGATTATAATGCACAGAAAAAATTAAAGATTTATGAAAGCTCAGCATTTTTTAAAACAGATTATATAAAAATGGAAATCATCAATAATGAAATGCTTAGTATTAATGGGCGTATAGATGTAGAGAAAACAAATTGGCTATTTAAAATTGATCATGTTGATAAAGGCAATAAGCTAAATATTATAAAAGAAGTTAACGAGATTAAATCTAACCATACATATGAAAATACTTTTGTTTTAAGAAATAAGTTAAAAGAAGGGGAATATAAAATAAGTATTTACTTTGAAGAAAATCATGATAGTATGTATTGGAGCTATTATCGGGATATATCCTTAAAC
>JAVEYA010000040.1:0-19543 GCA_034003745.1 Clostridia bacterium
TTATCAGCATTTCCGAGAAACTGGGCATCTCCAAAATCTATCTGGAGCAGGTCTTTTCTCTCTTAAAGCGGGGAGGGATCGTCAATTCGGTCAAAGGCGCGCAGGGCGGCTACCAGCTGACCCGAATGCCCAGTCAGATAACCGTTTTGGATGTCCTGGCCGCTGTGGAGCTTTCGCTGTTTGAACCTGCGGAAGAAACCGTTGCGGCTAAAGCCCCGGATATCGAGGCCGCCATCCGGTTATCTGCGTTCGGTGTACTGGATCAATCCATCAGAAAAACCCTGGAACACATTACGTTGGACGATTTATTGAGCGAAGCTGCAAAACACAAGGCCAGTCAGGGTTTAATGTTTTTCATTTAAGTATATTTAAACATAGGAGGGTGTTTATGGATTTCAGTACCCTTTGTATACATGGCAGCAAGGACAGACACGACAGTACCGGTGCGGTAAGTTTCCCCATATTTCAGTCGGCCACTTTCGCTCATCCGGGGGTGGGACAAAGTACGGGCTATGATTATTCCCGGGATAGAAACCCTACCCGCGACCATCTGGAAAAAACCCTGGCCGGCTTGGAAGGCGGGGTTGACGCACTGGCTTTTGCCAGCGGTATGGCGGCGGTTGCCGTACTGATGGAACTATTTAAGCCCGGCGACCACATGATTGCTTCCGATGACCTCTACGGCGGTACACACCGCTATTTCCGCCGGATTTGCGAAAAGAACGGTCAGACTTTCAGCTTCGTCAACACCTCTGTGCTTTCTGAAATTGAAGCTAAGATCACGCCTGAGACCAAAGCCGTCTTCATCGAAACACCGTCCAATCCCTTGATGCAGGTGACCGATATCGCAGCAGCAGCCCGGCTGGCCAAACGGCATGGGCTTTTATTGGTGGTGGACAACACCTTTTTGACGCCCTATTATCAAAAGCCCCTGGAACTGGGCGCCGATATTGTCATGCATAGCGGCACCAAGTATCTCGGTGGGCATAACGATACGCTGGCCGGTTTTCTGACTGTCAAAGACCCAAGTTTGGCCGAGCGGCTGCGTTTCTTATACAAGACTATCGGCCCAAGCCTCGCTCCCTTTGACAGCTGGCTCGTTATCCGCGGCATCAAAACGCTGGCCGTACGCATGGACCGCCAGCAGGAGAGCGCTTTAAAGATTGCCGAATGGCTGACCACCTGGAAAAAAGTGACCAAAGTGTATTATGCAGGGCTGCCTACGCATCCCGATTATGAAATATCCAAAAGGCAGGCCTCCGGTTTCGGAGCCATGATATCTTTCCGGACAGATTCCGAGGAGACGGCTGTCCGCATCTTGCAGCGGGTGTCGTTGATTCAATATGCCGAAAGCCTGGGCGGGGTGGAGAGCCTTATCACCTATCCGATGCTGCAGACCCATGCCGACGTGCCCCGGGAAGAACGCGAAGTCAAGGGCGTCGATGAGCGGCTCCTGCGTCTTTCAGTCGGGCTTGAGCACGCCCCGGATTTGATTGACGATTTGAAGCAAGCGATGGAGGAGTAACGTGAAATACAATTTCGATGCGATTATTGACCGTAAAAATACCCATTCCATTAAATATGATTTTGCCGAAGAGCGCGGCAAACCGGATGGGGTGCTGCCCTTATGGGTAGCTGATATGGATTTTCCGGCGCCTCCCGCCGTCATTGAAGCGTTGGTCCAAAAGAGCCGTCACGGTATCTTCGGTTATTCGGAGATGAAGGCAGACTACTTTAAAACCCTGCAGACGTGGTTTAAGCAGCGCTTTGACTGGGAAGTGCGGCCGGAATGGCTGGTCAAGACCCCCGGCGTAGTTTTTGCCTTCAGCATTGCTATCCGTGCGCTGACTGAAAAGAATGACGCCGTACTCATCCAGCCGCCGGTCTATTATCCCTTCAGTGAGTCGGTTCTGGTCAATGAGAGACGGCTGGTCACCAATCAGCTTATCTATGCCCAAGGGAAGTACACGATCGATTTTGCAGACTTTGAGCAGAAAATTATTGAGAATAAGGTTAAGCTCTTCTTGCTGTGCAGTCCGCATAATCCGGTGGGCCGGGTCTGGAGGAAAGAGGAGCTCATCCGGATGGGCGAGATTTGCCTGAAGCATGGCGTCAAGGTTATCTCCGACGAGATTCATGAAGATTTTGTTTACCCGGGCTATCGGCATTTTGTCTTCGCCAATCTTAAGCCTGAGTTTGCGGAGATTACCGCCACCTGTACGGCTCCCAGCAAGACCTTCAATTTGGCCGGTCTGCATGTATCCAATGCTTTTATTGCCAATGCGTCTATCCGGGCCAAATTCAGCGCAGAAATTTCCCGCTGCGGACTTTCCCAACTCAATATCATGGGGCTGATAGCCTCCCAGGCAGCCTACGCCCACGGGGGCGAATGGCTGGAGGAACTGAAAAGGTATCTTAACGGAAACCTGAATTTCTTAAGGGATTTCTTGCAGCGGAAGATACCGCAAATTCAGCTGGTGGAGCCGGAAGGTACCTACCTGGCGTGGCTGGACTGCAATGCCTTGGGGCTGAATGATACGGAGCTCGATGATTTGATGGAAAACCGCGCAGGGCTGTGGCTGGATACGGGGCTGATGTTCGGGGCGGGAGGCGCAGGTTTCCAGCGTGTTAATATAGCCTGTCCCCGTGAAGTGCTGGAGAAGGCGCTGACCCAGCTGGAGCAAGCTATAAAATCCTGATGCGTATTTGGACGCTGAGCATGGCCTCTTTCTCAAATACGCATCAGATCTCTTCAATCTTCACGGTAAATACAGTACATGCCCGGGAAAGATCATCTGCGGGTTTATCTTGGGATTAAGAGATAGAATCGTATCAATGCTGATTCCATTTTTTTTGGCGATGGACCAGAGCGTATCGCCTTGTTTAATGATGTAAATCTTTTTTCCGGCAGACGGCGTATAAGCGCCGCCTTTTTTAGCTTGGGCGGGAGGCGTGTAGGGCGGCAAAGGAAAACCGCTGCCGGAGATGATGGTTGCTATTTCCACCGGCGTGCCGATAGAAACCAACGAAAAGACGTGTTCTACTTCTTCATTGTACATCCTGATGCAGCCTAAGGAGGCTGCTGTACCAATGGAATGGATATTGTTATTACCGTGGATGCCATAATTATCGATATTCAGGCCCAGCCACCTGGTGCCGTAGACCGTTCCCGGCGTGAGGATGCTTTTGTTGGCGATTTTCCATTTGCCCACCGGCGACGGGGTATGGGGCTTGCCTATGGCAATACGGTAAGTGCCGGACAATTTTTCGGAGGAAAATAAATATAAATGACGCTCACTAAGGTTTATCTTAATAGACATATTGCGCTGACTCACATAACCACCTCTTTTTGATATTCTATGCTCGAAGGGGAAGCTGGTGAGTTGTACTACAGAAAGAGGAAATGTTAAGGGAATGTTAATTTTCAGTTAAAAAAAGATATAAAAACTATTAAAGTTCGCAAAAAGAAGGTAACATGATAACGGCTGATATAATCAACAAAGGGGTAGAGTGCATGGAGCTCAATTACCGGGAAATGGTCTTTTTTGCGGCAGGCGGGTTGGCTTTTTTCCTATTCGGTATAAAATACATGTCGGACGGCTTGCAAAAAATCGCCGGGCAAAAGATGAGGCAGCTGCTGGAAAAAGGTACGAAAACCCCCTTGCGCGGCGTGATTTCCGGTATGCTGGTGACTGCGCTGATTCAGAGCAGTTCCGGCACCACAGTTTTAACGGTAGGTTTAGTCAATTCCGGTCTGATGAATTTGCGTCAAGCCATCGGTATCATCATGGGCGCTAATATCGGGACAACCATAACGGCTTATCTGATCGGCTTTAAGCTGGAAGAGTATTCCTTGCCGATTATTGCCGTGGGTATGGCCATGATTTTTTTCTTCAAGCATAAAAGAGTAAATACAATCGGTCAAATCCTCTTCGGCTTCGGAATGCTGTTCTTCGGTATAGAGACAATGGGCTCGGGATTAAAGCCGCTCAAAGATTTGCCTATATTTATTGATGCCATGACGGGCATTGAAAACAATAATTTATTGGGCGTGCTGGTGGGGACGGTTTTCACCGGTATCGTCCAATCCAGCAGCGCGACCATCGGTATTCTTCAGGAATTGTCCTATCAGGGCGCCATTACGTATAATCAGGCGGTGCCGATCTTGTTCGGCGATAACATTGGAACAACGGTTACCGCGCTCCTGGCTTCCATCGGCACCTCTGTAGCCGCGCGCCGGGCAGCCCTGACCCATTGTCTGTTCAATGTTATTGGCGCGATTATCTTTTTGCCGCTGTTTATGCTAGGGATCTTTCCGGAAATCGTCCGGCTGTTTACCGACTATATCTATGTGATCCTCCCGGGGTTTGAAGGAAGCTGGGAGGTGCTGAACATAAAAATGCAGATCGCGCAGACGCATGGCGTCTTCAATATCAGCAACATGCTGATTCAGCTTCCCTTTGTTTCACTTTTGGCAGCGATTGTCACCAAGGTTATTCCCGGGGAGGATGTTATCTTTGAAATGGAACCTATCTATCTGGAACCGCGCTTGTTGGCTAATCCCCCTGTGGCGCTGGGACAGGCCGGGCGGGAAGTGCTCCGGATGGGTTCCATTGCCAAGGATGCCGTCAATCATGCGGTGGCCTATTTCTTCACCGGGTTGGATAATGAAGCCAAGACCGCATTAAATCTGGAGCAGATTATCGATAATCTACAAAAAAGGATTACCGATTATATCGTCAAGATTTCGGAACACAAACTATCCTTGGAGCAATCCAATTTCGCCTACATCTATATTCAAGCCGTTAATGACATTGAAAGAGTCGGCGACCATGCCACCAATATTATTGAACTTTCCCAGGCTAAAGATGAACAGGGGATTCGTTTTTCGCTGGAAGCGCTCTCCGATATGCGGCAAATGATTGATAAAACCATGGAGACCTTCGCCTGGGCGATGGAGAGTTTGGAAAACAATGACCTGGAGCTGGCCCAGAAGGTTATTGTGAATGACGATGCGATTGATGATATGGAAATCACCTTCCGCCGGGCGCATATCAACCGGCTGAATGAAGGGGTCTGCAACGGTGAAGCGGGCGCCATCTATATTGATATTCTAAGCAACCTGGAACGTATCGGCGACCACTCGGTGAACATTGCCCAGTATGTCTTAGGCGAGAGGTAAGTTCTCTTTTGTAGAAGCATAAATTAACCACCCGCATAGTATGAATAGTGAAGATGGGGGTGGTTTTTATTTTGCGCAAAAAAGTATCTCTTGCCGTTATAATATTAATAATCTTCGTTGCAATAAGCGGGGAGACCGCTGCTGTGACGTACGGGGAAGGCTTAACCAAAAGGGTTGTTCTGACGGACGGTCCCAAGGTTTATGAATATACTTTACAGGAACTGGGCCTGGCTTTGAATTTTGCGGGGGATGTGCTTAAATGTGAAGACCCCGGGCTCTTAAGCTACCGGCTGTTCTGCTTGTCCCGGCAAGTGGAGGTCGTTCCGTCGGAAGCGAGGTTTTCTCTGAATGAAAACAAGGAGCTGCAGATTGAGCCGGAGAAATGGGGGCGCAAATTGGATTTAGCCGGTTTGATTACCCAATTGGGCAATCCCGGCCCGTATCGCGAAACCTATCCGCTTCCTTTTTTAGAAGTCAGGCCGTCTGTTACGGCGGCAGAACTGCAGAAACAATATCCGCAGCGCCTGTGGGCCGAGTATTCAACCATACTGGTTAATATACCGGACAGGACGGAAAATGTCCGCCTAGCTGCCGCCCGGTTGGAGGGATTATTGATTGAACCGGGGGAAGAAGTTTCCTTTAATGATACGGTCGGACCCCGGGATGCCGAGAGAGGTTACCGTACCGCCCAGATTATCGTGGAGGGAAGATTTATCGATGGCTTAGGCGGGGGCGTTTGTCAGGTTTCCAGCACCTTGTATAACGTACTGCTTTCGGCCGGATTAGAAATCAGGGAGCGGCATCCCCATTCCCTGACCATCGCTTATGTGCCTAAGGGCAGGGATGCTACGGTGGTATACGGCGTCAAGGATTTGGTCTTTGCCAATAATACGGAAACGGTCTTGCTGCTAAAGACAGCTGTGGAGGGACTGCGGCTGACCATTGGCCTTTATGGAGCAGACCCGGGTATCTGAGTGCTTCTAAAAGGTTCTTCATTTATTATTGTTTTTTTACCGTTGTTCGCTTATCAGGCAGGAAAAGAAGAAAAGATTATGTAATTAGTCTATTGGTGGCGAATTCTTTTATCGGAGGAAGAATAATGGGAAAAAATAAGCTTTTGATAATAATCTTTATGTTATTGCTCGTCTTTACGGTAAGTTGCGGCGGACCGCAGGCGGACAAGCCGGCGGAGCCAAACCCGGCGCCCCAGGAAGAGGCAAATGCTCCGGAGGATGAAGAAGAGCAACAGGCGGCGGAGCAGGTTTTTCCGCAGGAACCGGAACTGCCCGGGGCTCTATTGGTGATGGTGGATAATTATAAGAAAGCGCGTCCGCAGGCAGGACTCGATAAGGCCGATATGGTTTACGAAATAATGGCCGAGGGCGGCATTACCAGATATATGGGTATTTTTTATCACCAAAAGGCCGAAAAAATCGGGCCTGTCCGCAGTGCGCGCTATTATTTCGTGGAATTGGCCAAAGGTTTTAACTCCCCGCTGGCGCATGCCGGCGGCAGCACCGAGGCTTTGAATATGCTGGTCAGTCTTAAAATTAAGGATATGGACGAAATATATAACGCCGGGGCTTATTTTTGGCGGGATAAACAAAGGAAGATGCCCCATAACCTTTATACCAGCACAGAGCAACTCATCAAAGGCGCTAAAAACAAGGGCTACGCCCTTGTTCCCTTGGAAGCGCTGCCGCAGGGGACGGCTTGGCAGGGCGCTCCCCAGGGAGCCATAGGGATTGACTATTCGCAAAAGCCAGAAAAATACCTGGTTGCCTGGAAGTATCAGGATAACCGCTATATCCGGCAAGTGAACGGAGAACCGTATCTCTTGGAGGATGGCGCGGCGATTATCGCGGATAATATCATTATCATTACAGCCAAAACCAGAAGCTTCGTGAAGGACGGCGTGGTTTTATCCGACATCGATATTATTGGTAAAGGAGAAGCCCGCTATTTAATCGAGGGGAAAATGATGAAGGGATCCTGGAAGAAGGAAACGGCGGGAAAAATGCTGGAATTCCTGGATGAAGGCGGCTCACCGATGACTTTTAAGCAAGGCCGGACCTGGGTCCAGGTAGTACCTGATTTGAATAGTCTTATTTTGGGGTGAACAACATGTCAAATCAAGCGCCGGTAGAAATCTATACGGATGGAGCCTGCAGCGGCAATCCCGGTCCGGGAGGCTGGGCGGCGATCCTGCTGTATGCGGGGAAAGAAAAGGAAATATGGGGAGCAGAGGCCGCTACGACGAATAACCGCATGGAATTGACCGCCGCGCTGAAAGGGCTGCAGGCCTTAAAATATCCGTGCCGGGTCAGGGTGTACAGCGACAGCGCTTATCTGGTCAATGCCTTTAACAACGGCTGGCTGCAGAAATGGCAGCAGAACGGCTGGCAAACCGCAAAAAAAGACCCGGTAGAAAACCGGGACTTGTGGGAGGGATTGTTGAAATTAGCCGAGCTTCATCAGATTGAATGGATAAAAGTCAAAGGACACGCGGATAATCTGTATAACAACAGGTGCGATAAGCTAGCCGTTGAGGCAATTAAAACCCTCTGATAATGCAGACGGTACATTTGCGCGTCTGGGTCCTCGGCCGGACTCGGACGTTACTTAAGCCGGCAGGTCCTCATCTTCAGGAGCATCATTCTTCTGCTCCGCTGTTTTCCCCTGGCAGACGGGGCAGCGGCAGTCGCTATGGTAATGCTCGGGCTCGGAATAGGTGAAGATTTTGCCTTCGTAATTGCGCAAGATGACCTCATGCTCCGACTGGGAGATCAAATATTGTGGAAGGACAGGGATCTTCCCGCCGCCACCCGGCGCGTCAATGACGAAATAAGGGACGGCCAGGCCCGAGGTATGGCCGCGCAGGTGTTCCATAATCTGCATGCCCTTGGAGACACTGGTGCGGAAATGTGCGATGCCCCGGGACAAGTCGCATTGATAGATATAGTAGGGGCGAACGCGTATCTTTAAAAGCTTCTGCATCAGTTCTTTCATGATGTGGGGGCAGTCGTTGACCCCTTTTAAAAGAACCGACTGATTGCCCAAGGGAATCCCGTGATTGGCCAGAAGCTCGCAGGCCTGGGCGGCCTGGGGCGTAATTTCCTTGGGGTGGTTGAAATGGGTATTGATCCAGACCGGATGATATTTCTGAATGATTTTGCATAAAGAAGGTGTGACTCGCTGCGGAAGCACCACCGGGACCCTGGTGCCGATACGGATGATTTCCACATGCGGGATGGCGCGCAGTTCTCCCAGCAAATATTCAATTTGTCCGTCCGGCAGGGTCAGCGGGTCGCCCCCGGAGATAACAACATCCCGGATAACCGGGGTTTTTTTAATATACTCAAGGGCCGCCTGAATTTGTTTTAGCGGCAGGGCGCCGTCGTTTTGTCCTGCCAGCCGGCGGCGGGTACAATGCCGGCAGTACATGGCGCACTGGTCGGTAACCAAAAGCAGGACTCTGTCGGGATAACGGTGTGTTAAACCCGGGACAGGAGAATGGGCGTCTTCCTTCAGCGGGTCTTCGGATTCGCATTTGGTGGTGATTAATTCGTGGGCGGAAGGCGCCGCTTGTTTTCTGATGGGGCAGTGCGGGTCATGGGGGTCCATCAGCGAGGCGTAATAGGGGGTAATGGCCATTCTGAACAGTTGCAGGCAGGCATTAATCCCTTTGTGTTCATCGGCGGATAAATGAATATATTTGTTTAAATCTTCTATGGTGGTGATACGGTTTTTCATCTGCCACTGCCAGCTGTTCCAGTTTTTATCGGCATGAGGCGCTGTTCTTTGCGTAGATTGAAAACGCATTCGGGTCATCAAATGTTGAGTGAGCATACTGGAAGAACCCCCTTTCTTAAAACTTACAACCTATTATAACATACCAAAGTTGTAGTTTGCAAGAAGGCCTTTTGGAAAATAAATACATATAAGGGGCTGCCCTGAAAAATAGCGGATGTGTCATTCTGAGACCATGTAATGGTTGAAGAATCTTAGAGACCGAGGCAATCTTTCCCGATTTCGACTAAGATCCTTCGCTTCACTCAGGATGACAGGCTATTTTGTGGCAGCCCTTCTTTCCGTTTTAAGATCTATTTAATTCGGCGCTCCGCTCGGAGGTCTGCGACCTTCGTCCAGCTGTCCGGGATTGGCGGGGAAGTTTCCGTCCCGGGGGCCCCCCTGGGGGCGCTGTCCGCCTCCGCCCGGAAATCCGGGACCGCCGCGCATACCCCGACCGCCGCTAACGGGTGAACCATCCTCAGTGATAGCGGTGACTGCGGTTTCCAGGGTGACTTCGGTAAGTTTGACGGCTCCGTTGATTGTACCGCCGTTGGAAAAGCCGTTGGTAACCTGTGTGCTGGGGGTACCGCCTGATAAAACAGTATAGTGTTTGCCCTGCTCGAGCTGGGGCGAACTGAAGAGAACGGTCTGGTAATCTTTCACCGGAATAAAAGTCAGGAGAGGTTTCTCATTTTCATCCGCCAAGGTAACTGCTGTCTGCGCTTTTTGTACAGCAGAAAAATAAATCATCAAAGCGTTTTGGGCAGAGCCGGCATCCGGTAGTTGGGACATGCCGGCGCTGCCGGACAGGGCGAGGATGCCCCCGGTGACTTGGGAGATTCCGTCGGAATCCATGGCTCCATTGTCGTGCGCCGTGGGGCCATGGACCAACACGGTACCGCCGTTAAAATAAAGTTCACCGTTCGAGTCGATCCCGTCACCATTCGCATCAATCCAGAGGAAGCCGTCATTAATACGAATAAAATGATTATAGCCGGCAATATCATTGGCTGCGTTAATTCCGTCATCCTGGGAAGTCAAATGGATCGTCCCGCCATTGATGGTAACGCTGCCTCCCTCCAGACCTTCTGTGCTTTTTTCGATCAGGATAGAGCCCCCGTCGATACGCAGGGCGGCCTCGGCGTGAATGCCATCGTCCGCGGCAGAGAGGATATATTCACCTCCCGTGATCTGCAAATTGGTTTGGGCCTGAATCGTGTCGTCTCCCGCTGAGATGTCAAATTTACCCCCATCCAGGCGGATCCAGCCTTTTTGGGCATCTTCATCATTATTGGACTGCAGCCCGTCTCCGCCGGAAGTGAGATGGAAAATGCCGTTCTTTATAGAGATGGAATCCCGGCCGCGGAGAGCGTCTTTAACTGCCTCGATCGTCAGGCTGCCGCCGGTAATAATCAGGTTATCCTTGACGCCGATGCCATTATTGAACTTACCGTTGACGCTCAGGGAACCGGAACCATTGATGGTCAGGTCGCCTTTACTGAAAATAGCCGCGTCCGGTTCATCCTCGCCCTCGGCATAAGTGTACGCAGTTCCGTCCTGGATGGTGTTGACGGTTCCCGGAGCCAGGGTGAGGATAGTCTTTTTGGCCTGTTGGGCATAGATTGGCGCGCTGTCGGCGCAGCGGATATCCACACTGTTTAAAACCAATTTTATCGTATCGTTTTCCCCGGCTGCTATAATGATTTGGCCATTGGTCAGCTGACCGTTTAAGACATAGGTCCCCGCCTTGCTGATAGTAAGCAGGCTGCCTTCGGCGGCGGCGCCGGGACCGTCAATACTGACGGCGCCGTCCTGCAAATTTATCAGGGTGGCTGTGGCGGCCTCCCAGGTATCGTCCAGGTCGGCAGGTTCATAGAGGACCGGAAGATCCGGTATCTCTGCCGGGATGCCGATAGCGGCGGCTGGAGAGGCCGGAGAACCGGCGGCGGGAGAATCAGGCGCATTGCTGCAGCCGGTGAAAGTTACAGGCAATAACAGTGCAATCAGCAGGGCTGAATAGCTCAGCAGTTTTTTCTTCATTTTAATTGCTCCTTTAATCTTTTTATAATTCTTCACGAAAGGCAGGGACCTTTCCGCAGACAATGTTCAGATTACCATTGCGGCAGCGCAGTTCATCCAAAAAAGATTTATTGATCGCGGCGTCTTTTAGGGCGATATGATAATGCAGTTCATACAGACTGCCTAAATTCGTGGTTCTGACCCGAACCAGTTCGGCTTTTTGCGTGTATTTTTGGAAGAGGTCGTCAAAGATTCCGTCATAATCCAGATTTTCCGGGATGGTGATTTTCAGTTCCTTTTCTGTTTTCTTGGGCTCGCCGAAGGGAATGGTGTTCAGAAAGACAGACATTGCACCCACCAGGACTAAAAAAACCAGACCAACGCCGGGATAGCCCATGCCGGACGCCAGACCGATGGCCATAGCAAAGAAAATACAGCTGATTTCCCGGGCTGTGCCCGGGATGGAGCGAAACCGGACCAGGCTGAACGCGCCCATGACGGCGACGCCGGCGCCGATATTGCCGTTGACCATCATGATGACCAGCTGCACCATGGCCGGGAGCAGCGCCAGGGTGACCACGAAGTTTTTGCTGTAAGTATTACGGTACATATAGACTGCCGCTACGCCCAGACCCAGGGCGAGCGACGCCAGGGTATAAAGCAGCAGCTGGGGTATTAAAATAGTATCAAGCACAGCGGACGCCTCCTTTGGGATGCAGTTGAGAGAAAAGATGTGTTTTATAGCAGACGCCATATTTGGAAAAAGGGGTGGGAAAGAGTTCCATTTCGGTCAGAAGGCGGTTCAGCCATAAAGGGATAGCGCCGGGAATTTTAATTTCCAGCAGGATGGAATCCGTATCTAAAAGGGGTCTGCCCCAATCTCCCAGGGAGAGGTCCAGGCAGGAGGCGCGGAAACGCATCTCCTGATCAAAAGTAACGCGCAAGTTTTCATCCTCTTTTCCAAAATAAGCGGCGCGTTCGTACGCGATAAAAACCTGGGGAACAAGGCGGTGCATCTTTAAGAACCAATCGATTTCCTGAAGGATCTGGGTATCCGAGGATGGCTTTTCACCCTGCAGCACATAGCGCTGCGCCTCTTTCAGGGTGAGCTGTATGCGCCTTTTATTGACGATCCGGGCAAATTTCTTTTTCAGTTCCAGGAAAACGAAATCATCCGTGCCGGGAACACCATAGCTCCTAAGCCGCAGCTTTTCCTTATAGACAGGCTTTTCAATAGAATTGCGGATGAGGGCAAAGTCCGGGGTATCATAATAAATATTGCCGATGGTATGCCGACCGTACTGGTCCTGGGTCAGATAAGCGCTTAAATATTCCAGCAGCGTCTGATATTTTTCCCGGTTCAGAAGATATTTTTGTTCATAACGGTTGAAGACATTCTGATAAGGCGTCATAGCTTAAATCACCTGCACTTTCAAGTCTGATTATAACGGCCTTACCTTAGATAAAGCTTAAAAGCGCGCACAAAAAAACAGTTCTGCTAAAAAGCAGAACCGTTATCCTTTAACCGGCTTTACCACTGATTAAAATGTGTATATTCTTCCGCCGGTTTGCGCGGCGGCGGAGCGGGCGCCTCGTCGGGATAACCCAGGGGGCTGACCGCGATAACCTGGATATATTCGGGGATACCCAGAAGATTTCTAAGTTTTTCCGGATTCCAGCTGGGGACGCCCAGCCAGCAGGTGCCCAAACCCTCGGCGGCGGCGGCCAGCATCAGGTTATTCAGGGCGCAGGCTGTGGAATGGTGGTTCCAAAGATCATTCCACTCCTTATAAGCAGGCTTTAAGCGGCCCGCCCGGGTATCAATGCAGGCCAGAAGGTAGACAGGCACAGGACCGAAATTGGTGAATTTACTGACGATTTTATTCAGTTTCTCTTCCGGCAGGTCTTCCACACGGACCTGTGACCAATAGGCAAACAAGGTCAGGCGGATATGCTCGCTAACCTTGGCCAGAAGGTCCGGCTCGGTAATGAAAACGAATTCCCAAGGCTGCACATTAGCGTTATTGGGGGCCCATTTGGCCGCTTCAGCCAGTTGCAGCAAAATTCCTGAGGATACCGGCGTGTCTTTATATTTACGGATACTGCGTCTTTTCTCTAAAGCCTCCTGAAGATTCAAGGGCGTTCCCTCCTTCATTGTCGAAAATCTTATCTCATATTATAAGCGGTAAGGTCTTTGCTGTAAACCAGCGTTGTATAGACGGTATTTTCAAAGGTTTCATAACGCATCCCGGCCAAATCATATTTCTGCTTAATACGAAAGTTTAAGGAAGCCAGATTGGGGATGGGAGCGATAACGGTTTCGGCTAACATCGTGGTGATGCCGTTTTGCTGCAAATCAGGCAGCAGCTGCTGATAAATCTGTGAGCCGATGCCTTTTCCGGTTAACTGCGGGTACATGGCTGTCTGGTAAATAAGCACAGAGGTCTTTAAAAGATCCTTGTCGAACTGAGGATGCCAGTATACCGCCTCCAGCCAGTCCGGCTCTTTTTTAAGCCAGTACTCCAGCGGATAAGCCAGGAGAAAGGCTTCAATTTTATCGTTGTTGTCATAAACATAGGCATAGGGTGAAAGACTAAGGTCCTGAGCATATTTTTGCCGGTATAATGCTTCGTCTTTGGTATAATCCGCCATCAGGAACCCTTGGGCCGGGTCTTTCACAGCGTGGCCGATGCTTTTTAAAATAGAGACGATTCCATCCAGATCCTGTCTTGAGGCTTTGCGAATCATAGGTTCCTCCTTGAACATTTTTTATTGGAATTTATTATACTATAAGGATATTGACTCTGTCTTGTTATGGGAGTAGTATTTATTGAAGTGGAAAGTATATCGGAGGGTTGTCTTTTATGCGTGTGATTATTATCGGCGCGGGTAAAATAGGGTTTAATGTCGCCAAAATTTTAGTGGAGCAGGGGCATGACATTGTCATGATTGAGCAAAGCGAAGAACGGGCCTCTGTTCTCCAGGAACATCTGGATATCCAGGTGGTGATCGGCAATGGAGGCTCGCCGGATTTACTGCTGTCAGCCGGCATCAAAGAAGCCAATTTACTGGTGGCGGTTACCGAAGTAGATGAGATCAATATGCTCGCCTGCATCACAGCCAAGAAATATGGCGTGGAAAAGACGGTTGCCCGGGTGCGTAATTACGAATATGTCTATGAAGATAATGAGAAAAGCGTTTTTAATGAAATTGACCTGATTATCAATCCCGAGCTGGTTACGGCGCGGGAAATCGCCAAAAGAATCGATGTACCGGAAGCGCTGGATGTGCTGTATTTCGGAGACGGTAATATTCAGCTCCTGGAACTGAAAATAATCGAAGGCGTTCACACCGCCGGCAAATGCCTGAAGGATTTAAACATACCTTATCCTTTTATTATCGCGGCGATCAAGCGGGACGGGGATATGCTCATTCCCCACGGCGACGATAAGCTATTGGCCAATGATATCATCTTCATTCTGGCAAAGACCAAGGATATGCCGAAAATTGAACGCCAATTAGGCACGGAGAGAAAGAAAGCGGAACGGGTCATGATTTTAGGCGGCGGCTTTACAGGCTATCATTTGGCCAGGATCTTGGAGGAAAGAAGCTATAACGTCAAAATCGTGGAGAAAGAGCATCAGCGTTGCGTAACTTTGTCCCATCAGCTAAATGATACGCTGGTCCTGCATGGGGACGGCGCCGACCTTGACCTGCTCAAAGCGGAAGGGGCCGGCAATGCCGACGTCTTTGTCTGCCTGACGGATGACGACAAGTTAAATCTCTTGGTCAGTTTGATTGTCAAACACTTGGGAGCGAAAAAGGCTATCGCCCAGGTGCGACGTTCAGATTACATCACTTTAATGGAAAGCGTAGGCATTGATATCGGGATCAGCCCCCGGACGCTGACAGCCAACGCGATCCTGCGCTTTATCAACCGCGGCAGCAATGTGGTCTCCGTAACCCTCATCAGCGAGGAACGGGCGGAGATGATTGAGGTTTTGGTGTCGCCTCAGTCCAAGATTGTCAACACCAAACTCAAGGATCTTAATTTTCCGAAAGGGGCTATTATCGGTACAGTATACCGTAATCATAAAATGATTATTCCCAAGGGAGAGGACACCTTAAAACCCGGTGACGTGGTAACGGTATTCTCCAGGCCGAAATTTTCCGCGCGAGTCGTAGACTACTTTGTTTAAATGCGTTTGAAAGGAATAAGAGGCGATGAACTACCGCAATATTATCGCAATTATGGGTGTTATGCTGATTATCGTCGGAATATCCATGATCTTCCCGGCCGTTTGGTCGCTGTATTATGGAGAAGATGACTGGTCAGCCTTTTTATTGTCCTCCGCTATCACGGTGAGCGCCGGATTGCTGGCCCATAAAGCCACAGGTTTGAGAGGAGAGGTGCAGCATAAAGAGGCCATTGCCGTTTTAACGCTGAGCTGGATTGCCGCTTCCGCTTTTGGTTCGCTGCCGTATCTGTTGACGGGGACTTTTGTTTCTTTTGCCGATGCTGTCTTTGAGACGATCTCCGGTTTCACTACCACCGGCGCTTCAGTAATACCGGATGTGGAAATTATCTCGCACGGGGTGCTGTTTTGGCGCAGCCTGACGTTATGGCTGGGCGGCATGGGGATCATCGTCTTGTTTGTGGCCGTTTTATCCTCTTTGGGAGTCAATACCCTGCAAATGTTCCGGGCAGAGTCTCCGGGCGCGGGAGCGGAGAAAATCAAACCCCGGGCCGGCACTACCGCCAAAATCCTATGGTTTACCTATGTGGGCCTGACAGTAGTGGAAATCTTGATTTTGTGGGCTCTGGGAATGCCGCTTTTTGATGCGTTTTGTCATGCTTTCGGGGTAATAGGTACCGGCGGCTTTTCCACTAAAAACAGTGGTATTGCTTATTTTGATAATCCCTTGCTGCACTGGGCCATGATTTTGTTCATGTTTTTATCGGGGGCAAATTTTGCCCTGCATTATCAGGCTTTTCGGGGAAAAGACCTGCGTGTTTTCTGGAAAAACGGGGAGTTCCGCCTGTATGCCCATTTGATGCTCCTGTTTACGGTTATCCTTACGGGCGTGGTGCTGGCTTCCTCTGATTATTCCTTTGAGGCTGCCTTGAGACAAGCGGCTTTCCATGTTACTGCCATCATGACGACGACGGGATATGCGATCAGCGATTACGATTTGTGGCCTTATTTCGGCCGGTCTCTCCTGGTGCTCTTAATGTTCATCGGCAGTTGTTCGGGCTCTACCGGCGGTTCGATCAAAGTCGGCCGGCTGCTGATCTTATTGAAGCAATTCCGCCTGGAATTGCAGCGGGCCATTCATCCCCGGGCCATTGTCAATGCCAAAATCAACGGGAGATCCATCAGTTCGGAAATGATGATCAATGTCCAGCAGTTTTTCTTTATCTATCTCAGCATCACTGCTGTCAGCACCGTAATTATCTCTTCTTGGGGTATAGATCTGGTCAGCGCCTTCACCGCCGCCGCCGCGATTATGAGCAATGTGGGCACCGGCTTAGGTTTGGTGGGGCCGATGCATACTTATGATTTTCTTCCTGCGGCGGGTAAATACTATTTATCTTTTCTGATGATCGTGGGCAGGCTGGAACTATATGCGGTCTTGGTTTTGTTTCTGCCTTCGTTTTGGAAAAAATAGTTAAGAAGGTAATAAAGAATGAATTACCGCAATATCTGCGCCGTTCCGGGAATGGTCCTGGTTATTACGGGTATTTCTATGCTCTTTCCGGCTTTATGGTCTTTGTATTATGGAGATTATGACTGGCCGGCCTTTTTGTGGACCGGCGGCGTTACCGTCATTCTGGGGCTGACCTTGTATAAAGTTTGCGGTATTACCGGCGCTTTTCAGGCCAAGGAAGCCTTTGCCGCCGTTGTTTTAAGCTGGGTGGCGGCGGCAGGATTTGGCGCTTTGCCGTTTCTGCTGAGCGGAACTTTACCCACTTTCGGCTCGGCGCTTTTCGAGGCAATGTCCGGGTTTACCACCACCGGCGCTTCTGTTTTTTCCGATGTGGAGATCTTACCCCATGGCGTCTTATTTTGGCGTAGTTTTACGCATTGGTTGGGCGGCATGGGGATTATTGTCTTATTTGTGGCGGTCTTATCCTCGCTGGGCGTAAATGCACTGTCCATGTTCAAAGCGGAATCTCCGGGCCCTGTAATAGAGAAAATTACCCCGCGTATTTCCGCCACCGCGAAAATATTATGGTATATTTATATTGGGATGACGATTGTTCTGGTTGTGATTCTTTATGCTCTGGGGATGCCGCTCTTCGATTCTTTGTGTCATGCTTTCGGTACCGTAGCCACCGGCGGCTTCAGTATTAAAAATCTTAGTATCGGCTATTATGCCAATCCTTTGATTCACTGGGTCATTATCGCTTTCATGTTTTTGGCGGGCATCAATTTCGTTTTGTATTACCTGGCTCTGAAGGGAAAAGATCTCCGAGTTTTCTGGAAGGACGGAGAGTTCCGCCTGTATGCCCGGATTACGCTGGTTTTTATTGCCGTTATCGCTGTGACACTGCTTTGGACAACAAATTATTCTTCGGAGGCCGCATTACGGCATGCCGCTTTTCAAGTCGTATCCATTATGACCACCACCGGCTATGCCACGGCGGATTTTGATTTATGGACAACTACGGCGAAGGCTATGTTGGTAATCCTGATGTTCGTCGGGGGCTGCGCCGGGTCTACCAGTGGTTCGATTAAAGTAGGACGGATGCTGATCTTGTTGAAGCAGGGATATTTGGAATTGCAGCGGGTCCTCCATCCCCGGTCCGTTACCCAGATACGCATCAACGGCAAAGCCGTTCGCCCCGAATTGGTGATGAACGTGCAGCAGTTTTTCTTTATCTATGTGTTTATCGCAGCAGTAAGCGTTACGGTGATGTCTGCTTTGGGGCTGGATCCGGTCAGCGCCTTTACGGCGGTGGCGGCAACTTTGGGTAATGTAGGACCCGGGCTGGCTGAGGTCGGCCCGATGCGTAATTACGCTTTGGTTCCAGAAGCGGGCAAATATTATCTGTCCTTTCTGATGCTGGCAGGCAGGCTGGAGTTATATACGCTCCTGGTTTTATTCCTGCCTTCTTTTTGGAGAAAATAATAATGAGAAAAATAATAGTGAAAGCCTTTGCCAAGATAAACCTGTCCTTAAATGTTCTGAGGAAAAGAGCGGACGGTTTCCATGAAGTGGATATGGTCATGCAGGGCATCAGTCTGCATGATGTGGTAGAGATCACCAATGCTCTGGAAGGCGTTACGCTAACCTGTAATCTTCCGGAATTGGAAACAGGGGAAGAGAATCTCGCCTGCCGGGCAGCGCTTCTTTTGCAAAAAAAATATTTACAGGCGCGGGGGTTAAAAATCCATCTGCACAAAAATATCCCGCTGGCCGCAGGATTGGCCGGCGGCAGCAGTGACGCCGCCGCGGTTCTGGCCGGGGTGAACGCGCTATATCAACTTGGGCTGAATCAGACGCAACTGGAGGAATTAGGGGCCCAGATCGGCTCGGATGTGCCCTTTTGCTTAAATCCGTTGACTGCACGGGCCCGCGGCCGGGGGGAAATTATCGAAAGCCTGCCGGTCTGTCCGCCGTTATCCCTGGTCTTGCTCAAGCCTTCTTTTGGCGTGGCTACCGGGGATGTTTACCGGCATTTGTCTAAGGTAACCGTACAAGAGCGGCCGGAAACCCAGAAAGTGATCTCTGCCCTGGAAAAGAAACAAAGGCAAAATTTACTCAGCGCGCTGGGCAATGTCCTGGAATATGCTACTTTTGACCTGCATCCCGTCTTAAGGGAGTTGCGACAGGAAATGCTGGATCAGGGAGCCTCCCAGGTCCTGATGTCCGGCAGCGGTCCGACTTTACTCGGCTTTGCTCCCGGCGAAACGGCGGTGAAGGAGCTCGGGGCGTCCTTGCGTCAGGCGGGCAGGGAAATATTTATCTGCCGGACCCTCTTGCCGGAGGATCTGGCGGAGAGGATCCGCCGGGAATGAGGAGGACAAGGCCGAAGGTTTAAACAAGGAGGACTTCAAGTATACTATAGAGGGATTCTACAAGAAGGAGTCATGGGCAATGGTTGTTGCAATTGTTTTGGCCGGAGGACAGAAAAACGGATTCCTGACGGAAGGCGGAGAGCTGTCCTATAATGAAGCGCTGCTGAAGATAGGCGATAAATTCATGATTGAGTATGTCCTGGAAGCCCTGCAAGGCTCCCAATATATCCAAAGAATTATTGTGGCGGGGCAAGCAGAAAACTTGCAGACTGTTTTCTCCGGCAGAGCCGACATTACGATTGTGCAGGGCGGCGAGACCATCATTGCAAGTTTTAAAAACGCCTTTAAAGAATTTAAGAATTTAAGTGCGAAGCTATCGATCGTTACGGGGGACCTGCCGCTTTTGACCACGGAAGCGGTGGACCATTTTCTGGCTGCCGGCCTCTCGCGCGAAGGGGACTTGTTTGATCCGGTTGTGGCGCGGGAAGCACACGAAGAAAAATATCCCGGCGTCCAGCGTACCTAT
>JAVEYA010000041.1:0-18479 GCA_034003745.1 Clostridia bacterium
GTTAGACTCAATAAATTTTCCGATTTCTTTCCATGATTATTTCTAAATTTCGACAAATTCTCTAATTCGCTTGTTTAGGCGTAAAATAAAGAAAGGCCCTGGAGCGCGCCCAGGGTCTTTTCTTTTGGCAGTATTCCCGCCTCAAACAACATATTCTCGATAAAAACAGCATACCCTCTTTGCGGATCATTAACGAATACATGGGTAACCGCGCCGACAATTCTGCCGTTTTGAATAATCGGGCTGCCGCTCATGCCTTGAATGATCCCTCCGGTTACGGCAAACAACGCGGCATCATTGATGCGGATAATCATATTTTTATTATCTTGCCGGTTATTTAGTATTTTTTCAATTTCTATGGTATATTTGTTAATTTTCTCACCTTTTACAACTGTAAGAATTTCCGCGGGGCCGGGATGGATCTGATTGGCGTAAGCGATGGGCAGTCCCTGGGGATATAAAGGGTTTTGGATTTCTTTTTGGACGGTTCCATAGATACCGCAACTGGCATTGATATTAATATCTCCCCAGTTACTGTTTTCTATAAATAAACCGACTTTCTCCCCGGGAAAACCTCTTTTAGCTTTTTGAATACTTTCCACCGTAGCCGGCATAATCTTGCCCTGCTTAATTCTTAAAGCCTGGTTATTTTCACTGTCGGTAATCACATGGCCCAGCGCGCCGTATTTAGCGCTTACCGGGTCATAGAAAGTCAAAGTTCCTACGCCGCCGGCGTTATCACGAATGAACAAACCAATGCGGTAAGTGCGGGTATCCAGGCAATACTGAGGACGGACTGTTTTTTCCAACAAAGCGTCCTTTCTCCTGACTTTGAAAACAATATCCGCATCTTCCGGCTGCCAGGCTCCCACGATCTCTTTGACCCGGTCGTCTGTAGCCACTTTTTGGCCGTTAACCTCGATGATCATATCGCCAAGTTCTATGCCGGCGTCCCGGGCCGGAAAAGAAGGTTCGTTCTTATTGTCTAAAACCGGTGAAAACCCTATGACCATGACGCCTTCGGTTCTAAGTAACACCCCGATGGAATGGCCTCCCGGAATCAGGTTCAGATTTGGCTGTATATCGACGCTGATTTGTTTAAGCGGAATTAAATCAAAGAGTTTTAATTCCAGCTTTACCTGACCCGGCTCCATTAAAACGGGAGAAACCTCACGGCCCAGCCGGTAAGCGTTTTCTCCGGACGGATTCCCTTGCAGTGAAAGCAGTTTTTCTCCTTCTTTAATAGAAACATTGATACTGTGTAAAACTGCCGGAGGCAAATTCAGCAGCAACTCGATGGGTTCACCTACAGGGAGCCTCTGCTCTTCCTGTAAATAAAAGTAGCTTTGGGCTTGAGGAGAAAAAGCCGCAGACAAAAAAAGAAGCGATAAAATCAATCCCAGGATCTGCCGTTTAGATAACATCAAGTGTCCCCCTTAATCCCGGCAAATCCGACCTTACCTGCTTTTTTTATTCAATTAATATTAAATTTTAACCTCGCTATTAAGTTAACCTGAATCGACTTTATTTATGATGACCAAAAAACTTTTATTACTGGTTTTAATTCCGTAATTTATAATTTCAAAATTTGTCTGGCGTATTTGCGCAAATCCTCCGTCGGCTTTTCTCCGCCCAGCATTCTGACCAGTTCGTTCACGCGCTCTTCCGTAGTTAAAACACGCAAAGAAGTTTGTGTTCTATCGGCAATAATTTCTTTTTCCAACAGGAGGTGACGATCCGCCGGCGCGGAGATCAAAGGTGCATGGGTTACGCAGATGACCTGCTGGCTGATACTGATTTTTTCCAGCTTCTCAGCCAGCTTCTGAGCGGCTTTGCCGCCGATGCCTGAATCGATTTCATCAAAAATCAGCGTGCCGATTTCATCCTGATCCGCAATGATGGTTTTGATCGCTAAAATAATACGTGACAGTTCTCCCCCCGAGGCTATTTTGGCCACCGGTAAAAGCGGCTCGCCGGGATTGGGGGAAATCAAAAACTCCACCTTTTCCATCCCTTGTGCAGAGGCTTCCGACGCGGTAAAGCGGACCGAAAATTTTGTATTCGGCATAGCCAGTTCTGCTAATTCCAATTTGACCCGGTTTTCCAAAAGGGAGGCAACTTCTTTCCGGCCGGCTGATAATCCGGCCGCTTTCTCTTCATATTGCCGCCAATAAGCTTGAACTTCCGCCTCCAGCTTTTCCGTTAACGCGGCGCTGTTTTCCCAATAAGCCAGTTCTTCTTCAGCCTTTTGGGCATATTGAAGGATATCGCCGATAGTGGCGCCGTATTTTTTGTTCAGATCCTTGATCTGCTGCAGCCTTTTTTCAATTTGTTCCAATTTGACCGGCGAAAACTCAATGTTTTCCAGATAATCCCGGGCAACAGCCGCCGCTTCCTCAATAATATACAAACTGGGCTCTAATTCTTCGGCCAGTTTGGCCAGTTTAGCATCGACCTTTTTGATATCCGCAAGGCTCCCCAAGGCTTGTCCGACCAGTTCATAGGCCGAAGAGCCCCGTTCTCCGCCGAATAAACATCCGTACGCCTTCTGCATCTGGGCTTGTATTTTTTCGGCATTAGCCAAAATAGCGGCTTCCTGCTTCAATTCTTCATCTTCATTTTCTCTTAATTTGGCCTGTTTTATTTCCCCCGCCTGAAACTTCAGAAATTCCACCCGCTGCAGGCGTTCCTGCTCGCTCCGGCGCAAGTCTGCCAGCTCCGTCTTAACGGCCTGCCATTTTTTATAATACTCCCTGACGCTATGCGCCAGCAATAAATGCTCCGCGCCCGCGAAGCGGTCCAGAATACCGACATGATGCTCCACCTGCAGCAGGGCTTGATGATCATGCTGCCCATGGATATCTACAATTAAAAGACCCACCTGACGATACTGCGTCAAGGTCAGCGTCCGTCCGTTTACCCGCTGGCTGTTTTTGCCCCCGGCGGAAATCTCCCGGGTCAGGACAATGGTTTGTTCTTCCGAAGAGATGCCGAACTCCGTCAACAGCTGAAACACGGAATGCTCCGGGGGTAAATAAAAAACGCCTTCGAGCAGCGCCGCATCCTTGCCGAAACGAATAAATTCCGCTTGAGCGCGTCCGCCCAAAAGAAGAGAAACAGCGTCGATCACGATGGATTTCCCGGCGCCGGTCTCTCCGGTCAGCACATTGAAATGATCGCTGAATTCCACAGCGATTTCTTCAATCAAGGCAAAATTTTTAATATAGAGCCTTTGCAGCATAGTTATTCACCTTCAGTATTCATTCCGAAGCTAAGAACTGACGAAGTCTGTGCAGCATACGGGCTGCTTCCGGACGCGGCTGGGCTTCATGCGCCGACTTGATGATCAGAAGAACCGTATCATCCCCGGCTACCGTGCCGATTATCTCCGGCCAGTTAGAACCGTCAATCATCGAAGCGATCGTATGGGCATTCCCCGGATGCGTCCTTAAGACGATAATGTTCTCGCTGGCGGCAACGCTAATGACAAACTCGCTCATCAGCCTTCTTAAGCGTTCTTCGTTGCGGACCGCTTCCTGCTCCTTCGGCGCTCCGTAACGATAGGTATTTTCTCCGGTAGTCACTTTAACCAGCCTAAGTTCCTTGATATCTCGCGAGACCGTAGCCTGCGTAGCCTCAAAGCCTGCGGCGCGCAATGCTTCCGCCAGCTCATCCTGGGTAGCGATGACCTGCTTTTCAATGATTTCAATTATTTTTCTTTGTCGCCTTGTTTTCATTGCGGGACCTCATCTACAGTTTTGTTTTTCCACCATGAGCAAATAAGGCGCAGGGACCTTGTGATTAACTCTCTTCCAGCTGAATACATACCAGGGCGGCGCCGCAAGATTACCCAGATATGCTTCGACACAAGCGGCCTCCTGCTCCCCGCCCGGATGCCCGGGATAAACCACTACGGCAATAACCCCGCCGGGCGCTAAAAGCTCCATACATTCCCGCAGGGAAGCAAGCGTTGTATCGGCTGCGGTAATGATCTTCTTGTCACCCCCGGGCAGATACCCCAAATTGTAAATTGCTGCGCTGACAGGCTCCTGAACGTATCTGCGCAGGAACACATGAGAGTCCCGGATTAACTCGGTCTGTTCCAGCAAACCGTGTGCAGCCAAGAGCTGTCGGGTATAAGCCAGCGCCTCTTCCTGCACGTCAAAGGCATATACCTTCCCTTCTTTTTGCACCTGCTGCGCCAAAAAGAGAGTATCGTGGCCCTTCCCCGCCGTGGCGTCGATAACGGTCTGCCCCGGCCGAATGAGCTTTTCCAGGAGCGCGTGCGACAGCTCAGCCGCCTTAAGATGCGGATACATCTTCTAACATCCTCCGGCCGTTTTAATCATAACTGATGCGGCCCTCTGTTTTCAGCTTCTCCTGCAAAATATCAAAGAAATTGTTCGGCTTAATCCGCACCAATCTGGTATATTGTGGCGCACGGGCGGCAATAATCTCATCGCCGCTTTCCACCGGCAGCCCCTGCTGACCGTCAATGGTCATCATGGAATCGGCCGGCGCTTTAATAACACCGATACGGACAGTTTTTTGCGCCGCGATGATCAGGGGACGCGCATGCAACGTATGGGGGCAAATCGGCGTAATCAGGATCACTTCTACTTCCGGATGAACGATGGGGCCGCCGGCCGACAGCGAATAGGCAGTCGAGCCCGTGGGCGAGGAAATAATCACCCCATCCCCGTTGTAGGTCGTGACGTATTGGTCATTGACGAAGACATCCACAATAACCAGCCGGGCTAAAGGCCCCTTGACAAAAATATCGTTTAACCCGACAAAAGTATGGGTGATCCGGCCGCCGCGCTTCAAAGACACTTCCAGCATCATCCGGTCGTCAAAATAATACTCTCCTTGGATGAAACGTTCCAGGGAATCATATAATTCCGGAATTTCCACCTCGGTCAAAAAGCCCAGAACCCCCAGATTGATCCCTAGAATCGGAACAACATGCGGTGAAGTAAGCCGGGCCGCCCTCAAGAGCGTGCCATCACCGCCCAGCGTCAGTACGCAATCCACAACTTCACCGAGGCGGGAAGAAATCATTTCCTCACCGACCTCTAGCGCCAGGCCGTCTTCAGGCGTGGTATAAACCGCAATACCCTTCTGCTTAAACCAGTCAATTAGTTCCCGGCCCAGTTGAACCGGCTGTTTTTTTCGTGTATTGGCAATCAGGCCGACACTCTTGATCATTAAAGTCCTCCATTGGCAAACTTATATAAAAACCAGCCCAGTATAAACCCGGCCGCGCCCATGATCACGGCCGTCATTCTAAAATAATGCCTTGGTTTGTTATCGGTTATTTCAAACGAGATTTCATGCAGCGCTTTTTTTTCCATGTCCACCAGAATCATGCCGTGGGGATTAAAAGCCAGAAAGTACTCCAACAGCTGCCGTCTGATTCCCGCCACCAAAGGCGTTGAAGCCTTCTTTCCGGTTTTAACCTCCACAATAAAAGTTTTCCCCCGCTTTTGGGCAATCAAGTCAACGGTAAGATGATTATTTTTAGGTTTCCCGTCAATCCAGGTTGTAATGGTCTTTTTTTCCTGGATGCCGGTAATCTGATAGCCTTTGCCCTCTAAAAGCTTGATGGCCGCAGCTTCCCCACGGCGCGCCCGCTTTAAATATTTTTGCCTTTTTATCCCCTGCCAATAGCGATAAGTAAAGAAGAAGAGCACTCCTCCGAGCAGCAGACCTAAAATGAAAATATCCGTACCCGTCATAGGCGCCGACCTCCTGCCTGTCTTATTCGACAGAAGACCAAAGATTCCCTTTAGCGCCTTTTAAAGTATTTCATGGGCCGCATTTACTACTTCGGCGCTTCGTTTATCCCAATCCGCAGTCCCTGTATGCGCGCTTTTTTGCAGCGCCAAGAGAAATTCAATATTACCCTCCGGCCCTTTGACCGGGGAATAATCCAGCCCCACGGGCTCCAGGCCGCACTCCCGGGCAGCCTGGATAACCTTATTCAGCACGGACAGATGGATATTTTTTTCCCTGACCACGCCTTTTTTGCCGACATTTTCACGCCCGGCCTCAAACTGCGGCTTAACCAGCGCTACAATCGTACCGTCTTCTTTGAGGAATCCGCTGATCGCGGGAAAAATCTTCTCCAGGGAGATAAAAGAGACGTCAATGGTGATCAGGTCGGCGTCCTCCGGGATCTGTTCCCTGGTCAGATAGCGGGCGTTCACGCGTTCCAGATTAATAACGCGCGCATCCTGACGCAGGCTCCAGTCCAGCTGTCCATAACCGACATCGACAGCGTAGGCTTTGGCCGCGCCATACGAAAGCGCACAATGCGTAAAGCCCCCGGTAGAAGCGCCGATATCCAGCACAATCCGCCCGGCCGGCTCCAGATGAAAGGCGCGGATGGCTTTTTCCAGCTTGAGTCCGCCGCGGCTGACATAAGGAGCGGTTTTCCCCCTGATTTCCAAGGCGTCCGCGGAACTGACCAGCGTGCCCGGTTTATCCACTTTAACCTGGTTGACATAGACCACTCCGGCCATAATCAGGGCTTTCCCTTTTTCCCGGCTGGCGACCAGGCCCTTTGTGACTAAAAGCTGGTCTAAACGTTCCTTTTCCTTAATCGCTCTTCCCTTTCTTTCACGAAAAATAGAAAACAACTTTTCTCTCCGTACTCTTACGCATGGAGAAATGCCGCGTAATTTTATCCGCCATTTTTTCCGGCGTCAATTCCAACGCTTCTTTTAAGACCGCAGTAGCGCCATGGGTGACAAACGCATCCGGCAAGCCGATATTCAGACAGTTATACTTCGTAACGCCCCGTCTGGTCAAAAGCTCCAGTATGGCGCTGCCAAAGCCGCCGGCCACCACATTCTCCTCTAAGGTGACAAAGTTACGGTTCCTTAAGATCGCGTCCACCAGCAACTGTTCATCCAAAGGCTTGATAAACCGGGCGTTGATCACGGTGGCGGAGATACCCCAATTTTTTAAGATTTCACTGACTTCCAGGGCGGGATAAACCATACTGCCTACGGCAATCAGCAAAATATCCTGTCCAGTGGTCAAAACTTCGCCCCGGCCCCAGGGCAGTCTTTCATATCTATCCGTCAACTTGACGCCCACGCCCTGGCCGCGCGGATAGCGCAAAGCTACCGGACCCTCGTAACGCAGCGCTGTATACAGCATCTGCCGCAACTCTTCCTCATCCTTGGGCGCCATCACGCTCATTTGCGGAATATGCCGCAGGTAGGAGTAGTCAAAAGCGCCATGATGCGTCGGTCCGTCTTCTCCCACCAGACCGGCCCGATCCAGGGCAAACACCACCGGCGCATTCTGCAGGCAGACGTCATGCAGAATTTGGTCATAGGCCCGCTGTAAAAAGGTGGAATATATCGCCACAACCGGCCTTAAACCCTGTAAAGACATCGCTGCGGCCTGGGTAACCGCATTGGCCTCGGCAATACCCACGTCAATAAATCTTTGGGGAAATAACTGGCTGAATCTAGTCAGCCCTGTCCCCTCAGGCATGGCTGCCGTCAGAGCAACAATTCTTTCATCCTTTTGGGCAAGGTCAATCAAAGTATTGCCGAGTACTGCCGTATAGGTAGGCTTATCGGATTTCTTCAGCAGCACTCCCGTCTCGAGGTCAAAGGGCCCCACCCCGTGAAAAGTGGCGGGGTCTTGTTCCGCAGGCTTATAGCCTCGGCCTTTTTGGGTCAGTATATGCAGCAACACAGGCCCTTGCAGGCTTTTGGCCTTATCCAGAAAGCCCGTTAATTCTGCGATATTATGCCCGTCAATGGGTCCCAGATAAGTAAACCCCAGCTCTTCAAAGAGCATGCCGGGAACCAGCAGATATTTTAAGCTGTCTTTTAGTCTTTCCACTGCTTTGACCACGCCCGGACCGATAGCGGGTACCTTGTGCAGTAAAAATTCCAGATCCCGTTTGCGCCGGGTATAGAACGGGTCGGAACGGATGCGGCTCAAGTATGACGAGAGAGCTCCCACATTCTCGGCAATGGACATTTCGTTGTCATTTAGGACAACCAAAAGATTGATCCCCTTATGACCGGCTTGATTCAGCGCCTCGAAGGCCTGCCCTCCGGTCAGCGCGCCATCGCCGATGACAGCGGCAATATGATGGTCTTGCCCCTGGATATCACGGGCCAGCGCAAAACCCAGAGCGGCGGATATAGAGGTACTGGAATGCCCTGTGTTGAAAGCGTCATGGACGCTTTCCTCCCTTTTGGGGAAACCGGAAACACCTTGATACTGGCGCAAGGACGCGAATCGGTCCTTTCTTCCGGTCAGAATTTTATGCCCGTATGTTTGATGCCCGACATCCCAGACAATTTTATCTTTCTCCGTATCAAAGACATAATGAAGCGCAATGGTCAACTCGATCACGCCCAAACTTGGAGCCAGGTGGCCGCCTGTGGCGGCCACGCTCCCAATAATCAGGCTGCGCATCTCCTCGGCCAGAAGGGGCAATTCATTAAGCTGCAGCTTCTTTATATCGCTTTGTTCTACAATCTGTTCCAGTAAACTCAAAATAACACCTTCTAAAAGTTAAGTTTAAGATTAGTTTATAATAAAACCCCGCAGATAATCCCTATAATCGCGCCCGCTAATATTTCCAGCGGTGAATGTCCGATCAGCTCTTTTAATCTTTCCGGTTTAATCGGTTCTCCATGATAAATATCCGACATCATTTTATTCAGCACTTCAGCTTGCTGTCCCGTAGCCCGTCTTACGCCCGCGGCGTCATACATGACCACCCCGGCCAGGACTGCGGCAATCGCGAAGTATTCCGAATGCCAGCCCATGGAACGGCCGATTTTAATAGCCAAAGCAATCACCAGCGCGGTATGCGAACTGGGCATACCGCCGGCGCCGACCAGCCTTCTTAAATCAAAATGCCCGTTGGACCAAACATTCAGGGCCACTTTTGACACCTGCGCCACAAGCCAGGACAGCAGCGCGGTCCAGAGAACATTATTGGCTCCTATATTTGCGAAGAATTCCTGCATAGACAATGATCCTCATTTCCTTAACGGTCTCTTTTCAGTAAATATTGTACCAAAAGTCGCAGCGGTTCAGCATCCCCCGGCAGGTCCGAGAGCGCTTCAACCGCTTTTTCAATTGTCTCTGCGGCAAGTCTCTTCGTATTTTCAAGCCCGTAGAGAGAGGGATAAGTAACCTTTTCATTGCGGATATCACTGCCGACAGGCTTGCCGATGACTTCCGCGCTGCCTTCAATATCTAAGAGGTCATCCGTAATCTGAAAGGCTAAACCAAAATTTTCCGCATACCGGGAAAGCGCAGCCAACTGGTGTTCCGTAGCCTGGGAAAGAAGCGCTCCCGCCCTGACCGCGGCCGTAAACAAAGCGCCTGTCTTATGCCGGTGAATATATTCCAGGGTCGCAGACTCAATCTTCTTTCCTTCCGACTGCAAATCCACTGCCTGCCCCCCAATCATGCCGAAGGCGCCGGCAGCCCGGGCGATTTCTTGGATCACCGCCAGGACCTGGGATCTTTTTTCTTCTTTTACACGCATACCGTAGGCGGCCAGGACCTCAAAAGCCAATGTCAGCAAAGCGTCTCCCGCCAAAACGGCGATTCCTTCGCCAAATACTTTATGATTGGTCGGTTTGCCCCGCCGGTAATCATCGTCATCCATGGCCGGCAGATCATCATGGACCAGTGAATACGTATGAATCATTTCCAGCGCACAGGCTACCGGCAAAAGCTCTGAACTATCCCCTCCAAGCGCCTCCGCGCCGGCCAGGCATAAAATCGGCCTGAGACGTTTGCCTCCGGCAAAGATGCTGTAAGAGACGGACTCGTGGATAATCTCCGGATAGGCGGAACTGGGAGGAAGCAAGGCTAAGAGGGAGCGGTCGATCTGGACGGTTTTATTCTGCAGGTATTCTTTTAAATCCATCATGAAGCCCCACCGTCTCCCGTTTTGAGTTCCTGCAAACCGCCTTCCTGGGTCAGCATTTGCACCCGCCCTGCTGCCCGGTCCAGTTGTTTCTGGCAGACCTTAATCAGGGCGACGCCTTCTTCAAAAGCGGTCAAACCTTCTTCCAGCGGAATTTCACCGCGTTCCAGGCGACGGACTATTTCTTCCAGCTTCTTGATATTTTCCTCAAAAGAATACTCACCCATCCTAGTCCTCCCCCTTCTTGGTCACTGTGCATTCCAGAAACCCCCGGTTTAATTGTATATCCAGCCGTTCATTGAGTTCGACTTGTCCGGCTTGCACGACAATCCGTCCGTCTTGTTTTTTGCAGATGGCGTATCCGCGCGCCAGGGTGTCCAAAGGGCTCAACGCGCTCAGCTTGCCGGCAATAACCTGGGTATCAGATTGTTTCTTCTTCAGGATCGTCTCAAATAAATCAAAAACTAAAGTCTCCTGTTTGGATAGCTTCTCCTGATAGAGGCGCAGCCAACGCTCCGGGTTTTTCATTACGCCTGCTTCCAAGAGATACCCCAGTCTCATCCGGTCCCGTTCCAGCCTGCTGTTTAAAGCCCGGTACAGCTTTTCCCCGTACTTGTCCAGCGTCTTTAATAATTCCGCTTTCACCGGAACAGCCAGTTCACCGGCTGCGGTCGGCGTCGCAGCCCGGACGTCCGCGACCAGATCGGCGATGGAGTAATCTATCTCATGCCCTACCGCCGAGATGACCGGCTTGGGACACGCGTAGACGGCAGCGGCCACGCTTTCGTCATTAAAAACAGCCAAGTCTTCCCGGGAGCCTCCGCCCCGGGCGATAATCACCACATCCGCTTCCGGAAGGCTTCCTAATGCAACTATGCCGGCTGCGACCGCCGCGGCCGCCCGGTCCCCTTGCACTAAAGCCGGATACAAATAAATCGGCATCCCGGGATAACGGCGGTATACAACATTCTGAATATCGCGAATCGCCGCGCCCGTCGGCGAAGTAACCACCCCCAGCCCTCTGGGGATAGCCGGCAGCGGACGCTTGCGCTCCGTGGCAAAATAGCCTTTCGCTTGAAGCTTCTTTTTCAGCGCCTCCAGGGCCAAATGCTGCAAGCCCGTCCCGGCGGGAACAATTTCCTCGGCATAAAGCTGTACGGCCACGTCCCGTTCAAACACGGATACATACCCTTTGACCAGACAGTCCATGCCATCCTGGGGGAAGAAGTTCAAGGAAACGCTCCGGCTCTTGAACATTACGGCGCGGATGGAGGACCTGTCGTCCTTTAAAGAAAAATAAAGATGCCCGGCCGCATGTTTTTTGAAATTGGAGATCTCTCCCCGTATCCATACATTGGCCAGTTCGGTTTTTTCATCCATGGTTTTTTTGACCAAAGCCGACAGTTCGCTTACGGTCATTATTTTATTGGCCTTCATCCTTTCACAGCCTTCAAAGTATTGGTTAAAAGCATGGCGATCGTCATCGGGCCAAGACCGTTGGGCACCGGCGTGATCAGGCCCGCTTTTTCGCTTACTGAAGCAAAGTCCACATCGCCGGCTACTTTTCCGCTGTCCAGGCGGTTGATACCGACATCCAGCACCACGGCCCCTTCTTTCACCATCTCCTGGGTGATAAACCCGGCCTTGCCTACGGAGGCCACCAGGATATCCGCCTGCGCCGTAATTTCGGAAAGATTCACCGTATGGGAATGGCATACCGTCACCGTTGCGTTTTTCTGCAGTAAGAGCGCGGATAGAGGCTTGCCGACAATATTGCTGCGGCCCACGATAACGGCATGTTTGCCTGCAGGATTCACCCCGTAATGCTCCAGAAGTTTCAAACAGCCAAAAGGCGTACAGGCAATAAAGTTGGGTCTGCCCAAAAGGAGCTGCCCGATATTGACCGGATGCAAACCATCCACGTCCTTTTTGGGGTCAATTGCGGCGACAATGTTCTCCTCCGCGATATGTTCCGGCAGCGGCAGCTGCACCAGGAGCCCATGTACGTCAGGCGCTTTATTCAATCCGGCGATAATCTTTAAAAGCTGCTCTTCCGCAATGGCGTCGCTTAGCCGGATGACTTCGGACTCAAAGCCGACTTCTTTACAGGCGTTGACTTTATTATTGACGTAAATCTGCGAAGCCGGATCATTTCCTACCAATACCACCGTAAGTTTAGGCGTCAGCCCTGCCGTCTTTTTCAGGATGCCGGTATCTTCCTTCAGCTCTTCCCTGATTTTTCTGGCCAGCGCTGCCCCGTCCATTATTTTGCACAAATTGATGCTACCTCCGATTTTGCCTAAGAGATCTTATTATAACTGACTATCTTAATATATCATACTACAACCATCATATAAAAGAGGGCTGTTCAACACAGCCCTCACTTTTTCCGGATTAATCCTCAGCGGGTAAATCAACAATGATTTTGCCTAAAATACCGTTAATAAAACGAGGAGATTCCTCAGAGCCAAAAGTTTTTGCAAGCTCAATCGCCTCATCCAGCGCTACAGCCCGGGGGACCTCGGCGGAATAAAGCATTTCGAACAGCGCCAGACGCATAATATTTCTGTCTACCGTAGCAATCCGGTTCAGCTTCCATTCCAGTGTATAGCGCTCCAACAATGGATCGAGTTCCTCCCGTTTCGCCGTTACGCCTTCCACCAGCTCCCTGCTGAAGTTCCTGGCCTTTTCATTGGTTTTTTCTTCTGCCCAGAGCATTTCTAATGCGGCGGCAGGATCGTTCCTGCCCAAATCACACGCGAACAAGGCTTTGAGGGCTTGTTCGCGTACTGCATGCCTTTTCACTTAAGCCGATATCCTCCTTGCCTGTCAATCCGATTTATCTTTCATTCTTAAAAATATGTTCAACCACATCTTTTAAGGTTTCATTGTCGTCCACCCGTTTGCCGATGATATAGCCTATATACAGACAAATCGCCACAAAGATAGTCTGCAAAAAGCCCACGGTTATTACGAGTATGCCAAAAATCAAGCCGATTAATCCGCCGATTGTCTTGCCGCGGTGTTTGGTCATCAGTTCATTCAGCAAATCTTTCCACATGACCCCATCCCCCTATTCCACCCTGCTCTTGGCTTCCCAGCTGATTTTGCTGACGATGACCTTAACATTGTGCACATTAATGCCGGTCGTTTTGGTCATATACTCCTGCACCTTAATTTGCAAGTCTTCCGTCATTTGCGGGATATTTAAATCCGGCTGCACTTGCACTTTTAATTGGATGGAGACTGTATTATCATACTGGGTTTTGATCTGGGTTTTGACTTCCCGCACCCCCGGAACGCTGCGGGCGGCTTTGACCACCAGGTTTTCCAGCGCCGGCAAAGTTACTTTAATGGAACCCAGGGAAGTCTCATGGACAATGGTGTCTCTGACCGGCTTGGAGCGGAACACGCTGATAAACAATGACAGAAAAAGAATAAATAAAAATGCGCCGGTGATGCCCAAAAGCCAATGATTAATCGATGCCAGCAAATAATACTGCAGCACCATCAGGGGGGTTGTCCACCCCAGGGCCGTGACAACCAAAATGGCTGCCGCGACCATGTAGCCAAATGCTAAGATCCCAATAATTATCCTGTCCATTGTTGGGTTCATAAAAACCTCCTCATTGCTCTCCCGCATGGTTATTTGACACGCTGGGGTTCCTCTTCCCGGACCTCCGTAGGGACGGCCACGCCCTGCACATGCACGTTGATCTCGATCACTTCGAGGCCCGTCATGTTTTCAATCGCTTTCTTGACATTCTTTTGAATCTGATTGGCCACTTCGGGAATCCGCGCGCCGAATTCCATAATGACATATAAATCCACCGCGGCTTCTTTTTCTCCGACCTCTACTTTGACGCCTTTGGAAGGACTCTTTTTCCCGACAAACTCGGTGATGCCGCCGACAATGCCGCCGCTCATGCCTGCGACGCCTTTCACTTCGGCCGCAGCCAGACCGGCAATAATGGCCACTACCTCATCGGCTATTTTCACCGCGCCGGTTTCCGTTTTTGCAGTTAATGTATCATTCGCTAAAGAGGCGGGATGCTTTTCAGTATACTCTTTCTCCATAATAGAGATTACACCTCCTGATATCCTATAATATTATAACAGATTGGAAAAAACCTGACAAACATTGGCAAACCGTTTAAAGTGCTTTCGGTACGATGGTGACGTTCTCCATGCTGACTCCGGACATCTTCGTCACAATATCGGCAATCCTGGCCGCTTCTTCCGGCAACAGGCTATCCGACGGCACGATTACCATCACCGCTTTTTCCTGAATTACGGCAATGGCGTCCTTGAAGCCCTTAGCTACCAGCATATTTTCAATTTTCGATTCCTTATCCAGGTTATCGGAAATAGCGATCAGTTTATGCTGGGCTTCCTGTCGGAGCTGCTCTGAAGAATTGGGATTATTGACGATTTCCCGTAAAATTTCGATTTGCCCGCTGCGGGTGCGCTCTCGTTCAATCCTGAACTCACTGAAGAAATTATCCTTGCTGACTTTTTCCTGCGCCGCCCCCACCGTTACTACCGGTACGGACAGCCTCCTCTCCATTTCAACCGCCGCCGGCTTTTCATCGGCAAAGAGCGCGATGAACGCTTCCCATTGCGTCGCCCCCAGCCAGACAAACGAGAGCACTACCAGTACTGCGCCAAAAATAAGGAGGGTTTTTAACCTGATAATAATCGCCGTCATTTTTTCACCTGCTTTCTTTGGATACTACCATGACCCGGTGGGCCGGAATATTCAGCATGGCCTGCACCGCACGGCTAAGGTTTGCCTTCACTTCGCTGTCGGAGGCGCCTTCGGCTACAATCAGCACCCCCCTGATTTGCGGGGCCAGTTCTGTGGTTATCAGCGCTTCATTACTGTTTTGCGCAAAAACATGTTCCGCTCGCGCATTGGCGGTATCGGTGGTTCTGACTCCGCCAGCATTGTCTCTTTCCTGGGTCGTGGAAGAATCCTTGCTCTCATTTTTGGCATATTCTTTCACATAACCGCTCTCCAGCGTGACTGCCGCCGCTACCGAGCCCGCGCCTTCGATTTGGCTTAAGGTATCCGCCAACCGCTCTCCCAGCGAATGCTCCAACCGGCTTAGCGCAGAGTCTGCGCTGCTCCTTTCCGCCACCGGTTCAAGGGGCGCGGCAGGGCTTTCCTCCTGCAGGAAGAAACCCGGCGCGATAATCAGCGCCGCTCCCACCAGAATCAATAAGGCGATCCCCCAGGGACCGTATTTGCCCTTATAGTCCAGCATGGTTTTATAGAACTCACTCATGATCACTACCCCCATTCACGATGATTTGTTCCGGCGGGACATTAAAATACCGGCTTAGCGTTTCCTTGATTTGTTCCCTGACCTGTTCCGGCAGGTCTTCTTCACGCTGGGGTACGGAATTTGTTGCCGGCGCCTCCTTACCGATGCGGACCGGCTCTATTCTGATTCCGGCAGACGCGTTGGGGACTGTTTCATTCTGCAAAGTCACCCGGATATGTTTAATTCCTGCATAAGAACCGAATTTCCGGGCCTCTGCCAGCTCCACCTTCACCTCCGCTTCTCCCACGCCCTCAATGATTCTGACCAGGGAAACCATCTGTGCCTCCAACCGTCCGGCGTAAGTCGCCAGAAACTGTTCCTGATTTTTTAAGGCCAGCTCGGCGCCCGCCTGCCGGATGCTTTGAGTCTCCGAATCCCCGGCAATTACCGGCTTCCAGGACAGCGCCGCCAAGTCCCGGCTCTGAAACAGCGCGCTGATTAAGGGATTTAAGATGGAGACCAGGATGAATAAACCCATGACCATCTTCAGATAAGGCCTCATTTTGTTGGAAGGGAGCAGCATATCCAAAAAAGCCGTCAGGATAATTAAAAGGACAATTCCCCGGACCAGTTCCTTCAGGACTTCCATTGCATCTTCACCTCAGCATCACCGTAAAATTCGCCGCTCCAACGATAATGACGACGGTTAAAAAAAACATGATGGCCACACTGGCCACGGCCGCAAAGGCCAGAAACAAACTGCCGGCCATATCCTCCAGGGTATCCGCGATCAGATTGCTCCCCACCGGCTGCAGCAGGGCGGAAGCCAGGCGGTAAATTACCGCAATGGCCAGGATCTTCAATACCGGAAAGAGGACGATGGCCCCCAGTACCAGGACCCCTGTCAAGCCTACCGCATTCTTCAGCAGCAGGGAACCGCCCATCACCGCGTCCAGAGCGTCGGCAAACATCCCGCCGGCCACCGGAATAAACGCGCCGGTCATATATTTGGCTGTCCGCAGCGTCACGCCATCCACCACTGCGCCGGCTACGCCCTCTACGGTAATCACCCCGACGAAGAGCGTCAGTACCAGGCCGATTCCTGCTTTAGTAATTTGCCTTAAAAATACGGCCAGCCGGGATACCTTGAAATACTCGGAGATATTGTTGGCTATCGAGAGCATCGCCGTCAGATAAATCAGCGGAAAGATTACCCCCTGTGTTACCGCGCCCATCACATTCAGGAAGACCATCAGAAAAGGCTGTAATAACGACGCGCTGGTCAACCCCCCCATAGCTGTCAGCAGCACTAGCAGCACCGGCAGCAATAGTTTCATGAAGCTCGTCATCGTCCGGATGGATTCCAGCCCGGTAGCCACCGCCGTATGAAAAGAGCTTAAGGCAATGGTAATCAAGGCCATTAAACAGATAAAATAGGCTAATTTTGCTGTAGTACCCCCGGCAAAAGCCAGCTGCAGATTGGATAAAACAGCACACACCACGGCAATGATAATTAGTTTGCCTAAAACATGAAGATTCCCCGTCACTTCTCGCAAAAAGAAATTGAAGATGCCCTGGAAAAAAGCCTGGGGAGAAAAGACGAATTCTCCTTCTTTCAGAGATTCGAAAAAATGGGAGAGCGATAGTTCCGGTAAATAGGGCGCTACCTCCCGGTCTACTTCCAGAATAAACTGCTCCAATTCGCGCAAATCCAGATTCTGCTCCTGCTCAGCAACCAACGATCCCAGGAACGCCCCCGCCCCCGGATCCGCTTCCGCCGCGGTTGCTGCGGTCGCCGGTATGGGTAGGAAAAAAGAGGCGAAAATAATAAGGGTCATAAATTTTTTCATGCCACACCTTCAATAACACTGATTTATCCTCTTTATGGTTCATTCAGGGGAGCAGTCTTAACACCGATTCGAGAATAGCTACGATAATCGGCAGGGCCAGAACCATTACCAGCACCTTGGCCGCAAACTCTATCTTGGCGGCAATGGAGCTTTCCCCGGCGTCTTTGCAGATTTGGGCCCCGAATTCCGCGATATAGGCGATCCCGATAATTTTCAAGATCGTCGTCAAATAGAACAAATTGATATTGGCGCTGGAAGCCAACTGCCATAAGACTTCCACAACAGCTTCCACACGGCTTACGGCAAACAGGAAAATAATCACGCCGGTGGCCAGGCTGACCAAAATGGCTGCTTCCTTATTTCTTTCTTTCAGGAAAACAGCCATGACCATGCCCACAAAGCCCACGCCCACAACTTGGAATATTTCCATTGCACACCCCTACGACAAAAAGAATACGCTCTTAACCTGGTTTAAGAGGTCCGCCAAAAGCTGCACCACCATAATCAAAGCAATAGATACGCCCGCCAGGGTAGCGATAAAGGAATACTCCTCTTTCCCCGCCTGTTTTAACAGAGTATGAAAAATCGAGGTTAAAATACCAATGCCGGCAATCTGAAAAATCAGTTCTATATTCATTTTCAAGATTTCTCCTTTGCTTTGTTATAGAATGGTCAGCACGATGACCGCACCCATACAAAACCCCAGATACTGCCACATCTTCTCATATTTGCCCCGGGCCTCCAGAGCCTGTTGTTCAATGAAAAGCAACTGCTCCCGGGCCAGGGTAATATGCTTTAACTGCTCACGTTTTGCCGAGCAGCCCAGCGTTTGGCCAAACGCTTCCAAAACAGCTGTTTCCTCTGCTTGCGTCGGCGCATTTTCCTGTAATCGGGCGATTCCTACCCGCCAGGCTTCGGCGGCGGTATGGCCCTGATTGCTGTTCAAGAGCCGGGCGGCTTCCTGAAACAACACAGCCGCCGCAAAAGGAATCTTCTCCCCCGCCCGGGCTAGCGCCGGCGGCAAAGGCGTAGAAGTATAACTAATCTCATTTTCCAGCAGCGTGAGACCATTTTGCAGGCTGCGCAGCATTTCCGAGCGCCGGCGGTAGCGTCCCCCGGCTTGGAGTCCCGCATAGCCGCAGCCGCCTATAATCATGATCGCTCCAAGTATTTTCAACACGCTCAGCACAACCTTTCCATACTTTTGCCGTTATAAATTGCTTCCACCGTACCCGCCCCCTCCCGCCGGCTTAACAAAATCAGCCGTTCGAAGAACCTGCCGGATAAAAGCTTATTCAGATGCTCTCTTGTCTGCAGTTCAGCCAAGCGGTTCCCATGTACGCTCGTAACCACGCTGACCCCGGCCTGCAGCATCTGCTCCAGCGCCTCCACCTCTTCCGCTTTGCCGATCTCGTCTGTAGCAATGACCCGCGGCGA
>JAVEYA010000042.1:0-17862 GCA_034003745.1 Clostridia bacterium
CTCACCGGCTGCAAAAGCCCGTCAAAAATAGCGGCCGAAAAAGCAGGGGAGAAAATCTTAGAAAAAGCTGCGGGAGTCAAGGTGGATATTGACGGGGAGAAAATGACCGTTGTGGGCGAAGATGGCACGCAAATGACCATGGGCGGTAACGAATGGCCCGAGGATCAGATGGCTAAAGAAATTCCCAAGATGGGAAGCGGAACCGTTTCCTATGTGCTGAACAGCGCTGAATTCTGCACAATTATTATCAATGAAGTAAAGGAAAAGGACTTTGAAAAATACCTGACAGAAGTCGAAAGCGCGGGTTTCTCAGCAGAGAAAGCAGAATACTCTGACGACGCCAACAGTATTTATATCGCTCAAAATGACAAAAGAATTTCGCTGCAGCTTAATTATGAGCACAAATCAGAGGCGTTGAGCCTTGCTATCGTGAAAGAAAGCGAGTAAAAAATTATTGCGTTATAGCAAATGAAAGACGGAAAATGGCTGGTCAATGAAGAGCAGTTGATCGCCTGGGCCAAGATACTGGATTCCCGGTTGTAAGAGAGGCAAAAGTTGCCGAACGGCGCAAGCAGTGATAAAATAATTGCGATAATTAGATTACTCCCTAACCGAAAAGAGGAGACATCACTTGCATTTGATGAACGGGAAGGTCTTCCTTCCGGAGCAGGCGCTGTTAGACGAGAAATTTCAGAATAACAAGGCAAAATATATTCTTCAGTGCAGTCTGACTACCATTTCTGTGTTTATCCTGCTGCTTCTTCTGGATATAATTTCAGACAGGGTGGTCGTAGCTTCCCTGGGCGCCAGTGCCTTTATTGTCTTTACCATGCCGCACGCCAGAGCGTCCAGTCCACGGCTTTTGCTTGCCGGATATGCCATTGGCATTGCTGCTGCCGGGCTGTGCGTATGTTTATCCGGTTTATTACTGAACGGGCATGTATTCATTGTGGACGGTATTTCCTATAACGATATTTTTGGCGCTCTTGCGGTAGGCCTTTCAGTTTTCTTGATGGTCGTAACCAATTCAGAGCATCCCCCCGCAGCAGGCCTGGCTCTGGGCTTGGTCATGGATGGTTGCCCGAGTATTTCCATCCTGGTGGCTGCTGTTGGGATTGCGGCCCTTACCTTAATCAAAACAGCATTGAAGCGCTACATGATTGACCTCTTGTGAATAATCGAAGACGTTCAGATGCAAAAAGCACACCGACCGGTGTGCTTTTTTATAGCCGGATAATGGAGTCAGCTTAAGCGCATCTGATATAGATGCAAGGCCCGACGGGTATGGAGGCACTGCCGGCCGATGAAGATAATCGATTCAGCAGTGTTGGCGGCGGATAAGAGCGCCGGTGCATAATCCGAATCCGCCGGGGTGAGGATAGAAGCGCTCAGCAGCCCATATTCCTCGAGGGCTGTAAAGCTGAAAGGGCATAGATGGACAATTCCCCGGGCAGGGCTTTGCGCCAGGCTCTGCAGCAGCTGCAGCTGATATTCGCCGGCGAAGGCGCGGTGGCATTTTTCCCCCAGGAGGTTCTTTTGCGCATAAGGGTCGGCCAGGGAGATCACCTTGACGCCGTGGGTCAGGGCTTCATGAATATATGCGGACAGTCCGTTTGTCAGAGCAGACAGCGCCGTATAGACATCATCCGGGTGGCGTAAAAGCCAGGCGGGAAGTTGCGGGGAAGAAATCTGGGAGAGTACGGAATAGGGCGCATTGACATTCAACAGAATATCCATGCTCCCGGCTTGTTGCGCTATTTCCGCCAGCAGCTTCTTCATAAGCGGTCTGTCCGGCAGCCAGGGCAGCCCACGCAGTTCTTCCGGCGCCGTTACAATAGGAACGATGTCAAATAAACCGCTCGCTGTAATCTTGGTTCGCGCGCCTAATGCCCGGGCTTCAGTGACCAAATCAGGCGGAAGGGTGAGAAAGGGGCCGTCTGCAGGCTCCGTACGGTTTTCCAGGGCAGCGCAGTAGGGGCCGGGTACTGGGTATGTCATCAGTCAAACTCCAAACAAGAAATAAATAGCTTTTCAAAGCCGGGGGTATCAGCCAGGTCTACCTTAGCCGTCTTTGCCGCCAGATCCTGCAGGGGGGTGCGGAACCCTTGATTTAAGAGCAAAGCCGCCGCGCCCGATTGGGAGGTATTGCCGACGAAGCGTATCTTGCCTGCAAAAGCCGGCGAAATAAGACCGATATTAAATAAACTGCTTTCACGCAGGTGATAGCCGAAGGCGCCCGCGATGAGTACTTCCTGTACCTGGGTCTCCACAAGGCCTGAGCGAGCCAATAAGGCTTCAATACCGGCACGGATAGCCCCCTTGGCCAGCTGGACCTGGCGGATGTCTTGCTGGGTAAGGAAGACCTCGGGCGTAATATAAAAGACCGGCTTGTCTTCACGCTCCCGCAGTGCGGCTTGCAGTTGCCCGCTAAGCGCCGGCTCGCCGGGCCGGGCCAGACGGCCCCTTTTATCGATCAGGCCGGTGCGGACCAGTTCCCCGACAATGTCCAAAAGACCGCTGCCGCAGATGCCGACGGCTTCGGACAGGCCGATGACAGTATAGGTAAAGGTATGACTGCCGCTCGCGATTTGGAACCGCTCTATTGCGCCGGGGGCAGCGCGCATGCCGCAGACGATGTTCATGCCTTCAAAGGCGGGACCCGCCGCGGTGGAGGCAGCGGTCAGGCGGCCGTCATGGGCCAGCACGATCTCCCCGTTGGTACCGATATCGATGAACAGCACGGCGCCGGATTTTTGTTCCAGCCGTGTGGCCAAAATGCCGGAAGTAATGTCTGCTCCTACATAGGCCGAAATGATGGGTGGAAGATAAATAAGCCCAAAGGGAGAAATCCCCAACGGACCCGCGGCCAGGTAATTGCCGCCGCAAATCACGGGGGTATAGGGGTATCTGCCCAAAGACGCCGGATCAATACCGGCGGCCAGATGCAGCATAGTAGTATTGCCGCTGTAAACGACCTCATAAATATGCCGGGGGTCTACCGCGGTGTCCTTGATTAATTTATCCCGCAGTTGAGCAAACGCGGAGAGGAATCCTTCATGCAGTTTGCTCAGGCCGCCCTCCTGGGCGGCAAAATGGATACGGGTCAACACATCTTGGGCGAAGACGCTTTGCGGATTGAGCATGCTTTCCGAAGCCAGAGATTCCCCGGAAGGAAGATGAAGCAGTTCCGCCACCAAAGTGGTGGCGCCGATATCCAGCGCTATGCCGTAAATATGCGCGGACGTATCGCCGGGTTCTGTACCTAGAAGCGTACCACCGCCGTAAACTTCAGTAACGCCGTCCTGGAACCGTTTGGTGATATACGGGTCAGGCGTGTAAGGAAAAGAGTCTCCCCCAGTTAAAATGCGTAGTTGACGGAATTCTTCTTCGCCGGGTACGATCACATCAATATCGCCGTAAACCTTGCTCCGGCAGGACAGGATATAGCCTGCTGCCCGGTCGGCGAAGGAGGGGCCGGGCGCCCCTTCATCCCGAATATTGTCCAGTTGGTTCGGCTGCACAAGACGGACACGGCATTTTCCGCAGACTCCTACGGCATTGCAGGGCGACTCGATCACCACTCCTGCGGCGCGGGCGGCTTCCAGAATCGTGGCGCCGGCCTCCGCCTGGACAGTAATATTTTGCGTGACAAAGTGTATTTTTGGCATGGATGTGCTCCTGATAAGGATCTCCTAAGCAGACTATGTTCATACAATTATAGCATATTTCTGTAAATCGGCTATTTCAATCCATTTTTCAATTAAGTTCTCAGGGGGGAATTGCAATTCATTTATCGCATAAGGTATAATTTAGTAAGAAAATGTCGAAAAAGGGCATAATTGTGTTGACACAGCTTATTTCCCGCAAGGATAAAAAACCCGTGCGGGAAAATGCGTTTCCCCCAAAAAAATAAAAACCACCCGCAAAGAAAGGATGGTAATATGCATAAAGATTTTTATCAGAATATATTGAATACTTTGCCGTTCGGCATTGGTTTTTTACGGCTGCTTACCGACAGTGAAGGCGTTCGGGAAGATTACCTCTTCTTAGAGGTGAATGCCGCTTTCGAAGAAATTACCGGTTTACGCCGCGCCGATCTTTTAGGGAAAAAGGCTTCCGAGGTTTTTGGAGAAGAACACAACCAAGGTGTTGACTGGCTTGAATATTTCTCCCAAGCCGCCCGTTCCGGTAAAACCCAGGAGACAGTACAGTGGATTGAAGCTTTAAGAAAGTATTATAAGATCCTGGTGATTCCCTCAGACCTGAATGATTTTGTGATTATTTTTCGGGATGTTACCGCAGAAACCATTGCCTCCATTCAGGAGAAAGGAAATGACCCTTTATCGGATGAACTGGATGTGGTTTTCAATCTTACCCACGACGCCATCAGTTTAGTTGACTACAGCAATGGCGAATTCCGCTATATTCGTAACAATACCGTGCATAAAAGGCTTAGCGGGTTTAATGATGTCAGTGGCGTTTTGCTTTCCGAACTCCTCGACGCGGAAAGCGGCTTGAAAATTATTAATTACCTGCATCAATGTATCAATACCGCCCAGCCGGTTACCTATGAGCAGGTCTTTAAATTTGCGCCGGGACAACGCGCCTGGCAGACGGTAGTTACCCCGGTGTTCGGCGAAGAAGGCGGAATCCGCTATTTGCTGTTAACCAGTAACGATGTTACTGATTTAAAGGCAGCCCAGAAAGAAAAAGAGATACTGGCTCGCAGGCTTCAGTCCATGTTTGAACAGCATAACGCCATCATGTTGGTCATTGATCCCGACTCAGGACAAATCGTGGACGCCAATCCTGCCGCCGGCAGATTTTACGGATACGCCAAAGAAGAGCTGCTCGGTCTTAACATCAGCCAAATCAATATGCTGCCCCCTGAAGAAGTAAGTGAACTGTATGTGCAGGCGTATGAGAAGAAACAGAACTATTTCATGTTTCCGCATCGTCTGAAAAGCGGGGAAATCAGGCCGGTGGACGTCTATTCCTGTCCTATTGACGATGGGGATAAAAAATTGCTTTCCTCTATTATTTTTGATGTTTCCGACCGTGAGGAATACAGGGCCGGGCTTTACCTTGAAAAAGAACTGTTGCGCACGACGCTGCAATCAGTAGGAGATGCTGTTGTGACAACGGACAGGGACGGAAGAATCACCAGCCTGAATAACGTAGCGCAGGAACTCACAGGGTGGCAGAACTATGAAGCCAAAGGAAAATACTTTTCCGAACTGTTCATTTTAGAAAATGAAGAAACGAAACAACCGGTGGAGAATCCAATCCAGATTGTGCTTGACACCGGACGAATTGTCGGTTTGGCCAATCATACCGAACTGCTCAACCGTAACGGGGAGAGCATACCCATTGCTGACTCCGCCGCACCCATAAAATCTGAAGATGGACAGATTTCCGGCGTGGTAATGGTCTTCCGGGATGTCAGCCTGGAAAGGGAGAAAAACAGGCAAATTCGCTTTTTAAGTTACCATGATTCGTTGACCGGGCTGTACAACAGGCGTTATATGGAAGAAGCGCTTATCTGGATGGATGCGCATGAGCAGATGCCGCTTGCTGTGATTATGGGCGACGTTAACGGTCTGAAGATTACCAATGATGTTTTTGGACATGCGGCCGGGGATAATCTATTGCGGCAGGCAGCGAGGTTATTTGAGAAAAACTGTCGGGAGCAGGATGTGCTTTCCCGCTGGGGCGGCGATGAATTTGTGATGATTATGCCCCGTACCAGCTTGGAAGAAGCGGAGGAAATCATTCAAAAGATCAAAGCGGATAATATCGCGATTGATGACAGCGGGCTTTGCCTAAGTCTTTCTTTAGGCTGCTCGATAAGAAATACGGAGGAAAGAACAGTTCGGGCCGTCCTGCGTGAAGCTGAGGAAAACATGTACCATCAAAAGCTTTTAGACGGGAAGAGTTACCGTAACGCGATCATCAATACGCTGCTGGCCACACTGTATGAAAAAAGTATGGAAACAGAGGGGCACTCCAAAAGAATGGAGGCATATTGCCATTCTATCGGCAGGAAGCTCCATCTGTCCTCCAAGGAGATGGACGAGCTGTCGCTTTTAGCTGTGCTGCATGATATTGGAAAGGTGGGCGTAAATCCGGACATTCTGAAAAAGACGAGACAGCTTACCCCGGAAGAATGGATGGAGATGAAACGGCATCCTGAAATAGGTTACCGCATTGTTCAGGCAACACCGGAACTGGCCAATGTTGCTGATTTCATCCTTTATCACCATGAGCGCTGGGATGGGCAAGGATATCCCCGGGGCTTAAAGGAAAAAGAGATTCCGCTGGTCTGCCGTATTCTGGCTGTGAGCGACGCCTATGATGCGATGACCAACGACAGGGTCTACCGCAAGGCTAAAAACAGTGATGAAGCGGTTGCGGAACTGGAGAAGAATGCCGGAACCCAATTCGACCCTAAAATTGTAGGCATGTTTGTTGAAATAATCCGGGCGGAGACGGGGAAAAAACCGCAGGAGGAATTCTATGAACAATAGGCTTTCTCTACCACAACCCTATAGAATTGCGACCGCCATCCTGATCGTCTTCATCTGTTCGGCAATCGCCTATTTTTACCTGATATCCTCCAACAATATCGGCAGCATTTATCAGGAGGAAACGCAAAATACAATTATCGAACTTAAACAGTCATTTTTAAAGAACACGGTGGATAATTTAATCCATGAAATTGATGTAAGAAGAGATATGGAAACGGAACGCTATAAAAATATCTTGAATTTAAGATACGATACGCTGGATTATGAGAAAAAAATGACCGATGCAGAATTTACGGCCTATTGTATCGCCAAATTTGAACTGGATTACGCGCTGCCGGGAGATCCTTATCACTGGACGGCGCTGGTCTGGAACAACAGCAACGATACATTGCTTTATGACCCGGATGGCTTGTTCGAACAGAGCATTTCAGATACATTGAAAAAAATAGAGCCTGAGATGTCAAGTTACAGAATCGTCAGGCACGGCAATATTTCCTGTTTCTGCGGCTTCAGCCGCGAGCATGTTAATAGCCGGGTAAAAACATCCACAGCGGAATACATCCGGCGCTTAAAGTTTGATAACGATTCCTATATCTGGGTGAATGAAGTGATCAATTATGAAGGCGGCAAAGACTATGCCGTCAGGCTCGTTCATCCTAATCTGCCGGAAACGGAAGGAATGCTGCTCTCCACCGATATGACGGATATTAAAGGCAACCTTCCTTATCTGACGGAGCTGGAAGGCGTAAAAAAGGACGGCGAACTGTTTTCCCGTTATTACTTTAAGGAATTAAATAACGAGAGTATTACCGAAAAAATTTCCTATGCCAAACTTTATAAAGAGTATGACTGGATCGTTTCCATGGGTGTTCAAATCAATGAGATGGAAAAATATATTACGCAAACCAATGACAGAAGCAAAAAAATGGCTGTCCAGAATACCCTGCAGCTGCTGATCGTGTTAATTGCTGTGGTGTTCTTTTGCCTGGCCTTGATCATACTGATGGAAAAACGGAGTTTCAAGCATACCCAGAAACAGTTGGAATCAGAAATCAATATCGATCCGCTGACCAATGCCGGCAGCCGGAGATTTGGAACCAGGATCCTGTTGAAAGCGTTCAAAGAATACAAAAATAACGGCGCCTGGCCCGCGATTGTTATGTTTGATATAGATAATTTTAAATTCATTAATGATAATTACGGTCATGATACGGGTGACCGCGTACTAAAAACAGTAGTGGAATCAATTCAAAAAATCATCCGCAGCGAGGACGTCATCATCCGTTGGGGCGGCGATGAATTTTTAGGAATTTTTTACGGTATCCGGAAGGAGCATGCGGAACCTTTCGCCCGAAAGCTGCTGGGCGCCGTTTCATCGGCTCAGCTGACCGTCAATAATGAAACCATTAATCTTACGATATCTATAGGCCTCTCCTATTTTAAAGAAGAAGACACGGATTACAGCGATGTGGTCCAGCGGGCTGACCAGGCTATGTATAAGTCCAAAGCCGAGGGCAGGAACAAAGTAAACGTATTATAGGAACCAAAAACAAACAGCAAGGTGAAGAACCTTGCTGTTTGCGTCTGATAGTCAAATGCTTTTAATCCAGGATCTGTCCGTCGGTGGAAAGGACTTTGATCTGCCAGGGGATCATTTTGCCGCAGTTTTGCAGCGCGGTGACCACCGCGTTTTCGATGCCGCGGCAGCACGGCACTTCCATCCTCACGACAGTCACGGATTTAATATTATTAGCCTTCAAAATGGCCGCCAGTTTTTCGCTGTAATCGCCCTCATCCAGTTTGGGGCAGCCGATTAAAGTAATTTTATTCTTCATAAAATCCTGGTGGAAATTGCCATAGGCATAGGCGGTACAGTCGGCGGCGATGAGCAGGTTGGCCTGTTCAAAATAGGGGGCGTTGACCGGAACGAGCTTAATCTGCACCGGCCACTGCCTAAGCTGTGACATAACTGCAGGTGCGGTTTCGGCGGGGGAAGCATCCTGAGTAGCGGGCGGCTTCTCTTCACGCCGGATTGCTTTGGCATTGCTGCCGGGACAGCCGCAGGGCAGATCTGCCTGTTCTGCTTGCGCCATGTTCTTTTTTACAGCCTCTTCGTCAAAAGGCAGCGCTTCCCGTTCTTCGAAAGTAATTGCGCCGGTCGGGCAGACCGGCAGACAATTGCCGAGCCCGTCGCAGTAATCATCCCGTAGTAATTCCGCTTTACCGTCGATCAGACCGATGGCCCCTTCATGGCAGGCGGTTACGCACAAACCGCAGCCGTTACATTTTTCTTTATCAATTTTAATAATTTGTCTTAGCATATCTTTCTCCTCCTTCTTGCTTTTACAAGGCCATTGTACTATAGTGAAAATAAAAAATACGTAACAATGGTTACCAAAGAACGCATATAATTTCTACATATTCTTTTCGTATACTTGTTTTTGTCAGAGGTCTGAATCCACTTAACGTATATGAAAAGAGGTGCATTTTTCCCAATGAAAAATAATAAAACCGGGGCTGCGGGCATCTTAATTATTGTATTAGCGTTCTATATGTTTGTCCAGCATTCCGGCCTGGGCGGGGTTTTCAACATTTTCCCGCTGGCTGAAGCAGGCATGGATTACGGAATGCTCTTTTTTATCGGTCTTTTGACCTCCGTGCATTGCCTGAGCATGTGCGGCGGCATCAATTTATCCCAATGCCTGCCGCAGTCGGGGAGAAATGACGGCAATAAACTGGCGGTGCTGCGTTCCAGCTTTTTATATAATTTCGGACGCATCGTCGCGTATACGCTTGTCGGCGGTTTGGTGGGCGCCTTAGGTTCGGTCATCAGCTTTACCGGAGCTTTCCAGGGGGTGGTGCAGCTTTTGGCCGGCGTATTTATGGTCATCATGGGTATAAATATGATAGGACTATTCCCTTCGCTCAGGAAGTATGTACCGCACCTGCCCCCGGGACTTGTGCATAAAATTGATTCTATGCAGGGCCAAAGCAACAGTCCCTTATACATCGGCCTGTTAAACGGTCTCATGCCGTGCGGTCCCTTGCAGGCCATGCAGTTGTATGCGTTATCCACCGGCAGTGTTTTCTCCGGCGCGCTATCCATGTTCGTGTTCAGTTTGGGCACCGTACCGCTGATGTTTGGTTTCGGGGCATTGAGCTCCGTCTTAAGTAAAAAATTTACGCACCGGATTCAGACAGTCGGCGCGGCTCTGGTCATTGTCTTGGGCCTCTCCATGTTCTTAAACGGCTGGAGTTTATCCGCCCTTCCCCTTCTGCCGGTTGCTTCGGCGCCTGCAGCATCCTCCGGAAACTTCCAGGAAACGCCTGAGATTATTATGGAAAACGGTACGCAGATTATTAACTCTACCCTTACAGGGCGGGGTTACCCGGCTATTACGGTTCAAGCCGGTACGCCGGTGAAATGGACGATTGACGCGCCGGAAGGCAGCCTGAGCGGGTGTAATTATCGGATGGTCATTCCGGAATATAACCTTCAGTACCAATTTGACTACGGTGAAAATGTAATTGAGTTTACACCGGAAAAAACAGGAACCATCCCATACAGTTGCTGGATGGGGATGATCCGCAGCAGCATTACGGTTACTGAATAAGTGCAAGATAAAAAATGGATGGAGAGGTTTGGTGTCATGGGGACCAAAGGCAAGAAGATTTTAATCGTGGATGATGAACCTAAAATTCTTGAGGTAATCGTTTCGTTCCTGGAAAGCCGTGGCTACACCGTGTTTACGGCAGAGAACGGGAAGCAGGCTCTGGCGCTTTTCGAGAAAGTGAATCCGGCCATGGTAATTTTGGATTTAATGCTGCCGGATATATCCGGTGAGGAGATTTGCCGCGCCATCCGTAAGAAATCGCGGGCGCCCATCATCATGCTGACCGCCAAAGTTGAAGAAAGCGATTTGCTTACAGGCTTACAGCTAGGTGCGGATGACTATATCACCAAACCGTTCAGTTTGTTGGAGCTGCAGGCCCGGATTGAAACGGTCCTGCGCCGCTCCGGGGACGAACCGGCCCCGCTGGCGGCCCGGTACTCTTATCACGGCGGCGACTTAACCCTTGATTTTGAAAAGAACATGATTAAAAAGAAGGGCAAAGAAGTCAGCTTAACGCCCAGTGAGCTGAAAATTCTTTGGGCCCTTCTTAAATATCCGGGAAAAGTTTTTACCCGGACGGAATTAATTGATATCGCTCTGGGCGAAGAATTTGACGGTTACGACCGCGCCATTGACAACCACATAAAAAATTTGCGTCAGAAAATTGAGGACGACGCCAAAAACCCTGTCTATATCCTTACGGTGCATGGCCTGGGCTATAAGTTCGGAGGTGAATAAATGCGCAGACTTAGGAGCCGGCTCACCTTATCGTTTACGCTGCTGATTTTGTTCACGGTGACGCTGATAAGTTTATTCTCCAACGTGCTGATCAATAAACAGTTTGAGCAGTATATGGCCCAGCAGCAGAAAATAAAAGCCCAGAGTATCGCGGACAGCCTCAGCCTGGTCTATCATCCCGCTTTGAGCGACTGGGACGTTGACGCTATCCATACCTTGGGCATGTATGCCTTAAATGAGGGCTATGTTCTGGAGGTATTTGATGCAAACGGGCGGTTGATTTGGGATGCCCGCAATCACGACATGACCTTATGCCTGGAAATCATGCAGGATATTTCGGCGCGGATGCACCGGCACGGGATGACGGGGGAATTTACCGCGCGTGAATATGTAATCGAACAAAACGGGCAGCCCATTGGTACTGCCCTTATCAGTTTTTTCGGCCCTGTCTTTTTTTCGGAAGAAGATATGTTTTTTCTGGGAACTTTGAATACGGTGCTTGCAGTGATAGGCTTGGTATCCCTCCTAATGGCCGTGCTGGTAGCCGGAATCTGGGCGCGACGGCTCTCCCGGCCGATTGCCCGGACAGCGGACATCGCCACGCAGATTGCCTCCGGCAACTACAATATTCAGTTTGACGAAAAACCGCAAACGCAGGAACTGCACGTCCTGGCCACGGCCATCAACCATTTGGCCGCATCATTGGCCAGGCAGGAGAACTTCCGCCGCCGGCTCACCGCGGATGTGGCGCATGAGCTGCGCACCCCGTTGGCCACGCTGCGCTCCCACCTGGAAGCGATGATGCTGGGCGTGTGGGCGCCGACGCCGGAGCGCTTAAAGAGCGTACACGAGGAAATCCTGCGGCTGAATACCCTGGTGGCGGATTTGGAACACATCGAGCGCGTGGAAAGCGAAAATCTCACTTTAAACAAAGCGCCGGCCGATTTGCTGGAATTGCTCCGCTTGGTCTGCGGCAATTTTGACGGGGAGTTGCAGAAAAAGAATCTGCGCTTTAGCATCGAAGGAAGCAGGTCCGTGGTGAATATCGACAGAGACAGAATCAGCGGGGTCATCGCCAACCTGATGTCCAACGCCATCAAATATACGCCCGAAAATGGCGCAATCCGCGTCTATGTGCAGGACTCGGATAATGCCGGCATCTTCATTATTGAAGATAACGGCGCCGGCATTCCGGAAGAGGAGCTGCCGCATATTTTCGAGCGCTTTTACCGTGCGGATAAATCCCGGAACCGTAATACCGGCGGAGCTGGGCTGGGTCTGGCCATCGTGAAGTCCATCGTCGCCGCCCACCAGGGGAGCGTAAGCGTGAAAAGCGAACCCAACCGCGGCTCCAGCTTCATCGTCACCCTACCTAAATAGGGGGGACACGGGGACAGGTAAAATCCCGGTAGTTTTCCAAAAAGAGCCTCAGCAGCCTCCTGGTAAAAATACTGGAGTAATAACCTTTCAAAAAGGAGATAACAAATGTAAAATAGTGAATAGTACTAACTTTTGCTATTTTACCAAAGAACATGTAATAAAGAGTTGTTTTAGGAATAACAGGTAAGCTATATATTTAGGAAGTGAAAGTAGTGGAGCATGCAATAAATCGTCTGGCAGAGCTCAAAGACAAAAACATAGAAAAAGAATTTTATAATAATGAAGTTAAAAAGGGACTGCGGGCAAGCAGGTACATAGTTTTAATTTTTAGCATCATTAATCTTACATTTGCTTTTTGGGATTACCTGTATTTGGAATATGCAGATATATCAATAATTATATATCATTCATTAATTCCCAGAATTGTAATTTTAGGAATGGGCATTATTGTATTTATCCTGCTTAAAAAGGCTGAAACTAAAAATGAAATAACTGCGATAAAATCAGTAATCGTTTATGCTATACTGATGTACCTATTACATGAATACACTGCGACACATTTCGCTCCTGTGGACTTGATATTTGAAGCCCTTGACCTGGTGATAATGACATTTGGCCTATTTATAGTTCCAAATAGATGGATAATAAATGTATGTACGGCTGTTTTTTTGATCATAGTATTTGTAGTTTTGACTCCATTCACAATACCAACGATGGCGGAAGGTACAAAAGTACTTATTACATTATATCTATTTTCACAAGCATTGATAGTAAGCGTATTAATGTATCGAATCAATGTACAAAAGAGATTGAACTATTTACAGCAACGGCAACTTGAAGCACTTGCCGATACGGATACATTGACCAAAACTCCCAACAGAGCCGCTTGTGATAAAATGCTTGACCAAATGTGTAACGGTCATTGCGAATTTTCACTCATATTAATTGATATTGATGATTTTAAACGGATAAACGATACATATGGTCACATTGCAGGGGATGAAGTTATTGTTAAAATCATTGATACAATTAAAGGAGTAATCAGGAAAAATGACATCGTAACCAGATGGGGTGGGGAAGAGTTTATCATAATGCTTCCGCATACAACGCTGGATAAAGCAGCGGAAATAGCTGATCGTATTAAAGAATTTGTATCAACTATTGAGTACGACAAGATTATAGACAAAGTCACAGCAAGCTTTGGCGTAACAGAGTTTCAAGAGGGAGATGACATGAAGTCAATAATAAATAGGGCTGACCAGATGTTATACTTGGCAAAAAGACATGGTAAAAACAAAGTTGTTTCAGGATAAAAATGCAAAGTAATAAGGCAATTGACACATTTCCATGCGGCGGAAGCCAGATTCCGCGGCTTTTTTATGTTTAAGCCGATAGTTGGAGGAATTGGGTTCGTCTGTAGAGAAATATTGGGGTAATACTAAGCAGGAGTTGGCATTAATGGTGTTTTTGCAGATGAATATGAATAAACGTATCCTAACCGTTGTTGTTTTTGCTCTGCAATTTGCCTGGGTTCTGGCCTTTCCTTTCGAAGGCCAGATTTTATATGCCTTGGGGGCTTATTACGGCTTGGACGCAAGCTCCATGGCTTTAAGCGCGGTTACAGCTTGTTTTGCCGGACTGTTCGTCTGCGGATTTTTCATCAAGACGGCTCTTGCTGCCAAACGCATGATGCAGGGTTTTTGCATTTATTCCTTCCTGGTCTCTTTTGTATTTTTTTTCCCTCCGTCCCCGCTCTGGACAGCGGCGCTTATATCCAGCACCTTCTTAAGCGGAGCATGTGTGGCCGCCTGGGGGTTTTTCCTGAAATGGGGGACTCCCAGCAACGAACGCATTAAAACAGTTGCGGACGGCCTGATTTATTCGAATATCCTGATGACCGGCCTGAATACAGTGGCAATTTTATTAGCTCCGCAATGGGGTTTAGGACTGATTATTGTGACATTGGCGCTTGCTTTTATTTTCATTTCGCTGTTGCCGACGGACTGGCAGGATGCTCCCGGCGTTTTGGTGGACAAACAGGGTAGTCCGGCAAGTATTTTCCGGCCGCTGGCCTTCTTATGCCTCTTTGTGGTGGTTATTACCATTAACTCCGGGCTGATGTATCAAGTGCTGATTCCCGCCTATGCCCATCTGGAATGGCTGGTCAGCTGGTACTGGGCTATTCCCTATATCGTCTTTCTCTATATCATGCGCAACCTCTCTAAAAAAACCAATCGTACCTATTTTTTATATATGGCTATTACCATGATCGGATTTTCCTTTATTGCCTTTATGCTTCTGGACCGTTCGGCTTCCAGCTATCTAGCGGTAAACACCCTGATGCTGGGCGCCTGCGGTATCTATGATTTGTTCTGGTGGAGCATCCTGGGCGAGATGCTGGATTTACATAAGAATCCGGCTAAAATTTTAGGGATAGGGCTTTCCGCCAATGTGTTCGGGGTGCTGCTGGGCGGATTGATTGGAGAAGCCATTACCGCGGCGGAATCCCCGGCCGTAAACTCCTCGATAATAGCCCTGACGGTAGTTTGTGTGACTTTGGCTATTTTGCCGATTCTTCACAAACATCTTTCTGCTCTGTTATCAGGGCACGTCTATCTGACCGATTTTTCGGCATTGACGGAACAAGAGCAAAAGCAGTACCTGGACAAAGTTATTAACGTGAACAGTCTCACGGGGAGGGAGAAAGAAATAACCTTCTTGCTGCTGCAAGGGAAAACATACAGGATAATCGCCGAAGAACTGCATGTCAGCGAAAACACGGTGAAAACACATGTTAAAAACATCTATGCCAAATTAGGAATCCAAAACCGGACCCAGCTGGCCTCTATCTTAATGCTGAACAAATAGCCGGCCTGTTGATAAGTACTAAGCACTTCTGAACAGATTGGACAGAAATATATTGATGAAAGTTCCCCCGCCTGAAATAGGGCGGGGATTTTTTATGCAAAATCACCAAAATCACCCGTTCGGGTGAAATACTTCCGGCCAAAAAACTATTAGGATAAAAAGAGAGGCGGTTCAAGGAACAAAAAGGAGTGAAGAGATTTATGTATTGTCCTCAATGCGGTGCCCAACTGCCGGAAAATACGAACTTTTGCAGCAACTGCGGCGTACGTCAGGATATGACCGCAGCAACTGCCGCTCCAGCGCCGGAGGAGGCGCTACAAAGAAACAGCAGTCTGATTGGCTGGTCCGATAAAATCAACGACCCGGCCTTTGATCAATATCTCAAAAACACCAACAGGTGGGCGGCAATTTTTGCTGTCCTTCTGGCGGTGGTCGCTCTTATCGGATTTACCATAGCCGGAGAGATGGGCGTGGATAATATGGAAAATCCCCAGGCTTTCTTTTACGGGCTGGGGGTAGGCGGCATGTTCATACTTATTGCCGTTTTTTCAATCATCGGCAGGAAAAAGAGTAAGACCTGGGACGGCACGGTAGTCGACAAGACGATAAAGAAGAAACGGCGCAAGCAAAGTACCGGCAGCGATAATAATGATTTTTACTGGGTTGATTATATGGAGTATGTGGTGCTCATCCAGTCCATTGACGGAAAAACACACCGGATAACCGCCGAGAATGACGACACCCAATATAACTATTATCAGATCGGCGACCTGGTGCGGCGACATAGGGGCCTTAACTCCTACGAAAAATACGACAAATCAGGGGATGATATCATCTTTTGTAATGCCTGCGCTACTCTCTGCGATATCAACGACGAAACCTGTTTCCGCTGTAAATGCCCCCTCCTGAAATAGCATGGAAAGGTTGCAATGGCGCGTTAGCGTACCGATTTTTAGAAATACGGTTATTTTAAAGCAATTGGGGTTAGCCCTGGGCCTTCCTTTCAGTCTCGTCGCGCTGATTATAACATTTACATCCGGCAGAAGCGTCTATACGCTGTATGCGCTGGGACTTATCGGCGCCCTGCTCTTTCTGACCTGGCTCTTTATCAGAGTGGTTTATGACGGTACATACGACGTGGAGTATATTTTGGATGATCAGGGCGTGTTGTGCTGTACTCAGGCCAGGCAGGCAAAGAAAAACCGGGTCATCAACGCCCTGACGGTTATCCTGGGGCTTTTATCAGGCAAGCCGGCTGCCGCGGGCGCAGGGATGCTGGCGCAGGCGCGGCAGGAGGTTTTTCTCAAATGGAACAGGGTCAGAAGGATAACGTACAAACCCCAGAGTCGCAGCATTCTCCTGCGGGGCGGCTGGATGGAAAATATCGCTTTGTTCTGTACGGAGGAGAATTACCGGATGGCAGAGCAGGCGGTAAAAGACAGGATACAACATCTAAAAAAAGAAAAACGGGAGGAGCATTCATTATGAAAAAAACAAAAATAGAAGTCTGGACTTTAATAAGAACGGTGCTGCTGGCTGTTCTGCTGACCTTCAGCCTGGCGGGCTGCGGTGATGATAACAACTCAGCGGCGTCAGGGGATTTTAAGGACCCCTATGAGGCATACGGACTGAACAGGGACGAAGGAGGACTGGGGCAGGCCATGCATGATAAGCCGCCCAAAGCCATAGCCTTCCAGCCTTTTCTCTTGGCGGCCTTTACGTCCGAGGGCGAACCCCTGGAAAAAGAAGAAATCACACTGGCCAGAGGGGAAACAGGTACGGTCAGCCTGGATATCGTCAAAGTAATGCCTGATAAAAACAACCCGAACCAGGTGACGACAGGTTATCTTACCGCCCAGGTGGATATTACCTTGAATCCGGCCAAGGACGGGTCGATTTTTCATGTTTATAACGAAGTATCCTCTAAAATGCTTTACCAGCGCCCGGGTTACCCGGATAGAGTGCGGGGAGAAAGTAGTTTTAAAGCAGACACCATCTACCAGATTGCCAGAAATCCGGGAGTGTCCGGTATTCCCGAGGAAGACTACCTGGTTTTGATTCTGGGTCAAAAAGGAGGCGCAGGGAACAGCGGTATGATTCTCTGCCGGATTACCGGGGTAAAGCTTTGAGTTAACGAAAGCAAACGGTTTATATAGAAGGGGAATACGGAAAGGAGGTAAAAACAGGTGGAAGAGAAGAAACCTTCGCTCTTTAAGACCATCTTCGGCATGATGATCAATCCGGCCGGGGCCCTGCGCGGCGCTTTAGCCAACAAGTGGTATTTATCCGCCGCGGTGTCGGCTCTGGCCTTCGGCCTGTTCTTTGTCCAGACGGGTCTGGACCTTTATAAAACGGGACAAAAAGAAATGCCCTTTGTCTTGTTGTCCGCCGGGGCGGGTATCTTGTACGGCTTGGTGATGATCCCGCTGATTGGGGCGGTACTATGGGTAATCCTTAAAGCCGCGAAAACGGATAAAAGTCCGCTGCAGGCCATTTCGGCCTTTTGTCTGAGCTACAGTGGGGCTTTGATTTACGGTGTGCTGGGGATGATCTTTTCTTTGGTTTTGGGCTGGAAGACTTCGGTCGCTTTTGGCATTACCGGGGTTTTATGGGCGGTAGGCCCCATGATTATCACCATCCGGGAACTGACCGGCGGAAAGAATGTCTTAAGCGTCCCCCTGGCTACGGCGGTGGGTGCGGCGGTCTTAATTTCCTGGTCAGTTTTCGGCAATCTG
>JAVEYA010000043.1:0-17825 GCA_034003745.1 Clostridia bacterium
CGGCGTTAAAGGAATCATTGACATTAGCCAGCGGATGATGATCCGGTATCAGGGCAGGATGCACCCTGACCTCCACCTCTTCGTTCTCCTCCCGCGCTATCCCCAGGAGTTTGACAACATAGCCGAGTTCCCGCGCGTTCTGCAGGTCTTTGGAGGTCAGGTTGGTGATTCCCTCCACATAGACATCCTGAAACCTGACTCGGGTATGAAAAGCCAGCGAGGCTAAGATGGCAATCTTTCTGGCGGCATCCAGCCCTCCCACGTCCGCGGTGGGGTCGGCCTCGGCATAACCCAGATCCTGCGCCTGTTTAAGCGCCTCGCCATAATCCATCCCTTCTTTGGACATTTTCGTCAGGATGAAATTGGTCGTACCGTTGACGATGCCCATAACCTGCTGAATATTATTGGCTGCCAAACTCTGCTTCAGCGGGGCGATAATAGGGATGCCGCCCGCTACGCTGGCTTCGAAATACAAATCGACGCCGGCCGCCGCGGCAGCTTCGAAGATTTCCTGACCGTGCTCCGCCAAGAGGTCTTTATTTGCTGTGATGATATTCTTGCCCTGTTTAATCGCATTCAGGATATAGGTACGGGCCGGTTCTATTCCGCCCATTACTTCCACTATAACCTTGATACTTTCGTCGGCAATAATTTCCTCCCAGTTTTCCGTCAATACGCCGGCGGAAAGGGTGACCTCCCGGGTCCTGCGGGCATTCTTAACCAGCACTTTCTTGACGGCAATCTCCGACCCGCACCTTTTTTTCCACTGTTCCTGATTGCCCTGGATAATTTTGATAATCCCCTGTCCCACCGTACCTAATCCCAATACGGCAATCTCAACTCTTTCCACGTTTAATCCTCCTAACTTTGTCCGACAATTTCCACTTTTTTAACTCCGGCTACGGTAGAAAGCTGCTCTAACAACTCCTCCATATCGCCGATCACCTCATGGGTATCTATACTCAGGGTTACCACAGCCGTACCCTGAAGCGGCAGCCCCTGATTGATGGTCAGGATATTGCCTTTCATTCCGGCTACGGTATTTAAGACATCCGACAGAATCCCGGTCCGGTGTTCCAGGAGCAAAGAAAAGGTTACGATTTTTTCCTTACTGGCCTGAAAAAAAGGAAAGATGCCTTCACGATACTTATAGAAGGCGCTGCGGCTCAAGCCGACTTTTTCTACCGCTTCATTAATCGTCAAAGCTTCCTTGCGCGTCAGGATTTCTTTGACTTGTGCGGTCTTGAGGATTGCTTCCGGCAAGATTTCCTTACTCACGATATAAAATTGTTTGTCCCGGGAAACGTTCATTTCTTCACCCCGTTATATCCTTAGGTTTCTGTCCTCATATTGCGGATAAATCTCCTTGAATGAGAGACATTATATCATCAAAACGCCCTTTTAGGCAATAAAAAAAATCGGTCATATTGACCGACTCTATCAGATTATTATACAGATAATCCCGCCGCTGCCCTCATTGACGATTCTGTTTAAAGTTTCTTTGAGTTTAACCTGGGCGTTTTCCGGCATGGTCTGCAATTTGCCCTGGATACTTTCCTTGACCAGGTCATGAAGGGATTTGCCGAAGATATCATAGGACCATATCTGTGAAGGGTTCTCCTGAAATTTTTCGGTGATGTACCTGGCCAAGTCCGCACATTGTTTCTCCGTACCCATCAGCGGTGTGATTTCCGCAGAGATATCCGTGCGGATGATATGCAGGGCCGGCGCGCTGGCGCGTAATTTTACGCCGAAAATTCCGCCTTGTTTAATCAGCTCAGGCTCTTCCAACTGGATTTCCGACAAAATGGGGTTCACGACGCCGTAACCGTTTTCCTTAACCTGAATAAGGGCGTCCGCTATTTTATTGAATTCCGTTTTGGCTGTACTAAGCTCTTTCATGGCACTTAAGAGGTCGTGCTCGCCCTCTAAATTTAAGCCGGTTTGCTCATTCAAGACCTTGTAGAACAGCCCGTCGGCTGCCGAAATTTCAATGGCGGCGGCCCCGGTACCCATATCCATGTTGTCGAGGACCACTTCACTGACAATATCCAGGTTAGACAATACTTCAATCGCCTGGTCTATATCTCTTAAGCGTCTGACTTCGCTGATGGTCTGCTGGATTGCGTCTTCAAATTCTTTTCTTAAAAAATGCTCTTGTTCAAGCCCTTCAATCCACTTGGGCAAGCTGACATTCACTTCGGTAACCGGGAATTCAAATAAAGCTTCCTCCAGAATCTGCAGCACCGCGCTCTGGGTGAGCTGGGAAGCGTCTACCGGAATAACCGGGGCTTCATACAGGCTTTCTAATTCCTGCGCCAGTTCGATGGTGGTGATATCATTGGGATTTGTGGAATTTAAAAGGACCACGAAAGGTTTGCCGACGCCTTTCAGTTCCTCAATAATTCTGGCTTCGGCCTCAATATAGCTTTCCCGGGGCAGTTCCGTGACGCTCCCGTCGGTTGTCACTACAATACCGATGGTTGAATGCTCGGAGACCACTTTACGCGTGCCGATTTCCGCCGCTTCCTGAAAAGGCATCGCCTCCTCCGACCAGGGCGTCCTGACCAGGCGGGGTCCGCTCTCATCCTCATACCCCTTGGCGCCGGGCACCGTATAGCCAACGCAGTCCACCACCCTTACCCGCAGACTCAGTCCTTCTTTAACCGAAATTTCAACTGCTTCGTTGGGTACGAATTTGGGCTCCGCCGTCATAATCGTCTTGCCGGTTCCGCTCTGAGGCAGCTCGTCAATGGCCCTTTCCTTATCATAGGGATCCACAATATTCGGTATCACCAGCAGGTCCATAAACTTTTTTATGAAAGTTGATTTTCCGGTGCGAACAGGCCCTACGACGCCTAAGTACACATCACCTCCTGTTCTTTGGGCGATATCTTGAATAATACTTTCCACATTTTTCCCTCCCTTTTCTTTACTCCCTGCGCAAATTTACCAGTTAACACTACATTATACTTTCAATGGGACGTATTTATTACACCCGCTTAAAAAAACTAAACCCGGCTTTCGCCGGGTTCTAAAGTTGTATACCCTAACTGAAATTTTCAGTACTCACAGCGGGGACATTCCTGTACTTCTTGTGATGCACAAGCTTCAGCAGGTGTGTCCCCGTGCCTTATAAGAAGCTTTCCACTTCGTGCTTTTTGGGCCGCATCATCAGGTCTACGACCGCGTCATGGGGGCTCTTATTCTCGAACAAGACCCGATGCATTTCCGTACAGATAGGCATGCCGACGTTATATTTTCGGCTTAAGGAATACGCGGCCTGTGTGGCCCGCACCCCTTCCACCACCATGCCGATTTCCCGGACCGCCTCCCCTAGGGGCTTGCCCTGCCCCAGGAGAATCCCGCAGCGCCGGTTGCGGCTGTGCATACTGGTACAGGTCACAATCAGATCGCCGATGCCGGCTAATCCGGCAAAAGTCAGCGGATTGGCTCCGGCCGCCATGCCTAAGGCGGCAATTTCCGCTGCGCCGCGGGTAATCAGGGCGGCCTTGGAATTATCCCCATAGCCCAGGCCGTCGGCAATACCGGTCCCCAGGGCAATCGCATTTTTTAGGGCGGCGCCCAGCTCAATACCGATTAAATCCGGATTGGTATAAACTCTGAAATGCGGCGACATAAACAAATCCTGCACTTCTTCCGCCAATGCTTTGTCCTTTGCACCGACGACTACAGCCGTGGGGATATCGCGGGCTACTTCCTCGGCGTGGCTGGGTCCGGACAATACCGTTGTATGCGTACCGCATACGCTCGTCTCTTCATCGATCACTTCGCTCAAGCGCTTTAGGCTTTCGGTCTCAATCCCTTTGCCCGTGTTGATAATAATCATGCCCGGCGCAAGGTACGGCCGAAGCGTCCGGCTAACTTCCCGCACCGTATGGGACGGTACCGACAAGACAATATATTTTACACCGGACAAGGCCTGCGCCAGATCAGAGGTCAGTTCCAAGCCCGTTATCAGCTTGATTCCCGGCAGATAGAAAATATTTTCACGCTTCTCCCCCATGGCGGCAATCTTTTTTTCATCGCGTCCCCACATTTTCACACGGCATTCCTTTTTAGCCAGAAGCAGTGCAAGCGCCGTGCCCCAGCTCCCCGTACCCAATACGGCAATATCTTTCAAACGATTACCCCCCGTCTATTTGGAACCAAAAGATACTTTGCTCTCCTGCCGGCGGTACAATCTAACGATATTGGCGCGGTGCTGATAGATAACAAAGCAGGCCATCACCGCAACAAAAAGCTGCAAAATCGGTGGCTTGCCAAAAACAAAAGTCATCATCACGCAGACCACAGCGCCTAAAATGGAGCCCAATGAAACATAACGCGTCAGAATTATCGTCAGAATGAATACTGCAATCCCTACGGCTATAACGTCGGGCGCCAGCATCAGCATCACCCCGAAACCGGTGGCCGCGCCTTTACCCCCTTTAAGGCCGTGATACGCAGGATACATATGGCCCACTTCCACGCAGAAGCCGGCAACCATGCCATAGACGAGCCCGCCCAGCTGCAGGCCTATCCATACAGCCAGCATACCCTTGCAGACGTCCCCAATCAAGACCGCCGTGGCAGGCCCCTTGCCCAGCGTACGCAGCACATTGGTCACACCGGTGTTGCCGCTGCCATGCTTTCTGATATCAATTCCTCTGAACAGTTTGCCGGCAAGAATGCCAAAGGAAATTGAACCGATTAAATAACTAACGAATATTGTTAAAACAAGCTCCATCGCTTAATCAATTCTCCTCCCCGTCTCTACGTTTTACGGTGAAACGAAGCGGCGTTCCTTCGAAGCCGAAATTCTTGCGGATAACATTCTCCAGATAGCGCCGATAGGAAAAATGTAAAAGTTCAGGATTATTCACGAAAATGACAAAATGCGGCGGCTTGATGCCGGCCTGGGTGCTATACATGATTTTTAACTTTTTGCCTTTATCCGTAGGCGGCGGCGTTATTTCCACGGCGTCGCTGATAACCTCGTTTAAGACGCTCGTATTCACGCGGTGGGCCTGCTGCTCGGCTACAAAGACGACCAGTTCGGGAATCTTGACGATGCGCTGCCTGGTGAGCGCGGAAACAAAAATGGCCGGCGCATACTGCATGAAACCCAGTTCATCACGAATTTTTTGCTCATAGCGGTGCATGGTTTTATCGTCTTTCTCCACGAGGTCCCATTTGTTTACGACAATGATGCTGCCCTTGCCTGCTTCATGCACATAGCCGGCAATTTTTTTGTCCTGCTCCGTAACCCCTTCCTTACCGTCAACAACCATCAGCGCCACATCACAGCGGTCGATCGCCCGGAGGGCCCGGATAACGCTGTAGCGCTCCGTGCTTAAGTCGATGCTGCCCTTTTTGCGCATCCCCGCCGTATCAATAATAATGAATTTCTGGCCCTCATGGGTGAAGGGAGAGTCAATGGCGTCCCGGGTTGTGCCCGGAACATTGCTGACTATGACGCGTTCCTGGCCCAGGATAATGTTCACCAGCGAGGATTTGCCGACATTGGGCCGGCCAACCACGGCAATCTTGATAATATCGGGGTCGCCCTCATCCTCGTTCAGTGGGGGGAAATGCCCGATCACCAAATCCAAAAGATCACCCGTATTCATCCCGTGCGCCGCGGAGACCGCAATCGGCTCGCCCAGGCCCAGGGAATAAAACTCATACAATTCTTCGGTTTTTTTAAAATCCTCAATCTTGTTGACGGTCAGGACCACCGGCTTTTTGGCGCGGCGCAGCATCTCGGCTACATTCTGGTCATCGGAAGTAATCCCCGTACGGCCGTCCACGACAAAAAGAATCACATCGGCTTCTTCCACAGCCAGTTCAGCCTGTTTCTTGACCTGTCCCAAAATAGAATCCGACTTGTTGGCAAAATCGATCCCGCCGGTATCGATCAAGGTATAAGGACGGTCCAGCCAGACGGAGTCACGATAAATTCTGTCCCGGGTCACGCCGGGCGTATCTTCGACGATCGCTGTCCGGTCGCCGACGAGACGGTTAAATAAAGTTGATTTGCCGACATTGGGCCGGCCGACTATCGCCACGATCGGTTTACTCATTTCTTTCCCCCTGTATCATCCAATACGGCGTTCACCAGACTCTGCGCCAGGGCCGGGATTACCGCCAGGCCGTAACCCAGCTTCTTTTCTACATCCGTCAAGGTCAACCCGTCCAAAAAGGTATCTTCTGTCTCCCTTAGCATTACTGCCGGCAACAGCACCCTGCAATCTTCCGGGATATCCTTCAGACCGTTCAGCAGACATGTCCCGGTCAGTAATCCCGTCACGGTCACCGACGGTCCAAAGAAACGGTTGGGAACAACCTTTAATTCCACGCTCAACCCCCCCACCGCATTCAGCTTCTTCAGCGCAGGCTTTAAAGCATAGGCGCCCGATTCCCCGGTTACACAGATATATTTTGCCGGCTGCGTTAGCTTCCCCGGCAGCGCTATCCCGGAAAACTCGCGCCAGAATAATCTGACCAGCCCTACGCCGTTTTCCAGCTGCGGAAAATCTTCATACTTGCGGTATGCGGGCAAATCCCGCCCCGCTGCCAGGTAGAACTCATCGGCCGGCCAGAGGAAATGCGTTCCTTTAACTTTTTTGGCTTCCTGTTGCTTCTCCTCCGCCCAGTCGATAATCCGGCCTGCTTCCTCCCGCTGCCAGCGGGCCAGTACCGGCAAGCCCTGCCTGTGCGCAGTCAGCCCTACCGGTACCAGCGCAATGGATAGTACCCCCTCCATTTTCGCGAGATCCCTGTAGGTGGTCTCCAAAGCCGCCCCGTCGTTAATACCGGGACAAAGTACGATTTGGGTATGAAAGGAAATCCCCTGCCGGGACAGCTGCGTTAATTGTTCGACAATCTGGCCGGCCTGAGGATGACCCAATAATTTTACCCGCAGCTCCGGAACCGTGGTATGTACTGAAATATATAGCGGAGAAAGTCTCTCTTCAATAATCCTTTGCAAATCATGTTCCGTCAGATTGGTTAAGGTAATGTAACTGCCCTGCAGGAAAGAAAGCCGGTAATCATCGTCTTTGATATACAGCGTCTTGCGCAATCCTTTGGGCATTTGGTCCACAAAACAAAACAGGCATTGATTGCGGCACACTTTGATTCCGTCAAATACCGCCTGTGCGAACACGGCCCCTAATGGCTCGTCATAGTCTTTCTCGATCTCGAAAAGCGCTCTTTCGCCGGATTTTTTTTGTATTTCCAGGAGTACTTCCTCGCCGCTCCATTCGAACTGAAACTGAATCAGGTCGGCTAAGGGCCGTCTATTCACGGCGATTATAGCATCCCCCTGTTCCAGGCCAAGCTCCGCGGCAATGGAACCTTCCTCAACTTCCGCCACAATGGCGCTCTTTATGCACTTGCGCACCCTTCTCTTTTACCTTTCTATGAAGCTATAATGTAATTTATACGCTACAGGGTAATTATACCACACTTATTATGCGGTATACCTCAAGGAGCGTCAAGACAATCTTGAATGTCCGGTTTCCGGCGCAGGCGGGCATAAACTTGAGTTTGGGCGTAATCCGCCACGTGCAGAAAACTTCGTTTAACCAGCCGGGCTGCCAGCATTCCAACCACGCTCCGCAGCGGAGAAAAACGCATTAAATTAGCCAGCAACCGCAAACCAAGGGTATTATAAGCAGAAACCCCGATTGCCAGAACATGCTCCCTGTTCGCCAGCAACGCCGCCACATCCTCAATAGAGCGCAACAGCACCTCTTCTTCGTTTCCTGTTCCGATACTGTAATATGCGTTGCCTGCGCCATCTTCGCCAATATAATAAATTCTGCCCACCTGCATATCGCGGTGGGCGGCAAACCCGGGTAAATTATAGATGTCCTGCGGGGAAGCCTCTAAATCGATCAATCCGGCCAGATAAGAGGCCGCCGCCACAGAAGCATAACATCCCAACTGATCCAGAATTAAAACAATCATGCTGCTCTCCTAGGCCAAATCCTTTTTAACGAGCTGCGCCAGGTGGATAAAACGCTGATAAGACCGGCGCGTGCCGTACAGAACAATATTTCTGCCCAGGGCGGGCAGCTTTAAACGGCGGGAGAGATAACCGCCAATCCTCATCCAAATATTCACATACGGCATTGTATCAATAAACCTGAAATCGTCAGGATTCCCCCCGAGTATCCGGATAAGGTCGGGCATCAGCTGTTGATAGCGCTCATCCAGGCTCCGCTTGCCCACCACATAAACCTCATTACCTGCACTGTCTACGCCCATGAATCGTAACCGACCATGATCCTCAGCCACCTGGGCGTCATAATAGGGCAGGCTTAAGAATTCCTCATTACCGGCTTCCCGGGTGTCGGAAAGAAGGCCCAGATGAATTGCCGCCGCCGTTACCGAAGCGTGGGAACCTCCAAAGCAGGTGTAGATGATCTTCAACTCGGTCTACTCTTTATTCTTCTTTTTGCGATCGAGGGGCCCTAAATAATTGGCAAATTCCCGGCCCAGATTGGACAGCCGCTTCCAGGAGCCTTCCAGGCTGCCCGTACTGATTAACAGGAATGCACCGCCCCCGACCACAACCGCTAAAACCAACCACAGCAGAGATGAACCCGCCCCGGTTGAAGTGGGCTGTGAAGGCGGCGGCGCACCGGGTCCCCCCCCGGCTGCGCCGGCCCCAATCAGCTTGGGCAGACCTTCCGCGAACTGGGTTACGCCGACTTCCGCAGCCTCCCGGCTATTGGTATGCGTGCCCACTTCAATCAGCATCACTTTTGGCCCTAAGTCCTGATTATAGTTCCCTTTGGCCATGAAAATCCCCTTAATCAGACCAGGCCTGTTTTTATCAAAATAAGCTTTCACCTGCTTGGCAAATTCCAGGTTGGCCGACATATGCGGATTTTGTCTGCCTACGACCAGACGTATTTTAGTCGCTTCCTCCCCATCAACTTCTGTCTTATAAAAATTTGGGTCCGGCACGCCGTCACGATGCACGTCAATTAAAGCGATAGGGTTTTCCTTTAAGAGCGCTACCGCTGTTTTCCTGGAACGATGGTAAGCGTTGGCGTCGTGCGGCAAATGGATATTATCACTGATTTCCGCGCTGACATTATTCTTTTTCAGCACATTGACGAATACGGACGCCACCTTCATGATGCCGCCCTGTCCATCTTTGCTTTCCGTTCCGTCAGTCGGCACGTAAGACTCGTCATTATGCGTCGTATAGATGCCTACCTTGGGAGCGGCCGCTGCCATTTCCAGCACAGGGACCTGTTCCCATTCCTCACGCCAGCTGATTTTCTCCTGTCCGACCAATTCGCACTTGGCGATATATTTCGAGCTGTCCACTTCGATAACTTTGTAACGGCCATTATTCTCCAGAATCAGCTCATCGCCGATAAAGACTTCATGGCCCGTCCGGTCGATTTCCTCACCGTTTTCATCCACAAAGGAATAGAACTTGCCGTCGGTGAGCTCCCCTTCCCATTTGCCCAAATTATCCAGAATATTCAGCTCGATTCCGGACTCCGTCAAAGTATTGTAGATCCGGGGATGGCTTTCATAATAATAGAACGCCCCCCCGATGATAATCAGCAAAAGCCCCACATAGAGGATTCCCTTGTTGGTCAGTTTTTTCATCTGTCCCCACCGTCCGTTTCCCCTTTGTTCCGTTCACCCTCACTTTTTTCTTTACGCTTCTCTCTATGCCAGCTGTCTTCGCCGCGGTTATCAAAATCCCGCAGGTTCTTCAAGAGCTCCGGGTCTCTTCCTTCGGTGGCCGGCCCCCCTTGCAGCCTTTCACGGGTTTCACCGAATACTTCCGCCAACAATACGGCGAACAGACCGGCCACAACGATAGAATCGAAGGCGCCGGCTCCCCCGATAGCGACTGTACCCGGCGTTCCGGTTACGCCCAGCCAAATCCAGTGCACAATGTCCAGTCCCAGCACGCCCAAGGTACCCGCAACAAAAGCCGCGCGCCGCGACCGGCCTAACAGATAGGCGATAGCGCCCCCCACCAGCGGATATAAATAGAGCGTATCAATGGGAATTCCGCCTTCACCCGGGTCGCCGTGCATAAAATAAGTTCCTGTTACATAAATAATTGCCGTCGTGGCCAGAGTGGCTAAAATAGCACGCATCTTCTCCCAGGTAGTCCCGGCTTTTATTAAGAGATAAATAGCCAGCGCCACCGGCACTACCGCGCCCCCGACATTGACCGAGACGTTCCTCATAATCGGGATATCAATAAAGCTTCCTACAATCAGCGCAGCAATTACTGCCAAAGCGCCTTTATCCGACAGGCGCATCCGGTCCAGCAGACGCTGGGCCAGACCAAAATAAACCAGGATGGAGGCCACAATTAACAGAATTAAACCAAGCGGTAGCCTGTTCATTTTCTTCCTCCCTTATAAGCAAATTACCCCGAAGCTAGCTTTACCAGAGGAGAAAATAAATATACATTCTTATTTCCCAGGAAATGGTAATGCATATTTATTTTTCCTGGTGTGCATACACATCGCTTCATATATGTAATATAATGCTGTTAAGTTATTTAAAGGCAAGGGGTGACCATCGTTTGAAGACAAGAGCTGAAATCGAAGAAAAATATACCTGGGATCTCACATCCCTCTACCCTTCCGGGAAGGAATGGGCCAAAGACTTGCAGGAAATCGAAAAGCTGACCGACACGATCGCTGCACTGAAAGGACGCCTGACCTCCTCGGCTGAAATCCTGCTGCAGGCTTTAACAGATATGGATACCTTGGGAGTGAAACTGGAATGGACGGCCGGGTATGCCAAAATGGCCTTTGACGTCAACATGGGTGATTCCCGCAGCAAAGAAAACTACGAAAGAATCGACAACCTCATCACCAAAGTAAGCGACAAGCTGGCCTTTTTCGAGCCGGAACTCCTGCAGATCGATGAAACGGCTTTTGAAAAATACCAAAAAGAACTTCCCGCCTTGGCTGTTTATGCCTTTATGTTTGAAAAGCTCTTTAAGCAAAAAGAGCATATCTTAAGCGCCGAGGAAGAAGAAATCCTGACGCGTCTAAGTTCTCTGGGCTCCTCTTTTTCGAAAATCTATGACGACATCACCGTCAATGACCTGGAATTTCCGGAAATAGACGGACCCCAGGGCGAGAAAATAACGGCCAATGAAACCAATTACCGCAAAATGCTCTCTTCCTATGACCGCAGCCTCCGTGAGCAGTATTTCAAAGGTCTCTTGGGCGCCTATGGCTCCCACATCAATTCCCTGACTTCCACCACCTATGGCAATCTCAAATACCGCGCCTTTTCCGCAAAGACCCGCAAATACAAAAATGCGCGTGAAATGTCCCTTTCCGCCAATCATATCCCCTTGGAAGTTTACGACACACTCATCCACACTGTGCGCAAGAATGTGCAGCGGCTGCAGCAGTATTTTGAACTGAGACGCGCTGTCCTGGGTTATGAAGAACTGCATTTTTACGACTTATTCGTGCCGCTTATCCAGGATATCGATTATAATTATACATTTGAAGAAGCCCGGGATATCGTGCTGGAGGCCCTCTCCCTCCTGGGTGAAGACTATCATCAGGCGCTGCAGGAAGCCTTCCGGGAACGCTGGATCGACGTACTGCCCAACAAGGGCAAAGTTCCCGGCGCATACGCCAATGGGATCTACGGCCTGCACCCCTATTCGCTTTTAAATTTCACCGGGACTCTGGAAGACCTCTTCACCATGGCCCACGAACTGGGCCATGTCATGCACAGCTATTACAGCAATAAGCATCAGCCTTATATCGATTCCAACTATGTCATTTTCACTGCGGAAGTTGCCTCCACCGTCAATGAGTATCTGCTCTACCGCTTCCTGCTGGAACGTTCTTCCGGGCAGGACGAGAAAGCCTACCTGTTAAGCCATCATCTGGACAGCATCCGCTCCACCTTGTACCGGCAGACCTTTTTTGCCGACTTTGAAGCGCAGATGCACCGGCTCGTTGACGAAGATAAGCCGGTTACCCCGGAAGAGCTCTGCACAGCTTATGGGGAATTGTATGCGCTCTACCACGGCAAGAAGTTTGTGGTGGACGAAGAACTCACCTATGAATGGGCCCGCATCCCGCATTTCTATAACTCTTTTTACGTTTATCAATACGCTACCGGTATCTCCGCGGCTATTTACCTGGCCAAAAAAATATACGCCGGCGATGCCGGCGCTTTGGAAGCCTATCTTCACTTTTTAAAACAAGGCGGCTCTGATTATCCGATCAATCTTTTGAAAAAAGCCGGCGTCGATATGTCCGATGCTGCCCCTATCGAAGCCGCATTGGAGGATTTCTCAGAAACTCTGGCGCAACTAAAGGCAACCCTTCAATAGACCCTAGTGTCATTCTGAGCGCGGCGAAGAATCTTTACCCATTGCAGCAGAAAGACTCTAAGACAGGGTTACTGTCTTAGAATGACAGGAGGTCAAGTCCCCGAAGAGCCAAATCCGCCGCCCCTGTTTTCTCCAATCTTCGTCACATCATCAGTAACTTCCCACTCGATTCTGGGAACGCGCTGCAAGACCATCTGGGCGACTCTGTCGCCCTTTTTCACTGTATATGCCTGATTCAGGGAAGTATTATGCAAGATAATGCCGATTTCATCCCGGAATCCTGCGTCAATGGTTCCCGGACTGTTCGGCAGCCTCAGGGAGGTTTTTAAAGACAAACCGCTGCGCGGCCTGATTTGTATTTCATACCCTTCCGGGATAGCGGCCTTCAGGCCGGTCTTGACAATTACCGTGCTATCGGGCGCGATGATTTGGTCTTCCACTGCGTAAATATCCATACCGGCATCGCCTGCCCGGGCATATTCCGGTACCCTGGCGTCCGTTCGGCATAACTCCAGATGTATTTTCACATTTTCTTGGTTCATTCCGGGCTTCCTCCATCCATTTTTCAAAAATTATATAATAATACGAATATAATGATATCAACTGCTGAAGTGCAGGACAAGGAATATCTTAACAGGATAATTTGAACGGTTTGTGTATAAAATAATTTTGAAACAATCCACTAGAAGGGGTCTTGGTTATGGATATTTTTGAAGCTATAGCCTCCTATTTCAAGCCTAAAAAACAAAAACGCGAATGGTATTTGCACGATAATGTGGTCATTACCGTTCAGCCTCCTCACGTTCAGACTCCCCCAAAATAAATTATTCTCCCTGCTTCCGGCTCTCATTATGAGCCGGATTTTTTTAGCGGCAAAGAAGTTCACCGTCTTTCCAAGACGGTTATTCTTATTTCATGGTCTGTAACCTTTTCAGCAACCTGGGCAGTGTAAGTAACGACGCTGTCCAGTTTTCTTTCAAAACGCAGCATTTTCTGGTCTAAATGCTTCACATCCTGTTGTATGTCTGATATATCTTTTTGCATATTGTCCATACGTTCTTCCATGACCTTCTGCCCTTCAGCCAAACCTTTTACCATATCCCTAACATCTTCCAGCAAGACGCCAAATTGGTTCTCGTTCATCCTTACTCCCCCTCAACGTGATTTTATATTATCATAATTTTTCCACTGATTAAACAAACATCTTTCGAGCAACCTTTTTTAGCTTCTGTCAAAACTCCGGTACTGAATAGCTTCGGCCACATGCTCAGAGCGTACCTCAGCGCTCTCATCCAGATCGGCGATGGTGCGGGCTACTTTGAGAATACGGTGATGGGCGCGCGCGCTTAAATTCAAGGCTTTAAAAGCCTGCCCCAATAATTCCCGCGCTCGTTCCTGCAATACGCAGTATTTCCTGATTTCCCTGACGCTCATTTGTGCGTTGCAGGTTGTCCCCGTACCGTTAAAACGGACCGTCTGCAGCGCCCTCGCCTGCACTACCCGTGATCTTACGCTCTGTGAGGATTCTTCCTGTTCAGGGGACTCCAGTTCTTTGAAGCTGACTCGGGGCACTTCCACATGCAGGTCGATTCTATCCAACAGCGGGCCGGAAATTTTGTTACGGTACTTCGTGACTTGATAGGGGGTACAGGAACATTCCTTCAGGGGATCGCCGTAATAGCCGCAATAACAGGGATTGGCCGCGGCAACCAGCTGAAATCTGGCCGGATAGGTTATCACTGCGGCGGCGCGCGCCAGGGTCACTTCTTTATCCTCCAAAGGCTGCCGCATTGACTCCAGCACATCCCGGCGGTATTCCGGCAGTTCATCCAGAAATAAAATGCCATGTGTAGCCAGCGTCATTTCCCCCGGACGCGGCACGGTCCCTCCGCCGATAATGCTGGCCGAAGAGGCGGAATGATGCGGCGAACGAAACGGCCGGGTGGTCACCAGCGGTCTTTCCCGGCTTAACAAACCGGACACGCTGTGAATCTTACTGCTCTCAAAAGCCTCCTCCGGCGTCAGTGGCGGCAGGATAGAAGCCAGGCAGCGCGCCAAAAGGCTTTTCCCGGAACCGGGGGAGCCCACCAGCAGGATGTTATGCCCCCCGGCGGCAGCTACCTCCAGCGCTCTTTTAGCCATCTTCTGCCCTTTGACTTCCATCAGGTCATATTCTCCTGTAATGTTTTCTTCTAGTATCTCTGAGAGCCCGACCTTCTCCAGCGGCGTAAATCTTTCCGGCTGTTCGAGGAGTTCCCTGACTTCAAGCAGATGACTCAGCGCGTAAGTATCGGTTTGGGTCAACCTTGCCTCCTCGGCGTTATCAGCCGGAATAATAAAAGAATACCCGGCTTTATCCACCAAAAAGGCCGACATGACGAGTATGCCCGGTACCGGCCGGATTCGGCCGTCCAGAGACAATTCCCCTGCCAGTACGAAATTCTCCAAATGATGGACCTTCACCTGTTCAGTGGCTGCCAGAATACCTACTGCAATAGCCAGGTCAAACCCCGGCCCTTCTTTTCTGATGTCTGCAGGCGCCAGATTAATGATCATACGGCGTGGGGGGAATTCAAAGCCGCTATTCTTGATCGCCGTACGCACCCTTTCCTTGCTTTCTTTGACCGTTGTATCCGGCAACCCCACGATTTCCAGGCAAGGAAGACCCGGTCCCACATCCACTTCGACCTCTACCAAACAGGGTTCCATTCCAATTGTTGTACAGCTGAAGACCCTGGCCAGCACAAGCAATCCCCCTGACATTTTGCAGAATTATATTCCTTATTATTGCATTATTTCCTATTATTTTCTATACATTTTCAAAATTTTACATTCTGTTCGCTCCGGTCAAAAAAATACCCGCCGAAAAACCGGCGGGATACGTTTAATCTTCATGTGGGCAGCAGTTCAAAATTTTCTTCCTCCGCCGCCGTGGATCCTCCCGCTGCTGGAGCGATGGATGGTGCTCCTGCCCGGCGCACTGCCGCCTCCCGCGGAACCGGAAGGTTTCGGTTTGGGGATTATCCTGGACGTCACATAGGTATTGACCAGATTATCGCTGTTGACATTTAAATCCACAAAGCAGTTTTTCCGGAACTCAAATACCACCGGCTGGGGTTTGCCTTTATACCCCCGCTTGGTCAAAAAGAAATAGAACAATCCGGCTAAACCTGCAACAACGCCCCCGCCCAGACCCTCCTCTGCCGACAAGACATTGGGCACGACCGTCGGAGCGCTGTACGGGTTCGGCGAAACAGCGTTTTCCGGAACGCTGTATTGATCCGGAGGGATTCCGGCTGCCAGATATTTTTCCGTTGCGCTTAAGAAGGACCTGGCGGCGCCCAGCATATCCCCATCGGTAAGCCCGCCGGCGAAGACCTCATCCAAGACGCCTTCTATCCTTTCATCCGTCAGATAGCGGATTGCTTCTCCCGAGGGGGAAATGTAAACTTCCCTGTTATCCAGGTCAATGAGAAATAGAAGGCCGCTTCTTTCTTCGCCCACACCGTATCCCTGATAATCAAAATAATCGTCGGCATATTCCCCGGCGCTCTTACCCCCTGCGTCCTCTGCGGTAACAATGACGATATCCAGATTATATTCTGCGCCTAAGTCTCTGGCTTCCTGTTCCAGCTCGGTAGTTTGAGCCGCGGTAAACAACCCGGCCTGGTCGGCAACCAGGTTTTTTTCCGCCAAAACAACGCCGTCGGCCACGGGGCAAAGCAGCAAGCAGGCATACAGGATAGCTGCAATTTTAAAGCATTTTCTTCTTACCATAGAAAGGACCCTCCCAGCAGCGCAACCGCAAAAAGCAGCGCGGAAATCAATCCGGAGGTGAGCCCCAGTTTCTTTGAATCCACGGGCAGCTCGCCATAGGATTTGCCGTTTTGGCCATTCACCGCATAGATATAGGTTTTATTTCTATATTTATAAGTGAGTATCCAGACCGGCAGCAGGGTATACTTCCACTCCCTGACGGAAATATCCAGCTCGGTCTTATCGAGAGAAACGCTCTGATACCCTTCGATAGTCTCTTTGACAAGAAGAGAAGCATATTTTCTGGCCCTCTCTTCGATCCGGGGCTCCACCGCGTCCTTCTCCAGATTATACTTTTCGGCGAAGAACCCGCTCAAATAGGACAGGGAAAAGTCAACTTCCTTCTCTTCATCATAGGCAGCGACAGAATCCAGCAATCCTTTGTCTATTTTTGTGGTGGCTACTTCTTGGAGGTGATCTATCCCAATGCTGCCCCGCCGCTGGATCGTATACTCCTTTGTCTCGGTATATTCCCTATCTCCGACCCGCCAGATACGGCGGTTAACGCCTTTCCCGGCATAATTCAGCTCGGTTTTCAGATCGGCCCGCCAATAGGGTATATAAATGCCTGTAATCTTCTCCAACTGGGAGTCGCTGTAAAACTCCCGCGGGACATAGCGCCTGGATTTGGACCAGGCCAGGAAGCTTTTGACCGCCTTATCCCTGTCATAAGTAAAGGGAATGATTTTATCGGGCCGGAATTGCCCGGTGAGCCGTCCGGTCAAAAGAACAGGGCTGTGACAGTAATAGCAAAAAGCGGCAGCCGTGGTCTCTTCCGTTACGACCTCGGCTCCGCAACTGTCGCATATATATCCCCTGAGCCGGCTTTCCCGGGCGGCTTTCTCCTCCATCGCCTGATTAATCTCATCCAGTTCCTGATCCGTAAACGTGCTCAGGCAATAATCGCACCTGGACTTCTGCAACTCAGGCTTGAATTGCAAAGGACCGCCGCAGTTGGGGCATTTGTAGCTGGCAACAGGCATGTTTCTCATCCCCTACCCTTTAATCAATAGGTTTGCCGCACTCCGGGCAAAATTTCGGTTTAGAACCGGTAATCTCATAACTGCAATGCGCGCATTTCACGCCTTCCGGTTTTTTTTGGCCGCATTCAGAGCAAAACTTGCTGCTGTTCAGCGCCCCACAGGTACATTGCCATTGCCCGTCCGCAGCGGAAACCGGCGGAGCGCCGGCCGGCCGGGTTTGTTGCGTTTCCCGTTGCATCTGCTGCTGATTGGCTGCTGAGGCCGTACCCATAAAGCCTCCCCCTGCCTGCATGCCAATTCCCATACCCATAAAGGCAGCCGCGCTTCCGGCCGCATTAGAGCCGGCCGCTTCCATTCCACGGGCCACGGAGCCTTGAACATACCCTTCCCGGACGCCGGGGTCGCCCAGCATGGCGCCCTTGTTGCGCATATTGATCAGTTCCTTGGATTCCTCATCATAGGTGATGCTGGCAATACCCACAGACTGAATCTCAAAGCCGCGCATTTTCTTCCATTTCTCATCCAGCGCATCGGAGAGGTATGTGCGCAGTTCGCTTCCCTTGGAGACCACGTGGGAGATCCTGATTCCGTTCACCGACATCTGATTCATGGAGGTCTGCAGCGCTTCCAGAAACTCCGCCAGAGAGGGGGCAGTG
>JAVEYA010000044.1:0-17635 GCA_034003745.1 Clostridia bacterium
CTGTTGCAAGCAGTAACATACCTAACAGGGGCGTCTTTCCTTTCCGCGTAATATGGTCATTATATACAGCAACTTTCGGTCAGGCAATCCCGTCAGCTTTACGCCACTTTAGCGCGGCGGCAACACTATATGACGAAAAATATTTTAGGAGGCGTCTTACCATTTTACTGGTTCCAGGGTTAATGATTCAACCTGTTGGGACTGCAGAATCAAGAATTATCCCTTCGGTAGATTCAGGCGCATTCCTTCTTACGGATCAGGTACCCAATAAAAGTACTCAATAAAAGTTCAGCGCAGTCCGGCCTTGTTCCATCTCTTTAGGAGCAAGGCTGTTATTATGCCCATCACAGACAAGTTGATCAGGGCGGCAATGTTTGTCGCAGGTTCACTGCGTATTTGCGGCCAAATATTCAATAAACGCATAAAAAGGCCAAGATTAATGAAACCCAGAGCATTGGCACTGATTAAACCTTTCAGCCAAGCATGCCGGTCTTCTGTGGCGGACAGAATCCAGGCAATCAAAAGGGTGGTCGCCATACTGAGAGTATGTGTACCGATAAAACCGATAACAGTACCTGTCCATGTATGGACAAGGGGAGTATTGAGAAAAATACTGGCGGCGATTTCCCAGGGGGTACTCATTTTAATACCCAAAAGAAGATAAATATAACTTAACCCGTCTACAATAATAGCGCCGATTATGCCGGCTATAAAGGCAAAATAAAAATTCATACGCATAACACCCGTTTTATTTTCTAGTATTTCAATCAATCCGGGGAATTACTCAAGAATATGGATTCTATTGAAATTGCACTTGTATTTTTATGACTTAACCATAAAAATAGCCGACAAGCGGAAAACTTGCCGGCTGAAATTTTACTAAATTAATTATGTATTGATATCCCGGGCAGTTTCGTAATGCTGCTTCCGGCCAATAGCCGTTCGAATAAATTATCTTACTTCCACAAACGAAAACTGCGCTAATAATTCGTACATTTCTCCCGCCGTATCCGGCGTTACCCGGACTATGGCAAGAGCTTCCCCTGGGTCAATCGTCGTTAGCACCCCCAAATGGCCGTAGCCTTCGATGATTTTCATCAGGAAGGCTATTTTCTGTTTGGGTAGTCTAATGGGAATCTCATAGGGATTACTCATGGTGCGCCCGCCTGATTAAATCCCATTTTCTAACCAGCCTATCAACGGGGATTCTGACGATCTGCTGCGGGTGCGGAGCGACCTCTATCGCCCCGCCGGTCTCATCCTTCATCTGCGTGAGTGTCTGCGTAAATAAAGGCGTCTGCGGCCCGGTGAATTCCAGTTCATCGCCGACCTTGAAATTATTGCGCTGCTCCACGGTGGCCCAGCCGGAAACCGTATCGTATTCCAGAACCAGACCGACGAAGTCATAGTTGCGCAGATAGGACGAGTCGGCGTAATTGTGGTCCGCGGCCTGCGGCTTGCCATACAAAAATCCGGTCGTATAATCACGGTGGCTGACTTTGGTTATCTCCTCCCGCCAGGCCGGGTCTGCAGCGTAATTTGCGGGTTCCTGATAATAAGCGTCCAGCGCCCTGCGGTAAACATTTACCACGGTGGCGACGTAATGGACGCTTTTCATGCGTCCTTCTATTTTAAAGGTGTCTACGCCGGCCTCAATCAACTGCGGCAGGTGATCCAGAAGGCAGAGGTCCTGAGAGTTGAAAATATAGGAGCCCCGCTCGTCCTCTTCCAGACTGTAGTATTCCCCCGGCCGTTTTTCTTCTACCAAAGCATAGTTCCAGCGGCAGGGCTGGGCGCACTCTCCGCTGTTGGCGTCGCGTCCGGCCATATAATTGCTTAAGAGGCAGCGTCCCGAATAAGAAATGCACATCGCTCCATGTACGAACATTTCCAGGTCCAGTTTTACTTCCCGCCGGATTCTCTTGATCTCCTCCAAAGAGAGCTCCCGCGCCAGGATAATCCTCTGCACGCCTTGCTCTTCCCAGAATTTTGCCGCAGCCCAGTTGGTAGTATTGGCCTGGGTACTTAAATGCACCGGCAGCCGGCATTTCATTTCCTTAAGAATGGCCCAGACGCCCGCATCGGAGACAATCACGGCATCCGCCCCGGACTCTTCTAATTTCCTTAAATACACAGGGAGACCATCCAAATCCTCATTATGCGCGAAAATATTTACCGTTACATAGACTTTCGCGCCCCGGGCATGGGCGAATTCCACGCCCTCTTTTATTTCCGCCAGGCTCAGATTCCCCGCATAAGCCCTGAGGCCATATTCCTTGCCGCCCACATAGACTGCGTCGGCGCCGTAATGCACAGCCATCTTCAGTTTCTCCAGGGTGCCCGCCGGAGCAAGCAGTTCCGCTTTTTTCATATTCATCTCCTCACGCTGACCGCCAGCCCGTCGCCCAAAGGAATGAGCGAAGTCGCCAGCTCGGGATGGTCTTTTAGGGTCTCCAAAAGCTCCCGCACCCGGCAGACCATTGTCTTCTTGCGCCGTTCCGGCCAGGTCATCTCCACCACCCAACCGCCTAAAAAGATATTGTCGATAATCAGTATCCCGCCGCTATTCAAAAGCGGAAAAATTTTAGAAAAAAAATCAGGGTATTGACCCTTGGCAGCATCCATAAAAACAAAATTATATCCAGCTGTTAACGTAGGAATTATTTCCGCGGCATCGCCCAAGAGGGGCTCGACCAGACCCATGATTTCGGCTTCATGGAAATTCCGGCGGGCTCTCTCAAACCGGATCGGATCAATTTCTATGGTGGTTATTTTTTGAAGCCGCTCCCGGCCGGCAGCGGCTAAAAGAATAGCCGAATACCCTATCCCTGTGCCCACTTCCAGGATACGGGCAGGTTTGCAGGCCTGAACCATCACCTGCAAAAAACGGCCTGTTTCGGGCGTCACCAAAGGGATATATTCGGCGCGGCATTCTTCCTCAATCCTTTTTAACAGCTCCGGCCGCTCCGGCGTCATCATGCGCAGGAAGCCGGCAATCTTCCCAGTTTCGGTATCCGCCACCTATACCCCTCCGTATTTCGCCTTGTTACGGTTATGCTCCGTCAGAGTCTTGGAGAAAACATGCTCCCCGGTGCCGTCGCCTTTGGCCAGGAAGTATAGGTAAGCCGTATCTTCCGCTTCGAATACAGCATGCAGGGACGCTTCCCCCGGAGCTCCGATCGGTCCGGGCGGCAGGCCGCTATGGACATAGGTGTTATAGGGCGACTTTATCTCCAAATCCGCATAGAGGAGTCTTTGCTTACGTTCGCCCAGGATATATTGGATTGTGGCGCAGGAATCGAGTTTCATCCCGATGCTCAAGCGTTTCAGGAAGACTCCGGCAATAAGCGGGCGGTCCTTGTCCACCAGGGATTCCCACTCAATAATGGAAGCCAGTGTCACGATTTCATGCGTGCTTAAGCCGGTCTTGTTTTCCGGCATCTTATTATAGACTTGTTCAAAACGCCTTAGCATGACGTCTAGGATTTTTTCCACGCTCATACCCCGCGGGATGATATACGTATCGGGGAAAAGATAGCCTTCCAGTCGCATTTTGCCCGATAGTCCCTCCAAGAACGAATAGTTATAGGGATGACTCTCCGCCGCAGCCCAGAATTCTTCCTCGGTCGCGAGGCCTTTTTCCACCAACACGCCCACAATTTCCTGCAGGAGGAAACCTTCCGGGATGGTAAAGGATAAGGTGGCTACTCTTCCTTTTTCCAGGATATCAATAATTTCCGGCACATTCAAAGAAGCCTTCAGGTAGTATTGTCCTGCTTTAAACTTGTCGATTTTTCCGGTAATACGGGCATAAATCAGAAAAGCCCGGTCGTCTTGAATCAAACCCTTGTCTTCCAGCAAGGCCGCAATTTTTCCCGCGGTAGAACCGGGTGCGATATCAATCAGAGCTTCATTGTTATTATCAGGCTGAGCCGGACGGAGGCGACCGTGATAAAACGTCATGGTGACGGCGCCGGCAAATACTGCCAAGATAAACAGGCTGATTAACAATTGCACAGAACGTCGTTTGATCAACACGGGATTTCCCATCACCTTATCTCCTCGCAAGTATGATTCCTTATTATACTATAAAATCCTTAAATATGACAGTAAGAAGGAATCACGACAAAAGACAGGCAAAAAAGACGAATCATAAGAAGGAATCATCCAAAAGGAGCGAGCCGGCAAATGTGCGGATAATCCGGTCCGCAGGCGGGTAATAATCTTTGGAGATTTGCTCGCGTTTGATTAAGACTCCCTTGGCGTCGTAAATCAGCCGTTCCACACGGTAAATATAACCGATGCTTCCTTCCCGCTCCAGCACATAGCTTCCGCGCGGCACCGCCGGGTCTTCTTTGTAAATGGTCTTGGGCTGTACTTCCTCTTCCTTGGTGCTTCTAAGTTCGACCCGCCGGCCGAGCGGATATCCGAAAATTTTAATTTCCAGGCTGCCCTGGTAAACGGCTGTTTGGATAATTAAGTGCCCCCGGGTATTATTCCGAAACTGCAGATCCCGGGAACCGTACACGACGGTAGCGTCCATTCCCGGTGCTACATAAGAAATAAGCATCGAATGGGGCGTCCGCTCTACAATCTGTAATTCCGCCTTTAAGGCAGAATTATACAGGGTCGTGGAAACCTGGCAGACGCCTCCGCCGACACCCGGGACAAGTTCATTTTTTACAATGATATCGGCTTCATCATAACCCTGCGCTTTGGTACGCGGACCCACCGTCTTGTTGAAGGAAAACACTTCCCCCGGCGCGATCAGCGTATTGTTCAGCGCTTTGGCGGCCAACTGAATATTCCGGGTCCGGTTGACCTTTCCCGCGTTAAAAACAGTGCGGGTAGCGCTCAAAAGCCCTGTAATCCTGTAGGCTTCGATTGTCGCGGTGGTTTTCTCCGGTTCTAGGGGGACAAAGCGCATCTCTACCCGGATAGCCTGTTTCGGCTGCGCGGATAAAGCCATTTTGATATCCGCTGCGGCAGCTTCGATATCCGCCTTTCTCCCCAAAGCGTGCGGTTTTATTTCAATCGCGTTATTCGTCCCGATGATCAGCTCGGCGTTTTGCGGCTCCTGGGTAAAAGGCTGCGCCAGCTCCTCCAGTTTCTGCAGCAGAGCGGTATCGTCCACCCGCAGAAAGAGAGGCACTTCCGCTCCTTTCCTCGCCAGCTGCCACCTCTTCCACAGATTCTCCCACCAGTTGCCGCTGCGGCCTAAAGCATACGCTTCCTGCCAGGTTCTTTCCCCGTCGATATGAATGCCCATTTCCTGATAAGTTGCGGTCAGCGGTTCCTGCAAGCCTGCTGCGGTAATGCTCAGCCGCCGCACAGCAACGCTTTCGTTCTCCGCCTGCACGATCTTGAAAACATTATCCCTGTCCATTTCGCCGAGCGCTTGCCCTTGAAAGGTAACACCACGATAGATCAGCTCCTCTGCCGCCGCTGCAGGACAAACCAAGCCTGTCTGCAGCAGCAGGCAGACCAGAATGCCTTTAATGAATCTGCGGCTTAATTTGGACAAAATAATACCCCCGCCATTGGAATCTTGTACTATAAGATATTCCAACCGACAGGGATTTTATTCTTAAAAGGTACGCGTCCTTATCTAAACTGTTTAGAAGTACTTAAGCGCAAGGCGCTTAAGCATTTCGTTTACTCTTCTTCTTCTTCGTCTTCCTCTTCTTCAATCAGTTCCTGCCACTTATCGGCAACCTTTTCCCATTCTTCGTCATCTTCAATATCCAGCAGGATATCTTCACCGTTTTCATCTTTGGCAACTTTGAGGATAATGGCTTCCGCTTCATCCGCTTCATCATCCAGTGGTTCTAAAATAGCGTATTCCTCATTATCCACCTCAATCATATCAATCAAGACAAATTCATGTTCTTCTCCCTCTTCGTCAACTAGTACGATGGTTTCTTCATTGTCCACCATGCGTTTCCACCTCTTTCCTTTTCATTAAGGCAATTGTAACCTGTGAATATATGGTTGTCAACTTTAGATAAATTAATGTATGGCTTAAAAGTATATTTTTGAAAGCTCATCTATTCTGCGCATCCAGATATCCCTGCAGAATTAAAACAGCAGCCAATTTGTCCACTACCTTCTTCCGCTTGCCCCTGGAGACGTTCGCCTCCAGCAGCGTACGCTCCGCCGCGGCGGAGGTCAGCCGTTCATCCCAATAGGTCACTTCCAAGCCGCTTTGCTGTCCCAGTTGCGTGGCGAATTCCCTGATTTTTTCGGCCTGCGGGCCGTAGGTACCATTCATATTGCGCGGCAGACCCGCCACGATTTTCTGTGCCCCGTGCTGAGCTAATATCGTGCGTATTCCGGAAATATCTTTATCCAAAGAAGTCCTGTAAAATGTCTCCAAGCCCTGTGCCGTGAGTCCCAGCTCATCGCTCAGGGCCATTCCGATTCTTTTTTCGCCGATATCCAATCCGATAATCCGCATTACACGCCCCCTATATCACTTTAATCATAAATTGCGGACAAGCCGCAGCACAATATCCACACAGGAGACAACGATCCTGCTTCAGGGCAGTTTTTCCATTCCTGATCTCCAGGAGACCGAACGGGCATCTTTCTACACAGGCGCCACAACCGGTACACCATTCTTCGATCAACAGTCTGCGGGGCACGTCCTGTAATTGGGCGGACAGGCTTTCCGCCGGCGTTTCCCCGGCCAGCACAGATAAATTATAGTCTACTTCTTCTTTCAGCTTGCAGCCAACCGCTACACTGTGCAGATAAGGCAGCTCAAAGGCAAACCTTAACGCTTCGTAAGCCTGTGGAATCAGGTTGCCGCCACCCAAAGCCTTCATTCCGTAAATTCCTTTTCCTCTCTCATAGGCCGCTTCCAGGGCCGCCAGAAGCTCCGGCAGCGTGCCGTCCAGCAATCCCAGTCCCTGCATATTCACGATAGGATGAATGACTTCTATGGCCTCTTGGTCCAAAGAAGCCCAAATTACATTCACCGCATGGGTGGAAACCCCCGCGGCCTTGATAAGGCCTTGGGATTTGGCCTCAAGCAAATACTCCAGCGCAGCTTTGTGCCCGGCTAAAGTTTGGGCGGATTCTTGTTCATGCAGCATAAAAATATCGATATAATCTCTATCCAGAGCCAAACGCATTTCTTCCAGGCTCTTTTTCATGCCTTCCGCCGTATAATCATACGATTTGCCGGCAAGCACCACCGGACGGGTCCAGCCTTTCAAAGCCTCTTTGATATAAGCATAATTATTATAAAGTTTTGCCGTATCAATGAAATTAACATCGCGCTCCAAGGCGTAACGAATTACCGCAGCTCCTTCCGCCAGACTCAGATTGGCTTGCAGCGGCGAAATGGAGAGTGAACCGAAACACATCCGCGAGACGCTCAATCCCGTATTGCCCAGAATTTCGTATTTCATCCTCTGCTCCCAGATATAAGCCCCACACATTTGTGTGAGGCTGAATTAGAAAATATAAGAGGGCCCGGCATGCAGAGTATATCTCTACAGGCCGGCGCGTTATTAATCAGATTCTCATATCATGTTCCGGCCGAGGACTAGTAAACGGCATGTGTTGGGCAGCCTCGGTCTCATACAACCTAATCAGCTAAGTATTTTCTCAGCAACTCTTCTAGAATCTCGTCCCGTTCCAGTTTCCTGATCAGGGCGCGCGCGTTTTTATGACTGGTGATGTAAGCCGGGTCTCCTGACAAAAGATATCCTACCAGCTGGTTGATGGGATTATATCCTTTTTCCTTCAGCGAACTATAGACGTCGCGTAGGATGTCCCGCGCCCGGATATCCTCTTCGCCCTTTACCTGAAACATCATGGTATGTTCATGTTTATCATTTGACATAACATCACCCCGCTTTTATTCCGGACATTTTGACCGGATGGTATACTTCTGCAAGTATGCGCAAATATCCTTTAATTTATCTAAATTTTGAGTTGCTTTTCCACAATTTGGCTGACCCGGGCCAGGGCCTCGCCGAGTTTTTCCTTATCTTTCCCTCCGGCCTGCGCCATATCCGGCCTGCCGCCGCCGCCGCCGCCGGTGACAGCCGCCACTTCCTTAATAATATTCCCGGCGTGGATACCTCTGGGCAGAAGGTCCTTGGTTGCCGCGGCTACCAGGGCCACTTTATCATCGATAACCGTTCCCAGTACTACTATGCCCGTTTTTAGCCTTTCTTTGAACATATCGGCCATATTTCGCAAAGAATCCATATCGGAAGCTGCCACCTGAACGGCCAAAAGAGGGATATCCTTAATGTTTACAGTATTCTGGAGGTATTCTTCGACTTGATTTCTGGCCGATTGCTTTTCTAACTGCTCCAGTCTTTTTTCTTTCTGCTTGTTTTCCTCCAGCAAGGACTGAATGCGGTTGAGTATTTCGTGACGCGGCGCCTTTAATAGGGCGGAGACATTATCCAGAAGGCTTTCATCCTCGTCCAGATAAGCGAGTACGCCCGCTCCGGTCACCGCTTCAATTCGTCTTAATCCTGCCCCTACGGCGCCTTCGCCGACAATCTTGACCATGCCGATCTGACCGGTGTTTCTCACATGGGTGCCGCCGCACAATTCCATGCTGAAGCCGGGTACTTCGACCACTCTAACTGTATCGCCGTATTTTTCATCAAAAAGGGCCGTGGCTCCCGCTTTTTTAGCGTCCGCCATGGACATTTCCTGCGTACAAACATCGAGGGACGCCAGCACTTTCTCATTCACCAGTTTTTCGACCTGCTTCAGTTCGTCCGCGGAAAGCCCGCTCAAATGGTTGAAGTCAAAGCGCAGCCGCTCCGGGTCTACAGCGGAACCGGACTGATGAACGTGATCGCCTAAGACGCTCTTTAAAGCTTTATGCAAAAGATGGGTAGCGGTATGGTTCCGGGCAGTGGATAACCGCAGCTTCGAATCAACTTCCATCTTCACCGTTTCATCTTGTTTAACCCGGCCGGAAACGATGCCGTAATGAATGATTTTGCCGTCCGGCATCTTCAATGTATTGAGTACCTGTACCTCACCCTGAGCGGCGCGGATAAACCCTTTATCCCCTGACTGGCCGCCGCCTTCGGCATAAAAAGGCGTCGCTTCGGTCAAGGCATAAACTTCGTCGCCGTCCGCCGCTTCCCGGGCCAGTTCTCCGTCTTTAATCAAAGCCAATAGCTTGGCTTCCCGGCTCATTTCCTGATAGCCGGTAAATTCCGTAGGCCCAAGTTTTCCCGTCAAATTCGCCACAGACAGAGCCAGATCCCAAGCCTTACTGTCCTGGCGCGCTGCCCGCGCCCTGGTTCTTTGCTTCTCCATGGCTGCATCAAATCCGGCCTGGTCCACCTTCAGCCCGGCCTCCTCGGCGATATCCCTGGATAAATCAAGCGGGAAACCGAATGTATCGTAAAGTTTAAAGATTTCCGCACCGGGAATGGTATCCCAGCCTTTTTCCTTCACATTTCTGATAATCTCCTGGGCCAGTTTGATGCCGTCATTCAGCGTTTCGTGGAAACGCTCCTCTTCCGTACGAATAACCTTGGCCACAAAGTCGCTTTTTTCTTTGATCTCCGGGTAGGCCCCTTCCATCAGTTCCACCACAACCGGCACAAAAGTGTAGATGAAGGGCTTGTCTATCTCCAGCACCTTGCCGAAGCGGACAGCCCGGCGCAGAATGCGTCTTAAGACGTATCCGCGTCCTTCATTGCCGGGCAGAATCCCGTCGCTGATTAGAAAAGTACAGGAGCGGATATGGTCGGCAATCACCCGGAAAGGAAAGCCGCGCATGTCGGAATAATATTTCTTTCCGCTCATGTCCTCAATTGCCGTAATGATATCCCGGAGCAAATCCGTATCGTAATTGCTCTCTACGTCCTGGACCACCGAAGTAATGCGCTCCAGGCCCATCCCCGTATCAATACTGGGGCGCGGCAAAGGCGTCATCTTGCCGGTTTCATCACGGTTATACTGCATGAAAACCAGGTTCCAGATTTCCAGGTAGCGGTCACAGTCACACTTGCCGATGCCGCAGTTGGGGCCGCAGCCGTATTTCTCCCCACGGTCGATCAAAATTTCACTGCAGGGGCCGCAGGGGCCGGTATCGCCCATGGACCAGAAATTATCCTTCTCCCCCAGCTTGATGATTCTTTCCGGCGGAACATGGGCAATCTCTCTCCACAGCTGACCGGCCTCATCATCATCTTGATAAATGGTGATATATAGCTTATCCGCAGGCAACCCCATCACTTCGGTCAGAAACTCCCAGGCATAGGTAATGGCGTCGCGTTTGAAATAATCGCCGAAAGAGAAGTTCCCCAGCATCTCAAAAAAGGTATGGTGGCGGGCTGTCCTTCCGACCGTTTCCAGGTCGTTGTGTTTCCCGCCGGCGCGCACGCACTTTTGCGAGGTGGTGGCGCGTATGTACGGCCGCTTCTCCAGCCCTAAGAAAACATCCTTAAACTGGTTCATGCCGGCATTGGCAAAAAGCAGGGTAGGGTCATTATGCGGCGCCAGGGATGAACTGCTGACGCGGGTATGTCCCTTGCTTTCAAAATAGGCCAGGAATTTTTCTCTGATCTCGTTACCGGTTAACATTTTTGCTCCTCCTCGAAAAAGAAACTCTCATCGCCGACACTTCCGTGCCAGGATGAGAGAACATTCTCTTCATCACTGCCTGATTGCCTTGCTGCGGCGGTGTTTTATTTTTCCATATCGACAACGGATTAATTATACCCAAAGGCCGCCTAGTTTGACAATCTAAGCAACAAAGAACTAAGGGCCATTGGGAGGAGCAGCCAAAATCGGGCAGGAATAAGAACAGATTTGTTGAATTCTTAAGCTGGTATGAGCACAAATCAAAGGAGGATTATCTGAAAAATGAACAAACCTGTTGAACAAGACTCTGTTTTAGTGGAACTAAAAGGCGGCAAGGGCATTATCACCATCAATAGGCCCAAGGTTTTAAACGCTGTTGATTGGAATACGCTCTCTCTGCTTCAGGATGCATTTAATAACTTAATCGAAAATCAGGACGTCAGGGTGATCATTCTTACCGGAGCAGGGGAAAAGGCCTTTATCTCCGGTGGTGATATCAACACAGAGATAAAATTGGACGGACTGGCCGCCTACCACTGGAGCCATGCCGGACACCGGCTTTGCGCCCTGATCGAAAATAGTCCAAAACCGGTAATTGCGGCAATAAACGGATATGCACTGGGCGGAGGATTCGAAATCAGCTTAGCTTGTGATTTTCGCATCTGCTCCCCGAATGCCAAATTTGGGGCTCCGGAAACGAAGCTTGGCGTTATCTGCGGGCTGGGCGGCAATGTTCGTTTACCCAGAATTGTCGGTAAAACAAAGGCCCTGGAAATCCTGATGACCGGCCAGATGTTTGACGCCCAAGAGGCCTACCGCCTGAATCTGGTTAACCGCATTGCCCCGGCGGGACAGTTAATGGAGGCGGTAGATGAACTGTGTGCCAACCTGTTAGATAAAAACACCATTGTGCTGGATCTTATCAAAAAAGCGGTTGATTATGGCATGGAAATCGATCTGCGCTCAGCCGACCAATATGAAGCCAGTCTCTTTGGCTTAGTCTTCAGCACCGAGGATAAGAATGAAGGGATGACCGCCTTTCTGGAGAAGCGGCCGCCTCGATTTAAAAACAGATAGACAGGGGTAAAAGTGCATCGCAAAATACCCTGTCATCCTGAGTAAATTGAAGGATCTCACTCACACCAGTCTGGTATAAGCGTGATACAGCAATACCTTCAGCACAGCGGCCGCCGGCACAGCCAGCAAGAGCCCCAGGAAACCCCACAGACTGCCGCCAGCTAAGAGCGCAAAGATAATTACCAAAGGATGCAGTCCGATATATCCCCCTAAAATTTTAGGCGAAATAATATTCCCCTCCACCTGTTGGATTAAAACCATGACCCCCAGCACATACAAGGCCAGCCACTTTGATTTGAGGAGCGCCAGAATAACAATGGGCACAGTGGAGATAAACGCGCCGAAATAAGGGATAAAATTGGTCAGCCCCACCAAAAGGCCAATCAGCAGCGGATAGTCCATGCCGATCAACAGCATCCCTGCCGTTGCCAGCACGGCTACCAATGTCGCCACCAGGAGATTGCCCCGGATGACATTCTTAATCATCACATCGATTTCATGACTTAAGGAAGAAAGATTGGCGCGGTAACGGACAGGAACCAGCTGCAGGATTTTCGGGCCCAGCGCATGATAGTCAATGAGAAAATAAAAGCCCAAAAGCGGCGCCAGCAAAATATTGAATGTTTGGGAAAAAAGATGAAGAATGCTGGTAACCGTATCTTTTAACAGGCCTATAGACGTATTTTCCACACTGCTAATGACTCCGTCGCCGACTTGGCGAATGCTTTCCGGTAGAGGGACCCGGCTGTAACGCAGCTGGAACTCATCTACCATTTTTTGCGCGGCTTCCGTATATTGCGGGATGACTTCCGCCAGGGAGTTCAGATCCCGCAGCAGGACCGGTACGCCATACAAAATGGCTCCCCCCGCCAGTACCGCCAGGAAAATATAGAGTATGGCAATGGCGAAAATACGGGAGATTCCCTTTTTCTCCAGCCTATCCACCAGCGGATTTAAGAGATAAGCCAAAAAAAAGCCCAGCGCAAACGGCGTCAGGACCGAGCGCACCGCGTAAATGAACCAGAGGAGCGCCCCCCAAAAAAGCGCGCCCCTGAAAATATGCAAATATTTACCATAGTCTTTCATCTTTTTCTTCGCGCTCCCGATTAAAAAGCACCTGTTAAAGTGTCCTAGCACACTCCCACAGATGCCGAGTTAGATATTGGCGCGTTTCATCTTCTGATGAAATCCTGAACCTCCCGCGCGACACTTGAAACCATTTTTCCTGTCTTTTTACCTATTCTTCGTGTATTACCCATCAGATACCTTCTGGGAGACTTCAGGCGCGGCGCGTAATAGATTGCCGCCAGGAGCCCGGCCATGCCGCCGAGCAAAACACCATGGAAAAACCGACTGCGCATTAAAGATCACCTCCCGCTTTTTGGCGTGCTATACAATTTCGGCCTGCGTATACTCCACCAGGCTGCCGTCTTCGGCTACCGTAAAAACTTTTAAAACATCGTCATGATATTGGAATTCATGAAAACAGTTCCAGCAATAATACTGCTCCAGGCCGACTCTGCCCACCGCGCGGCCTGAGCAAACCGGACATTCCATCTTTATTATCCCCCTATTTTGTTGGTATATCCCCAATAATCACGGTATCGTCATGATAGGCTAATATATTAGGGGCAGGCACAACCTTGCGGCCCATCACCACATCCAGCAATAATCCGTTGGAAATTTCATAGCCCGTGATGCTGCCGTCCAGCTCTTCCAACAGGATATCCTCAATCATGCCCAGATTATCCCCCGCAGCGGTCATGACCACCGGCCCCGCAGGTTTCGGCGCTGACTCTGCGGTCTGAATAAAGGAACCCTGCACCAGCACGGCGTCCCTGCCCAGATTATTCACCATGGAATAAGGCACATAGGCCGGCTCATTTTGCGGGGTGTTTATGTAAATGCCGGCTATCTTTTGATTCTCGCCGGGTCTGAATCCTTTGACAAAGCCCAGTAATTTACCGCTGTTCATATCTATAACCGGCTTATCCATGAATTCACGGCCTTTTCTCATGCCCATCACTCTTTCTTGCTTTCCAATAGTATCTCCTGAATTTAAAAAAAGCATTCACCGAATCGGTGAATGCCTTGCGTCTTATTCGAGATTGCAGGGGCAGTCTGCCGGCGCATAGCCGTAATCGGGTTCCGCTTCCGCATCCTCCTGCTGTGACCTTAAATCCGCCACCACGGCCGGAATTATTTTCAGCGCATAATCGATCTCTTCCCCTGTGGTTTTCCGACCCAGAGTCAGACGCAGCGCGCCTTGGGCCAGTTCCTTATCCAGTCCCATGGCCATAAGCACATGGGACGCTTGGGCAGAAGGGGCCGAGCAGGCCGAAGCGCTGGAAGCCGCAATCCCTTCCTCATCCAGAGCGGCCAGCAAATCCGCCGCCTTAAGCCCGGCTACGGCTATGTTTACATTGCATGCGACTCTTCTTTCCGGATGTCCGTTTATTTTAATTTGCGGAATCCGCTCCTGCAAGCCTTTTTGCAGTCTATCCCGCAGCCCGGCCTGCCTTTGCATTTCGGGCGCCATCTCCCGGATGGCCAGTTCCGCTGCCAGACCCATTCCGGCAATGCCGGGCAGATTTTCCGTCCCCGGCCTAAAAGAGCCTTCCTGTTTACCGCCATAAAAAAGAGGCCTGAGTTCGACGCCTTCTCTGATATAAAGAAAGCCCGTCCCTTTGGGCCCATAAATCTTATGACTCGAAGCCGACAGAAGGTCCGCGCCAAATTCTTCGACGTCCACCGGAATCTTGCCGAAGGAGCCCACGGCATCCACATGAAAAAGAGTCTTGTTCTTTTTGGCCAGCCGGCCGATTTCTGTGATGGGCTGAATCGTTCCCACTTCATTATTGGCGTGCATAACCGACAATAAAATGGTGTCCCTGCGCAAAGCCGCCTCTATGTCGGCGAGCACGACCATACCGTATGCATCCACCGGCAGAACAGTCAGTTCAAAGCCGGCAGCTTCCAGGAATTTAAACGCTGCCAGGACGGCCTCATGCTCTATCGCCGATGTGATCAGGTGTCTGCCCTGACCGGCATAGCGGTAAGCTGCGCCGATAATGGCCAGGTTATCGCTTTCCGTCCCGCCGGAAGTAAAGACAATCTCTGCCGGCGAAGCATTAACAGCGTCCGCAATCTGTTGGCGCGCCCTTTCCATGGCCAAATGGGCCGCCTTTCCGAAAGTATGGACGCTGGAAGGATTGCCGAACTGATCCGTCATATAGTGATTGGTTATTTCCGCCGCTTCCGGGCGGACGGGCGTGGTGGCGCTGTGGTCCAGATAAATGTCCTGCATGGCGTGTCATCTCCTTAAGGCTTCTTTGCGTCCACACCCTTATCCTTTCCCATCAGCGACGGTTTATAATACTTGGCATTTTTTAACTCCTTGGGCAGATACTCCTGTTGAACATAATGCCCCGGGTAACTGTGCGGGTATTGGTAGCCGCGGCCATGTCCCAGATTCTTGGCAGCCGGGTAACTGGCGTCACGCAGATGCAGCGGCACCGGTCCATAAGCGCCCTGAGCGACGTCGTTCATAGCGTCGTAAATCCCCAGTACGGAATTGCTCTTGGGCGCGCAGGCAATGTATAAAGCGGCCTCCGCGATTAAAAGCCGCCCTTCCGGCAGGCCTACCTGTTCAAAAGCCTGGGCAGCCGCGTTGGCTACCACCAGCGCCTGGGGGTCCGCTAAGCCTACATCCTCCGCCGCGTGAATCAAAATCCGGCGCAATATTGCCCGGGGGTCTTCTCCGGCCTGCAGCATCCTGCCCAGGTAATGCAGGACGGCGTCGGGGTCGGAGCCGCGCATGCTCTTAATGAAGGCGGACATGACATCGTAATGCTGGTCGCCCATCTTATCATAAATAACCGCTTTTTCCTGGATAGATTCTTCCGCTATGGCCAAATCAATCCGCCGGATCCCCGCTTCGTCCGGTAAAGTCGACAACACGGCCAGTTCCAGCCCGTTTAGAGCCAGCCTGGCGTCGCCCCGGGCGGAGTCGGCCAAGTAAGCCAGCGCTTCGGGGGAAATCTCCAGGCGGTAATTGCCTAAGCCCCGTTCCTTGTCCTGAATGGCCGCTTCCAGTAAAGCCTTTAACTCAACCGTGCCGAGGGGTTGCAGTCCAAACAGGCGCGAACGGGATAACAACGGCGAAATTACGCTGAAATACGGATTCTCGGTCGTTGCGCCGATTAAGACGATTTTTCCTTCTTCCACCGCGGGCAGCAGGGCGTCCTGCTGGGCTTTGTTGAAGCGGTGTATCTCATCAATGAAAACGATGGTGCCCTGCTGATAGTAGCTGGTGCGCTCTTCCGCTTCCTTGACCACCTTACGGAGATCCGCCACTCCCGACGTCACCGCGTTTAAAGTAACGAAATGCGCTTTGGTCACCTGGGAAATAACAAAAGCCAGGCTGGTCTTTCCACTCCCCGGCGGGCCATAAAAAATGAGCGAACCCAGTTGGTCCGCCTCAATCGCTCTTCTCAGCAGCCTTCCTTTACCCACGATTTCTTCTTGTCCCACGACTTCGTCCAGCGTCCGGGGACGCATTCTGGCAGCGAGCGGAGTTCTGCCTTTTATGCTGTTATTTTTGGATAGGGTAAACAAATCATCCATCTTCATCCCCCCTGCTCCCTAACACTATTATTTTACCCTGAGCAGACATTATTCCGCAAGATTGGCTTTTTGTCCAAATATTTTATAAATTCCGCCCTTTTGTAGGAATTTTGATATTTTTGTAGAATACCTATCTATCGCAGTATGCAATCATACTGATTTCATTTTTTAATTAATTATCTTTACGAATTAACTATAAAGGAGTTATCAGCCTATGCAAGAGCTTGTCAAAGTCATCGACATCATTGAGGATAATTGCATGAACTGCCACAAATGCATTTCCGTCTGCCCGGTTAAATTCTGCAACGATGCCAGCGGCGATATCGTCAAACTGAACGATAATCTGTGCATCGGCTGCGGCGCCTGTATCGAGGCCTGCATTGAAGCCCACGGCCATGTGGAAGAAAAAAGCGCCAGAATTCCCGTCGATGACGCTTCCTTGTTTCTGGAAGCCCTGGGAGTCAAGAATATCGCCGCACTGGTTGCACCGGCGGCACACAGCAATTTTGAGCTGAAAAAAATGATTACGGGCCTGAAGCAACTCGGTGTGAAAGGCGTTTTTGACGTTTCGCTGGGAGCGGAAATTACCATCGCCGCCTACCACGAGACTTTAGTTTCCGGAGAAATGGCGCCCCCCATCATTGCCCAACCCTGTCCGGCCATTGTCAAATACATTGAGCTGCAATATCCCGCGCTTATCAAACACCTGGCGCCTTCAGGCAGCCCCGTTCACGACATCGCCGTTTATGTGAAAAAGCATTATCCCCAATATGACGAATTTGTCTTTATCTCGCCCTGTCTGGCCAAACGCCGGGAGTTCGCGGACAGCAAGATTATCCGGTATAATGTTACCTTCAAATCCTTGTCCAAAATTTTTAAAGATAAGAATATTGACCTCGCCCGTTTGGAAGAAAGCGAATTTACCGGCCCTGTCGAAGGCCACGTCGCCGTCAACTTTTCCACACCCGGCGGTCTGAAAGAGTCCTATCTTTATGCCTATCCCCAGACCCCGCCCAGCGCCATAACCAAAATCGAAGGCCCGCTGGTCTATAACAAATACCTCGCCGACCTGGATAACTCCATCCGAAAAAACGCCGCCCGCCTGCCGGTGGTCGTCGATATCCTTAATTGTGAAAAAGGCTGCAATATGGGGCCGGGGACCATCAACCACCATGAATCCATTGATAGAATCGAAGGAGCCATCTCCGACAGGACTTACACCAATATCAAACAGAACAAAGGCAATCACCGCGCCCTGCAGAGATTTCTGCACTATACTCTGCGCAATAACGATTTCGGCTATTACCATTACCGCGACCTTTCGGAAAATAATACGATCATTCTATTTTCCGAG
>JAVEYA010000045.1:0-17464 GCA_034003745.1 Clostridia bacterium
GTTATGCCCCCAAAGATACTGATTATATAATTAAACCCGCCCAGGCTGTAATTATTGGTCCATTTTAATATGGAAAGGGGCTTGTCCCCCTACGTTTTTAAATTAACGTTTTGCGACAGCCCCTTTTTGTATTGCCAGGAAACGGGGACTTGAACCCCTGCGAGGCATAGGGCGGAGCCCCATGCAAATAAGAAAGGGAAGCAGAGCGACCCCTTTCAAGCCCCCTTATTTCCACCCAGCAAGCATACCAATCAGCTTTCCTTGAGTGGAGAGGATACTGTACAGTCTACTTTGGCAGTACTTCTATTTTTTGCTTGAGCTTTTCCAGCCGTGTTTCATTGGTGATGTATACCGCTCTTTCAATGTTTGCTGCGCAAAATGCTTGATATAATGACTGCGTAGTCATACTATATAACTATGCAGTCATTATATTATAAAGAAGGCGGAGTGACCCAATATGGCGTTGACATGAAAAGAGCTCTGCTGGGGCTTGAACGGAAGGGGGCGCAGTGAATGGAAGGTATTCAGATTCCTAGTATTCAGATTTCTGACATTGATATGGGAAAATGTTACTTTAATCCGGCTACGCGCTCAGTATTTATAAGCCTGAATCTGGGGAGAAAATACTGGATATACTTAACAAATATTTAGGGACGGTGCAGCTTCACAGCATTTGCTGCCGGCATAATCCGAAACTGCCGCGTGGCACTACCATTATCTGGTGGAACGAGCTTGATTCTTGCCCGCGATAATTCCATTTCTTTTGCCCCTTTAATTAATAGTCACAAGCGGTCGGAACATCTCGGGCAGGCTGCCATAGACTCTATTAATGTCAACATGGCAAAACATATCAAAAAAGCCCTGAATTAGTCCGGCGGACAAATCGAGGTTCAGGCGGCGCGGCTGAACTGTTGGATATCCATCCCAATACATTGCGTAACCGTATGAAAAAGCTGCGTATTAATGTAAATGACTATAAATCGAACCTATAACATGCAATCGACATTTATTAGGCAGACAGGAACGGAGGAAAACAGTATGGCGAGATATATCGCAGCAGCAACATTGATTTTGCTTATAATTCTTGTTTTATTCCGGGCTTTCCAATTAAAAAAGCTGGAGCAACAGAGTCAGACGTTTCCTATAATTCGGGGATTAACCTTTCGGTGGGTTTCGCTTACATGTTTTAAAGTGGTCGAATTCGACCACTTTAACGAACATGACTGTAAAGGCCCTGCGCTATTACGATAATTTTGCTTGCTTGAAGGGAGGATTAAGATGATTTCAACAGAAAGCATAATGGCAATCGATAAAGGCGATATCCAAGAAGCTTCAAAGGCTCTGGATAAAGATGATCTGCCGCAACTTGTAGAATGGCTGTCCTTAAAAGACGACAATATCAGATATCAGGCACTCCTCCTCTTGCAGAGCAGGTCGATGTTTTTTGATGATGTTTATCCATTTTGGGACACCTTCCGTGATAAGCTCAAAAGTGATAATTCATATCAGAGAAGCATCGGGCTTATGCTTGTCGCAGAGAATACCAAATGGGACGCGCAGAACCGAATGGAAAATACCATTGATGAATACCTGGCACTCCTGGATGATGAAAAACCCATAACAATACGTCAATGCATTCAAGCATTGGGTAAGGTGATACTATCTAAGCCGGGTTTAAACAAGAAGATAGCCGATAAACTCATTTCATTTAATCTTATGGACGTTAAGGAAACAATGCGTAAGTCCATACTGCTCGACATATTAAACGTGCTGCTCATAATAAGGAAAACGCTGAAAGCAGATGAAGCGGAAAACTTTATAATAAACGCTCTATCGGGTGAAATATTGGATAAGAAATCAAAGAAGCAGATTGAGACGCTTTTGGTATGAATTCAGCAATGGAAACGGCCTTTATTTAAAATCGAAATAGACGCTCTCATTATCCACACGAGCTTTATACGAGCCTAGTACTGGCATCTATATTTACCTAACTTCTCAAAAGTTAAACTCACCTTTTGGTGAGTTCAATTTTTTGATGGACAGAGAAGGAGAACCCTCCTAAGGGGGAGGCGGGCCCCCATATCAAAGGAAAACTATGTCTTTTTTATGTTGGAAGTTGTGGTATTATGGATGCAGGCTTATTATTTTATCGAATTAAGCAATACGGTGGATTAATTAAAGATGATTTTGACGACGGTACAAATACGAGTATTATTATTTATTTGAACGAGGATGATATCATTTATAAGGTTTGCAACCAGAGCGTGGTGGATAAAAAAGGTGAAAATATGGGTAGTTATGTGGAAATGATGGAGATTACCCAACTGATTAAGATCATGGAAGATATAGAGCGTAACGCTCAGACGGACTGGCTAACAGGACTCCCTAATCGTCAGGCCTTTGAGGAAAAATGCATTGCGTTGGATAATCGGGAAAACCCGCCGCTCTCTTTTATTGTCGGAGATATCAACGGATTAAAATATGTAAATGATCATATGGGCCATCATCAGGGTGATTTATTAATCAAAGCGATTTCAAAAGTCTTACAAAATTCATGTCCGCAAGATGGAGTGACCGCACGTGTCGGAGGGGATGAATTCATGATGGTTATTCCAAATTTTAGTGAACTTGATACAGATTTATTGGTGAAAAAAATATCTGAAAAGGTAAAAGCTGAGGAGAACGGCTCTTTTTATGAGGCTTCCATCGCTCTCGGCTCCGCAACAAAGGTACACTCGGAGCAAATCATTGAGGAATTACTTAAAAAGGCCGATATAAGAATGTATTCTAAAAAACAATATGACCGCAGAAGGCAACTGCATCGGTCTAAAACTTACCAATGATAAAATGAAACCCACCGAGGTGGGTTTCATTTTATATGTAGTCCGGAAGGCGAATCCTTGCAAGGGCAGGATGGGACGGGCCAGTCCTTATGAAGGCTTGGCATATCCCCTGCTAATCATGGGGCTGTATCCGATTGATTCCTTTGGACAAACCTGTTGGCAATTGATACATTGATGGCACAATGCGGTATTAATAACTGCTTTCTGCTCTTCCTCAATAACGGCTATCGCATCAGAGGGACAAACTTTTTCGCATAACTTGCATCCGATACACGTAGATGCTTCAACTTTTTTCGCCCTTTTTGCAAACCGGCCGAACAATTTCTGAGGCGCTCCAAAGGGACAGAGGAGGTTATGAAATACCGCCGGTCTGTATCTGAGCGTAACGAGGACCGCAATTGCCAGCCATATTGGCAATACAGGCAGATTGATATGTAAAAATCTTTTAGAAAGAAGCATCGCTGCAATACTGGCAATGAGAGCTATCCATGAAAAATACCCGTTTCCCAGCCATTGCGGTGTCTTCTGAGTCTGCAGTTTCAGTTTTTTCGAAATCCATTCTGCCGGTATCATCACTGTGTTCATAGGGCATATATATCCGCAAAAAATTCTCCCGAAGGCCGGTGCGGCCAAGAGACTGACCGCAAACAATCCCAGCCATAGCGTCATCCGGCCGTTCGCCAGAAGAAACGCAAACAGAGCTAAGAAAAAAAGCCGAACCATGGTCACGACATGCTTCATGCGTTGCCTCCCCCTTATATTTGATATTCTCCAATTATACAAATATAATGGATAAAAAGGTGTGACCAAGGTAACGTTTTTTAAGGAGACAAGGTAACATGAATAAACACATCGGCTTAATGGAAAAAAGCGTTCTTTTAAGCTCCATACCCAGCGAAGAAATTCATTCTTACCTAAAAGACGGGAGCTTCAAAATAAGCAGCTACGGCAAAAACAACATCGTTCATTTTTCCGGTGAGGCATGCCTGAAGCTGGAGATAATTCTCTCCGGAGCAGTGGCTGTTGAACGTATAGACGAATCGGGCAACCTGATGACCATAGCGGAGTTTTATAATGATGAGCTTTTGGGCGGCAACTTACTTTTTTCAAAAAACGCGTATTACCCTATGACCATTACCACGAAGCGACCCGCTGTCATTTTAGAAATCGGCAAAGAGCGTCTTTTTGAGCTGATCTCAGAGAACCATATTTTTTTAAGAAGATATCTGGAGTCTGTCTCTAGTCATACGGCGATTCTCGGCAATCGTATTAAGCACTATGTCAACCAAACGATACGGGAATGTGTTCTGAATTATCTGGAACAAGAGAGGCAAAAGCAGAATTCAAATCGTCTCCGGCTTTCGATCACCAAGAAAGCCTGGGCTGAAAGAATGGGCGTTCAGCGCACATCTCTGTCAAGAGAACTGTCCAAAATGAGCAAGGATGGTCTGATCCGCTACGATTCCAAATATATTGAGCTTTTGTAAAAAACCGTTTTCTCATGAGTGCAATGGTTGTTTTACTGAAAGAATCGACATTATTTGGTATAATTTATTAAAAAGAGGGCAAAGTTCAGCACTGCGGCTGCAATAATGTGCTATGATGGGTATGGTTGGAAGTAGTCAGAATATAGTGACAAGCTCGCCAAATATGCCGTTGCCCCGGTAAGATAAGCATGATGGTGGGATAAAACCCGTTGGTTCCGGTAAGGAGGATATGATGGAGAATTCAGCTTTATTTTTTTCGCTATTGTTTTTCGCGGCGTTTGCTATTTATCTGTTGTTCGGAATCTATATGATCTATATGAATCCCAAAGCAATTGTAAACCGGGTGTTTTTTGCTATGTGCCTTTCCCTCTCGCTCTGGTCCCTGGGATTTGCAGTAGCGAACTTTGCCCCGAACTTGGAGACCTGTTTAGTGTGGAGAAGGGTTTCCGCCCTTGGCTGGGGGTCGATATATGGCATTATGCTCCACTTTTTCCTGGTGATTACTGAACATAATTTTACTTTAAAATGGCGTAAATTTTACCCTGTGCTATATCTTCCGGCCGTTGTCGCTGTTTACGCCTTTTCTTTTTCTACAAAGATCACTGCGACGCAGTATAATCTGGTGAGAATGGATTATGGCTGGATCAACATAGCCGTGCAAAATGGCTGGACCTTCTTTTTCCAAAGCTACTATGCGGGATACGGGCTGGCCAGTCTGGCGCTTCTTTGGCTGTGGAAACGAAGGGCAGCCAATCCGCTGGACCGCAAGAAGGCCACTCTTATCCTTATTTCGGTTGCCGCAGCTTTACTGCTGGGAAGCGCGACGGATGTGGTTTTGAGTTCGAAATTAGCGGGCCCGTTGCCGCAAATGGCGCCTATCTTTATCCTCATACCGGTTGCAGCGTTGTACTATTCCATTAAACGCTATCGCCTGATGGGGGAAATAGCCGAAAACAACGACGAGCTGATCCTTAGCAGCGAATCCCGCTCAAAATTATATTTATATTTATCCTATATGTTTTTGGCGGGCGGACTCATGACCTCTTTAGTTTATTTTTTCCCGCATATGGCACAGAATGAGGAAGCGCTGCAATCCATGCTCTTTGCAAGCGGGGCGTTCTTTTTATTGGGAATTGTCATCCTCTTGCTGCAATTGGTAAAAAGTGATGCTGTGAAGGATTTCGTGGTCCTGATCATGACGCTTCTCAGCATTCCGTTAATCATCCTCAGATTCGTAGAATACGGCGGTGTAACGGTTTGGGTCTTTCCCTTTATCTTAATGTTTCTTTCCCTTGTATTCAATTCGAAACTGCCGTTAATTTTGGTTACGTCCGTCTCTATCATTACCCAGGTGTTGGTTTGGATGTATGCGCCTAAAGGAATGATACAACTGGATCAATTTGACTATATCCTGCGAATCGGGATGTTTTTTATTGCGTTCATGATTGGCTTGTTTGTCAACAAAACTTACATAAAGAAGCTGAAAGAAAACGTCCGTCAAATGAACTTTGAGAAAATGGTTTCGGAAATTTCCTCCGACTTTGTAAGCGTAAGCCAGCAAAATATTGATGAAAAGATCAACACGATGTTAAATAAAATAGGCTGCTTTTTTGATGTGGACCGCACGTGTATCGTTCTGTTCGACGATCAGGACCCCACGAAAGCGGACATCTATAAATGGTGCTGTAAAGAAAATGTTCCCGTCGTAGACGCAGTTTTGAAGGTCCCGTCGGCGGAGCTTCGTAAGTGGATGGAAGGGTGGAACAGCGGGGAACCGTTATTTATCGAGGACGTTAGCAAGCTGCCGGATGGGGATGGCGCAGGGAAAGAACAGCTCATGCAATGGGGCATTCAATCTGCGATGGTTATTCCCATAGAAGAAAATGGACGGCCTTTGGGCTTTATGAGATTGGGTTCCGTAATGCCGTGCAGGAAGTGGCCCGAGCATCCTGTGAAGCTGCTGAAAATCCTGACCAATCTCTTGGCAGACGGACTGATAAAAATTAAGGCCGCCAAAGAGATTGAGTATATGGCTTACTATGACAGTCTGACGGGCCTTCCTAACCGCGTTTTGTTTTCGGACAGGCTCACCCAGGCCATTCATCTGGCGCGGAGAACCGAAGGGCTGATCGGCGTCATCTTCTTAGATTTGGACAGCTTTAAGATGGTGAACGACACCATGGGGCACAGCGGTGGCGACGCTCTCCTGCAGGACGTCGCGCAGAGTCTTGTACAGCGTCTGAGAAAAATAGATACAGTCGCCCGGTTTGGCGGAGATGAGTTTTTGATTATGGTACATAACATCTCCGATCATAAAAACATCATTAAGATAGCCGGAAATATCCTGGGGCTGTTCGAAAGTCCGTTTCATATAAACGAACAGGAATTTTTCATTACCGGCAGTGCGGGAGTCGCCGTCTATCCGTTTGACGGCGAGGATGCCGATACATTGATTAAGAATGCCGATATTGCCATGTATACGGCCAAAACCAGGGGTAAAAATCAGTACGCTTTATGTACTGAGGATATGAAGGAACAGGTCAGGAAAAACATCAGGCTGTCCAATCACCTGTACAGAGTTCAGCAACGGAATGAACTGGTGGTTTATTATCAGCCGCAGATCAGGCTGCATACGGGTCAGATCATTGGAGTAGAGGCTTTGCTGCGCTGGAAGCATCCTGAGCTGGGGATGGTCCCTCCTAATATCTTTATACCCCTTGCGGAAATGAACGGCACGATTAACGGCATTGGCGAGTGGATCCTTAAAACAGCGACACAACAGAATAAAAAATGGCAGGATATTGGGCTCCCGCACCTGCGCATGGCTGTTAACCTCTCAGTTATTCAATTAAACAATCCGCGTATTGTTGAAATGGTGGACCAAACACTGAAGGAAACAGGCTTAAGCCCCAAGTACCTGGAGCTGGAAATTACAGAAAGTATCGCAATGAAAGAGGCCGCCTATATTGTAGACATTCTAAACAGGCTTAAGGAACTTGGCGTATCCATTTCTATCGATGATTTCGGAACGGAATACTCCTCCCTTAATCGGATCAAAGTCCTGCCTATTGACCGGATTAAAATTGATATGCAATTCGTGCAAGGCATTGAGGGCAGCGAGAAAGACCAGGCCATTACCAAGGTCATCATCAACTTAGCCAAGAGCCTGGGGCTTGAGGTTCTGGCCGAAGGCGTAGAAACAGCGCCGCAGCTGGAATTTCTCAATCAGAAAATGTGCGATGATGTACAGGGATACTACTATTACAAGCCCATGCCCGCAGAAGAAATGGAAGCGTTGTTGAGATCTTGCCAACAAAAAGGCAGGCAATAAATACCACTGTTAACTTAATTTTTCATAATTTTTGTTAAAAAGTCAATTGCCGGTGGTGATTGACTTCTTTTGATTTATATAGGGATTTATATAGTAAAGTATTAATCGTTTTAGAGAATAATTTTCTGTATCCAACAAAAAATAATCGTGTAGGATAGTATAATTGCCCAACAAAGGAAGGAGACCTGAATATGTCAAGAAATACGCGGCCAAATCCGGACGATCGAAGAGATAATGTGGACAAGATACAGTTTAATATCGGAAAAACCATTCAGAATATGGAATTGGCAGATGAGATGATTTCTAAAACCAACGATGACAATCTGAAACATGAACTGCAGGAAAAGAATAAAAGAAGAGAAGACGCGCTGGAGAGCATGCGGGAAGAAATACGGGATGAGGCCAGAGATAAGAAAAAAAATTATCGTTAGGATATCCAGTTTATGGAGCACCAATAAGACATAGTTTCCGTTAAAAGGGAACTACGTCTTTTTTTATAGAAAAGCGCGGCGCCAATGTAAATCATCCAGGGAAACGAATCGTTACCGAAAAAAGCTTTTCCGTTTTGGAAACACCCATGCTCCCATGATGTTGCGCCATAATTTTCTCACAGGTTTTCAATCCCAGGCCGGTGCTCTCGACGGCAGGCTGCCCCTTGCGGATACTGTTTGAAAGAATAACAGACAATTCCGCCTCGGTTTTCTCAAACGATATAATGACGGGGGAATCGGGGTCTGCGTATTTTTTTATATTGTTAAAAAGATTATCGAAAACCCGGCGGATTGCTATAAGATTGATCTCCAGCGCGGATTCCGGCACGTCCGAGGTAATCTGTACCGTGAAACCCTGATCATTGAGAGACAGCACATGTTCTCCAATCAGCTGCATAACAAGCGGATTGCCCTCAAAGCGTTGCAGATTCTTTTCCTGATCCGGACTGCTGAACACAAGAAAATACTCAAACAACTTATCGGATAATTCCTTGATTTGATAGGCCTTTTCCCTGCTGTTGGCAATGTAACGCTCCAGTTGTTCCTCGGAGTTATGCTTTTTATAGTAAACGACATCTAAAAACCCGATAAGGATGGTCAGCGGCGTCCGCAGGTCGTGAGACATGGCGGTAATCAGCTCGCTGTTCGCGTGGCGCGCTTCTTCCTCACTTTTTAGACGCTCCAGAAAGGATTGGCGCATTTCATCAATGCCATTGGCCAGATCGGCAATTTCATCGTTTCCTTTGACGTTTATTCCATAGTCCAGATTTCCGCCTTCAAGGATTTTGAGCTCGTTCGCCAATTGGTTGATATAGTTGATTCTTCCTTTGATCAGGAGCAAAAAGACGACTACGAAGCACAGGATCGATACGACCAGGCAGAATACGTCTGCGACATCATAATAGCTGGACGAAGCCAGCCAGATGATATCCACTTTTGCTTCGCCATCCGCAAATGTGACGTCATAAAGATGCCGCCACGGCGGCGTAGCCCGTTTATAGCCTCCAAATTCTACAAAGCTGGGGGCGCTTGAACTGTAAACCAGATAATCGTTCTTGTAGATGCTCATCAGAACATACTTTTCAGCGTTGATCCAGGACTGAATTGCTTCAGAGTCTTGTGTGGTGAGCCCGTTATCCGACACATAGGCCCGAAAATTTTCAACCTCTTGTTCCGTATGTTCTTCCGAAATAGAAGTTCGGCTGAAATGACTGTCGATCAGCCGGCCGGCCCAAAGATGCAATACGTAAAACAGTATGATCGACAGCATGAGCGAGTACAGAATATACAAAAGAATCTTTGCCCCGAAACGGGTAGAATAAAACATTTTATTCAATCCGATACCCCCTTCCCCAGACGGTCTTGATTTGTCTGAGGCTTTGCGGGTCGTTGCCCAATTTCTTTCTGATATTTTTGATATGCGCCATGACCGTATTGTTCGAGGAGTATAGATACGGTTCGTTCCAGACGCTTTCATAAAGATTCTGCGCGGAAAAAATCTTGCCGCGGTTTTTTGCCATAAGCAAAAGCAGCCGGTATTCAAGATCGGTAAGAAGGACCTCCCTGTCGCCTACAAACACCTGGTTTGCTTTTATGCAGAGCTTCAAATCGCCGATGTACAAAAAGTCGTCTTTCACGCCGCTTTCTTTTCCCTGATAGATATAATAACGCCGCAGAAGGGCTTTGACCCGGGAAACCAACTCCGTATAGGAGAACGGCTTGGATAGGTAATCATCCCCGCCCAGGGAAAAGCCGAGGGCTTTATCCGAATCTTGGGTTTTCGCCGTCAGGAAGAGGATGGGCGCCTTGGTTTTTGCCCTGATTTCCATACAGGCTTTGAAGCCTGATTTCACAGGCATCATGATATCAAGGATAATCAGATCCACGCTGTCATCCGTCTTCAAAACCGCATCGTCTCCATCCGACGCGTCGATGACTTCATAGTTTTCGCTTTCGAGAAGCACACGGACGAATTCCCGGATCTCCTTATTATCATCCGCGATTAGAATCTTCTTTGGCTCAGCCACGGTTTTCACCTCCCCGCCGTTATATTATATATTCTCTGCATTTTTAAAGCTATTCCTGCTGATCTTGCGCACTGCGTTTAACGCAGAAAAGCTGCGCCCCAAGGGTCACGCCGCCGCTTAAGAGCAAAAACGCGTAATAACTGATGCCACGGCTTAAAAGCATGGCCGGCAGCAGCATATCTACGCCGAACAGCGCTCTGTTGACCGCCAGAAAACCCACCTCCGCCGCGCCGACGGCGCCCGGCGAGGGCAGGGATTCCACCGTAAGCGCCAATGCCGCCTGAAGCGCAACAATATCGAGATAAGAGTATCCCTGAAGGCCAAACGCTTTATAGACGGCATAGGCGACGGAAAGGCGGGATAAAACCTGGATCAGGATCGCGCAGAATACCGGGAGCAGTGTACGAGGTTTTTCTTTGATATAATCAATGCCCTCTTGATATTTTCCAAGCTGGATTTCTGCCTTATGCAAAACAGAATCGGTTTGTTTCAGGATTTTTAACCACTTGAGCAACGAAAGAAAGCCGGAGATGATCCGCCGCGGCAAATCCTTGTTTAAAGTGACGAAAGCAAGCGTAACGATCAGGCATAGATTTACCAAAACGCCATAAACAATAAAGTATTTCATAGAACCGAGGTTTTGGAGGATCCAAGCGGACCGTAGGGAAAACATCACAAGGCCAATCAATAGAATTGCGGCCTGATAGGATACCGTAATAATTAATATGGCCAGGGAGGAGGGACCGATTTCAGCGCCGTCTCTTTTCATGTAATACACCTGTATCGGCTGACCGCCCGATGCTCCGGGAGTAATAGAACTGAAATAAAACCCGATAAAGGAATACTTCAGGCATTTCCAGAAGGACAGGCGGTAGGCAAAGGATTGCATCAGAATCCAGATGCCGAAGGCCTCGCTGCCGACAAACAGCAGCATCATAAGAAGCCCAACACACAAATAAAAAGGGATGGCGGTTTTTATGATGGAAAACAGTTGATTAATTTCGCTTTTCCAAAGCAGAAAATAAAAGGTTGCCAAGATCAGGGAAAGGAGAAGCAGCAAACTGCCGAAATGCCTTTTGTTTTGTTTGATATTACATCACATCCTCATCCGGCAGGGCAAATTGATAGCCTCTTTGCAGCATAATCGGCAGGAAGGAGGAAAGCGCTTCAATGGTTTCCAGGGGCGCCCCCCTGGCGCCCCCCGAACTTTCTCCGGAATCATGCAGGCAGATGACGGCGCCGTTTTTCGTACGGCTTAAAAGCCGATGCAAAATATCCTGTGCGCGGCTGTCTTGTTCCCAGTCCTGTGCCATAACGTTCCATAGCAATAATTTCAAACGGTGTTTTTTAGCAAAATAAATAGATGCCAGGTTAAAGTGTCCCCAGGGAGGCCGGTAATAGCGCAAAGAACAACCGAGCTCGCCCAGTATTTCCAGGCTCTTTTTAAAATCCGCCTCTATATAGCGCCAACCCTTGCCTAATGCGCTTTTGTGTTCCAGGGAGTGCAGCGCCACCAGGTGACCGCCGTCGAGCATCCTTCTGATAAGCGCAGGGTTCTGCGCCGCCTTTTTCGCTACAACAAAAAAGCTTGCCCGGACGCCATTTTTCTCCAAAAGAGCCAAAAGCTTTCCTGTGTAGTTGGAATCCGGTCCATCGTCAAAGGTAAGTATGATCCTTTTTCTTTCATGCCCTTTCAGAAAGCCGGGTTTTCGGAAGCATTTGTAATAAAAAGTCGGGATAAGGCCATAGAGCAGGTAAAAAAACACAAATAGCGCTAAAACGTATCTTGCTATCGTCATAATGCCCTCTGTGCCCCGAATTGGAGGAGAGCCCGGGTCAACGCGTGATGGTCCAAGCCGGATTTAAAACGCCGCATATTTGACCGGATATTGTTCAGTTGCTCATCATTACAGAGGATTTCTTGGATATCCCCAACGGAAGCTTCCGGTTTTTTCGACAGTACGATTCCCAGCTGGTTCTCCCTCACAAATTCTCCGTTGCGAATCTCATGCTCTAAAAAGGGACTGAACAACAGAAGCGGCAGTTCGGAAAAAATTGCTTCAAACAGCGTAATGCCCCCCGGCTTGGAGATGATTAAATCCGCGTTTTGCATATGCCGGTGAACGTCTTCAACAAATTCCAGGACTGAAATATTCGGATATTTATTTTTAAGTGTACGATATAAAGCTTTATTATTCCCTGTAATAATAGTTGTTTGAACATGCGGCAGTTGATTCAGTCTCCGGTAAAACGCTTCCGCTCTGGGCAGCAGTCCCAAGCCGCCCCCCATAATCAGCAGATGCTTCTTCGCCGTAGAACAATCTCCGCGCTCCCATAGAAATTGCCTGTGCACGGGGATGCCGCTTACCAGGATGCGCTCTGGGGCCACGCCTCTTTGAATAAGATCTTTTTTAATTTCCGGAGCGGCCGTTAAATACAGGTCCGTTTCCGGATGCAGCCATTGGCTGTGGCACGTGACGTCGGTAATGCAGGTAATCAGCGGAATCTTCCGCCCGGTTGATTTTTTATATTCCGACACCAGCCGGGAACAAAACGGGTAGGTGGAAATCACTACTTCCGCCCCGGTATTCTCGATCAATAGGGCAAGAACGCTGCAGAAACGGCGCATAAGCGGGAAAGGAGGCTGTTTATCAGGGCGTTCAATGCGCTTATACACCAGATTATAGATCCGGCTCCCCTTTTTCACCAGGAAGGAAAAGGCTCCGTACATCGCCCCGCAGCTTCTTTGAAGCGTATGCATAAAAATATCCTCAACAAAGACATCGGCGTCTGCAAATTGATTTCTGATCTCTTCAGACAGTGAATTTGAAGCGGAGTAATGCCCCATGCCGAATTTTCCGGTTAAAATCAGAATCTTCATAAACAAAGATCACCGCCTTACCTTACACTCCAGTATAGAAGCGAAACCTGAAAAAGCGGCGATGCTACTTATGAAAAATTCTGATTTTTTTTATCCCGGACAGAGCTCAAGCAAAATTATCTGTCTCGTCTGATTTTATAAAGTATAAGATTTAGCAATACTAATGTTATATGAGATTAGGAGGAATAAAAAATGCTCGCACTAAAGGACAGCGTTACCAAAGAGAACCTTTTAAAGGCTTTTGCGGGAGAATGCCAGGCTTGGCGGCGCTACGAACTTGCCGCGGGTCAGTCGAAAGCCCAAAACCTTGAGGTCTTATACTGGCTTTTCCATTATACCGGTAATCAGGAAAAGGAGCATGCGGAGGTATTCTACAATCACTTAAAGGAGTTCAATGGACAGGAAATCTCGCTAAGCGCCAACTACCCCATTGATAATTCGAATAACCTGCTGGAGCTTTTGCAGCTTGCAGCCCAACATGAAGCAGCCGAACATGATACGATTTACAAATCTTTCGGCGATAAGGCCAGGGAAGAGGGATTCTCCGATATCGCAAATTCCTTTTATATGATTGCTGAGATTGAAAAAGTGCACAGCCGGCGTTTTACTCAGTATGCACAGTTAATGCAAAACAATAAGCTGTTTGAAAACGAAACGCCCATTGAATATATCTGTCTAAACTGCGGTCACATCCATAAAGCTCTGGGAGCGCCGCAGATATGTCCGGTTTGCAGCCATAATCAGGGATTTTTTGTCCGCCGGGAGGATTCGCCATTTGGAAAATAATAATGCCCGGCCCTACATAATCTTCAGTGAAAAAGGCCGCCGTTAAGGCCTAAAAAATTAAACTCACCGGACGGTGAGTTTAATTTTTTACGAGGGCAGGGAGGAGAACCCTCGCGGGTTAAGCTATGGTGCTAGAAAGCAGTGACTGCGTTGGCTGCCTAGAAGGGCATCACGGATGATTATTCTCCCGGGCCCAACGGTGTCGCAGACAGCCGCCGCAGCGGCAAGTCTCTTCCAGCCCTTTACAGAGAACATAATCTCCGCCCTCAATAATCAGCATTTTGCCATTTACTAAGGAATCGGCCAGTTTCTTGCGCGCTCCGTCATAAATCCTCTGAACGGTAGTGCGCGCAATATCCATTTGCCTTGCGCATTCCTCCTGTGTAAAGCTTTCCAAATCAATGAGCCTGATCGTTTCAAACTCATCAACCGCCATCAGCACGATATGTTCCGCAGCAGGCGCTTCACCCACCGGTCCAAATCTGACGCTTCCCGGCAGGTGGCACACCTTTCGCCACTTTCTTGGTCTGGACATATTTTTAACCTCGCTTTACAGGAAGAATTATTGACATATGTCATTTATACACATATCATAACTTATTTATAACATATGTCAATAATTTTAATTATTTTATTTATAGGATTTGTTTACCGCACACTTGACAATTTAATTTAATATAAGTATATTAGTAATATCTAATATAATTATATTAAAGAAAGGAAGTTCAAAATGGAGGAAAAAGCCAAGCAAATTGCCAGGCTTCTGAAGGTTCTCGCCAATGAATACCGCTTGCTTATTTTGTGTGAACTGATCCTAGGGCCGAAAACGGTAAGCGCGCTCGGTGAAAAAATGCCGTCCATCACGCAGTCGGCGCTATCACAACACTTGACGCTCTTAAAGGCGCATGGAATCCTTGCGTATACCAAAACAGGTCAGAACGTTACCTACAGTATTTCCGACCACAAGGTGGAAGCGGTTATCTCTATGCTCAAGGCGCATTATTGCGACGAATAATCGTCTCATGGAAGCAATTGAAAAGTGTGGAGAATAAGTTTAAATAAATTTAAGAGGAGGGTTCATTATGGGTAAAAAAGTCTTAATCGTCGGCGGTGTAGCGGGGGGCGCCAGTTGTGCGGCACGTCTACGCCGTCTGGATGAATCTGCGGAAATTATTCTTTTTGAGCGCGGCGAACATATCTCCTATGCCAATTGCGGGCTTCCCTATCATATCGGGGATATCATCAAGCAAAGGAGTTCACTGCTCCTGGTTGCACCGGAAGCGATGCGCGACAAGTACAATGTTGATGTCCGCATCAAGCAGGAAGTCCTTGCCATTGACCGGGCGGCCCAAACCGTTACCGTCAAAAAGGCGGATTCAGGCGAAACCTATACCGAAAGTTACGATATGTTGGTTTTATCCACCGGTTCATCGCCGCTGAAGCCCCCCATCCCCGGAATCGATTCCCAGCGGATCATGACCCTTTGGACTGTACCGGATACCGACCGCATCCGCGCGTATATCAAAGAGAATCCTATCAAATCCGCCGTTGTTGTCGGCGGCGGCTTTATCGGGCTGGAAATGGCGGAGAACCTCCATCACGCCGGCCTGAAGGTGACGATTGTCGAAGCGCTGGATCAGGTCATGGCGCCGCTTGATTTTGAAATGGCGCAGCTTTTGCATGAGCACCTGGCGCAAAAAGGTGTCGAACTCCATCTCTCCGACGGGGTCGCTTCCTTTGAAGACGGCGCCGGGCAGGTTACGGTCGCGCTGAAGAGTGGCGCCAAAATTGCAGCCGATCTGATCATTCTGTCCATCGGCGTGCGTCCCAACAGTGAGCTGGCCAAGGCAGCCGGACTTGAGGTCAACGCGCGCGGAGGCATCATCGTAAGCAATACAATGCGGACGTCTGATCCTGCTATTTATGCCGTCGGCGACGTTATCGAGGTGGAGGACTTTATTGACAAGAGCCGTACGATGATTCCCCTTGCCGGACCTGCTAATAAGCAGGGGCGCATCGCAGCGGACAATATCGCCGGCGGAAACGAGACCTATGACGGGACGCAGGGTACGTCCGTGGCCAAAGTCTTCGATATGACTGCCGCCTCCACCGGCCAAAACGAAAAAACACTGGGCAGAAAAGGCTTGATCAAGGGTACGGATTTTGAGACGCTCATCATCATGCAGAATTCCCATGCATCCTATTACCCCGGCGCCGTACCCATGTACCTTAAACTGATTTTCTCCATGGATAGCCAAAAGCTCTACGGCGCTCAGATTGTCGGGGGTGATCTGGTCGACAAGCGTATTGATGTAATCGCCGCGACGATACGGTTAGGCGGAACTGTCCGCGATCTAAAGACATTGGAGCTGGCTTATGCGCCGCCGTACTCATCGGCCAAAGACCCTGTCAATATGGCGGGCTTTGTAGCTGAAAACATCCTGACGGGCAAGGTTGCCTTCGCGCCCTGGGATCTCGACGTGACAGCCGGCAATATCGTCGCCCTCGACGTGCGGGAGGCGGCCGAAATCGAAGCTTATACCCTGGCCGAATATAAACACATTCCGTTGGGTCAGCTCCGGGAGCGCCTTGGTGAACTGGATAAGGACAGCGAAATCGTCACCTTCTGCACCCTGGGCGTCCGTTCCTATAACGCTGCGCGTATTTTGACGGAAAACGGTTTTAAGAAAGTCCGGGTTTACCCTGCCGGCACCCGGTTCTATCAATCCATGCATTACCGGGAAAGCGAAGTGATACCGATGACCACTATGGCTCCTGTAGACGACAGCGGCAACGCCGTGTTGCCTCCTACTGCTGCGAGTATACGTCTGGATTGCAGCGGTATGCAATGCCCCGGCCCTATCATGAAGGTCTTCGAGACCATGAAGAACTTAAAGAACGGTGAAGTCATCGAGGTCACCGCCTCCGATCCCGGTTTTGCCAAAGACATCGGGGCGTGGACGCGCCGGACCGGTAACACCATGGCCGGTCTCGAAAAACGCGGGGATGAGTATGTTGCTCTCGTCCAGAAGGGCGGCGGCTCGACTAAGCTCGCCCAATCCCATGCCGATAACGAAGGGAAGACGATCATTGTCTTCTCCGGCGATCTGGATAAGGTGCTGGCCTCGTTTATTATCGCCAACGGCGCGGCGTCCATGGGCCGCCCCGTCACCATGTTCTTTACCTTCTGGGGATTGAATGTGCTTCGTAAAGCAAACAAAGTTAAGGTGGAAAAAACCTTTATCGAGGCCATGTTCGGCGGGATGATGCCGCGCGGCGCCGCCAAGTTAAAGCTTTCCAAAATGAATATGCTGGGGATGGGCACCGCCTTGATGAAAAATATCATGAAAAAGAAGAACGTTTCCTCGCTGGAAGAACTCATCCAAAAAGCGCAGCAAAATGGCGTCAGGATTGTCGCCTGCACCATGAGTATGGACGTTATGGGTATTCAAAAAGAAGAATTGATTGAGGGTATCGACTACGCCGGCGTCGGGACCTATCTTGCGGATGCGGAAGAATCAAACGTTAATTTGTTCATCTGACGGGTAAAGAGTGAATAGTACTTTTATTTACAGTTTGATTTCTATCTGCTCATCCAAACAAATTTCATTTGGAGTA
>JAVEYA010000046.1:0-17441 GCA_034003745.1 Clostridia bacterium
CACGCCGGCCTTGGCCATTTGCATCGCATCCCCGAGGCCCGGCACGAGCACCACGGTATTGACGTCTACATACCGGGATATTTCCGTTTCATCCTGCCCGACCCCAAGGCTCTCCAGGATAATCACATCAAAACCGTAGGCCTTATATAAATAGAGCGCATTCTTGGCCGCCTCGGAAATCCCTCCCAGACAATTGCGGCTGCCGAAGCTGCGGATAAAAACGCCCGGATCGCTGTTATGGCTGCTCATGCGCACACGATCTCCCAGAAAGGCCCCGCCGCTGTATGGAGAGGTAGGGTCTACCGCAAGAATCCCCACGGTTTTACCCTGGGACCTGTATTGGGCCGCCAGTTTATCGATCAAGGTGCTTTTTCCGGCCCCGCCGGCTCCGGTTATGCCGACGGTCAGGGTGGGGACCGCCGCCTTTTCATAGACCTTCTCCAGAAGGATTTCTTTTTCCGCGCCTCCATTTTCCACATAGGTAATCGCTTTGGCCAGACCGCGGCGGTTCCCCCTTTCCAAGAGCGTTATCACTTGTTCCGTATCCGGTATCTTGTGCATGAAGTCCTATTCACCTGCCATAATTTTTTGGATGTACTCGACAATGAGATCTGTGGATGTTCCGGGACCGAAATTCCCGGCAACCCCCATCCCCTCCAGTATCTGCACATCTTCTTCCGTCAGCAGTCCCCCCGCCATCAGCCTGATATCTTCCGCCTCCTGCTCCTTTAAGGCGGCGATAACCTGTCCGGCGATAATCGGCAGGCTGCCCGTCATGTCCGAGAGGGCAATGATATCCACGTCTTCGGTGACCGCGGCATTGGCGATGCCTTCCGGTGACTGGTACCGTCCCGTATAGATAACTTCCATGCCGGCATCCCGAAAGACATTCAATAAGGTCAAGGCGCCTCTTTCGTGGATATCGCAGCCGGCTTTGGCCAATAAGATTCTTATTTTTCTTTCATTGTTCATCCTATTTGCACTCCCCCATCATATCTTTGATAAAAGCGGGCGCATCAATCTGGTTCAGCGGGTCGAAGTTCAACCCATAAGCTAGGCGCACCACTCCGACAAATTCTCCGATGGTGACGCCGGCTTTGGCTGCTTCGATGACTGAGCGGCTGATATTGCGTCCTTCTTTGGTGTCCAGGTATAATTGCTGAATGGTTTGTCTGACCCTATGGTAATCCCGGTTTTTCTTAAAGGCAACCACCTCGTCTACCCGCTCCTGACGGAGCTGTTCAGAGGGCGTTTTGTAAGCGCTGCCCCGGATGGCTTTGTTGATGGGGCCTTCTTCGCCCTGGAAGGAATTCACCCCGATGATCAGCCGCTTGCCTTCGGCCTTCTCCCGCTGGATCTTCAGCCTGTTCTTCTCCATGACATTGTTTAACCAGCCGGAATCCAGGCATTCGAAAATCCCGCCCCTTTCTTCTATCTCCGCCAGATATTCATTAGCGTCATTCTCCATTTTATCGGTCAGCCATTCCAGGTAATAGGAGCCGCCCAGGGGATCGGCCACCAGGGGTATATTGGCCTCATGGGTAATAATGTGCTGGGTGTCCAGGTTAAACATGCGGGCTTCATAACCGGGTAAACCGACCGCTTCATCAATGCTGGAGGCATCAAGGGAATTGACGCCGCCTAAAACGCAGCTCAATATTTGCAGCGTAACCCGGGCCGCATTGTTCAGCGGCTTTTGGCTCTGCAGAGATAATCCGGAGGTGCGGATGCCGATTTTTAACTGCTGGGCCCTTTTGGTTTTCGCTCCGAAAACATCCCGGGCAATCCTGGCCCACATCCGCCGGGCCGCCCGGAACTTGGCAATGGTCTCAAAAAAGTCGGACTCGGCGTCCAGGGCAAAGACCATAGCGCCGTAATCATCTAAGGAGACGCCCCGTTTCTCCAGGTCTTTCATCACCGCGGTGGCCACAGCCAAGGCCCCGGCCAGCTCCTTGACCGCATCCATCCCTCCCTGGCAGGGGTCCACGCCGTTGGGCGCGATGGGCTTCCATTTGGGGGTATATTTGACCGAATACTCAATATGATCCAGACAGACCCGCCGGGCCACATGGGTGGGAAAATCGGGGCAGGCATAGACCAGCTTGGCTCGCACCGGGTCATTAATGGAATTGCCTATTAGCTTGGCCGGATCATAACCGTTATTCTCCATATGGGCTACCAAAAGGGCATGGAAGTAAATGAAATTAGAGATGCCGCAGTGAGCCAGTTCGTAGTGAACATTTTCCAGGGGCAGGCCCTCCAGCATTTTTTCATACACCGGCAGGCCATAGGTGGCTACGCCTCCGCACATCATGGCGTTCCAGGCGCCGGGATGATCAGGATCCACCCCGGACTGGGTGGGAAGATCGGCCAGCAGGCGCAGATCCGTCATCCCCTGTTTAATGTACTGCTTGAAAGATTCGTTGGTTTCTTCGGCGGTAGCGTAGCTGACGATAAAAGATTTCAGCCAGAGGCTGGTCCTGTACATATCGGGATAAATGCCGCGGGTATACGGAAAACTTCCCGGATCAGCCAGGTCTTCTGTATATTCCAGGTGCGCCACATCGTCCGGCGTATAATAAGGCTTCACCTCAATATGGCTCTGGGTGGCCGTCCTGACCATATGGCCCAGGTTGCGGTCGAATTCTACGGTTCCATCCTTTTTCAACTTATTTCCCTCCTCAACTGTTTTCTATAGAAAACCGCCAGGCGCAGTACCACTCACCAGGATGGGCGTCCGGCGGACAGCCCAGGCATTGGGTTTTTATGCGCGGGTCAATGGCTTTGGCAAAATTGGCATACTCCACCAAGCCTGCCGACTTGCAGGGATAATCGTCCAGCCCTTTTCGTTTCCGGGCGGACTGGACGCGGCAGTCATGCATGTACAAGACGATGCTTTCGGGGCTTTCCTCCATGATGGATTGTACGTTGATCCTGGCATACAGCCTCAGCTGCAGCGCCTTTTTCAATCCCTCCAGTCCCGGCCTTTCCGGCAGCTCCAATAATTTTCTGACGGACCAGGCTTCAAAGGGTGAAAACCAGACCCAGCAGGAATCGCCGCAGCGTTTGGAATCCAGCATACCGTGCTTGAACTCCACCTCCTGGAACCAGACGCCGTCTATGGCCAGCCAGTTCAAAGACAGCGCCTCCAACAATTCCATCCTCTTTTCCGCAGGCATCTCCAAGAAGGGCCGGGGGATCCCTTCCACCAACTCGAAACCGAAAAATTTGCTCAAGCGGTTTAAATAAACTCCCCGGCTTTTTTCATAGACCGTGTCCATGATCTCCAGAGCGCCCTCAAACCCCAACTGGTGCTCCACTTCCTTAAACCAGAAAACATGATGCACAATGGTCCGGTGCATCAGGTCCAGGGCTAAAGCGACCTGCTGCTCGCGGCTCATCTTTTCCACGCAAAAATTTTCTTCTGTCACTTCCTTGCCTCCTTTTCAACCGGACAGCTTCCCGCTGATGATCATTTTGTTTATTTCCGAAGTGCCTTCGCCGAGGGTCAGCATCCGGGCATCCCTTAAAAATCGCTCCACTTCGTATTCTTTGCTGTACCCGTTCCCCCCGTGGATCTGCACGGCCCGGTCGCACACCCATTGGCACATTTCCGAGGCAAAAAGCTTCAGCATCGCCACCTCCCGGGAAAACTCCAGTCCGGCGTCGCGCATCGCCGCTACCCGGTACAGCATCGTGCGGCTTACTTCTATCTTCGTAGCCATTTCCGCCAGATAAAAAGCAATGGCCTGATTGCGGATAATTGGCTGGCCAAACTGAATCCGCTCTTTAGCGTAAGCGATGGACCGGTCTAAAGCGCCCTGGGCCATGCCCACCGAGATGGCCGCCACGGCCAGACGTCCTTCGTCTACCGCTTTCAGGAATAAGGATAAGCCCTTATTCAGCGGGCCCAGCAGATTCGCCCGGGGGATACGGCAATTCTCAAGAAAGACCTCCCCGACGCAAGTATTATTCAGGCCCAGGGTTCTTTCCCTGGCTCCGGTCCGCAAACCGGGCGTCTCCTTATCCATAATGAACGCGCTGATGCCTTTGTTCCCTTTGGCGGGATCGGTTAAGGCCGTAATCACATAAGTCCCGGCGACGCCGAAATTATTCACCCAGCGTTTGTGCCCGTTGATGACCCATTCCTCCCCCTCCAAAACCGCGGTGGTTTTGGTGGCGCCGGCATCCGACCCGGCCTGGGGCTCCGTCAGTGAAAAAGCCAGCAGTTTTTCGCCCCGGGCGGCAGGCACAAGATATTTTTGCTTTTGCTCTTCCGTTCCCGCAAATAACAAAGCCATACAACCAAGAGAGTTGTGGGTATCGAGGATCAAAGCCAGAGAACCTTGGGCTTTCGCAATCTCTTCGATCACCAGGGCCAGGCTCAAAGCCCCCGCGCCGGAGCCGCCATATTCTTGGGGCACGGGCAGTCCCAAAAATCCCAACTCGATGCATCTTTTTACCAGATCCCAGGGAAATTTGCGTCCATCATCCAGCTCTTTAGCTTTTGGCAGGACTTCTTTTTGCACAAATTCCCTGGCTTTATCCCGGATTGCTTCGTGTTCTTGGGTCAAGACAAAATAGGACATCCGCTCTCCTCCGTTCCTATTGTTTTTATCTCTTGGCAAACTTCTTTTGCATAATCCATGCCAATCAGCCAGATCCGGGCTAAGAGACGGCCAAAAGAAAGCCCGCATCGGCCGGACGGCGCGCGCGGGCAAAGTACTATTTGTAACATAAATGGTACACTGTTGTTCAATCTGCACAACACAAAAAACAGAATGTCAGGGACTTTTGGTAAGACGATACAAGCCCATTTTTCTGTACAAGGTCGTTCTGGAAATGCCCAGTTCAAGGCTGGTCTTGCTGATATTCCAACCGTTCTGCTGCAGCATATCTTTTAGCATGGCGGCTTCATAGTGCTGGAGGTTGCTGGTAATCGGGTGGGAGCGCCTGCTGTTCATTTGCGGCAGGTCAAAAAGCTCACAGGTCAGTCTTTTCCCGTCCGATAAGACCAGCGCCCTTTCCAGGTGATTTTGCAGTTCCCGCACATTGCCCGGCCAATCATAGCTATAAAGCAGCTGCCAGACACTGTCGGGGACTTCCATCGGCGGTTGGCGGCGGTCGAATTTCTCAATAAAAGAAGACGCCAGCAGCTTGATATCCTCTTGGCGCTCCCGCAGCGGCACCATTTTTATAGCAAAAACGTTCAGGCGGTAAAACAAATCCTGCCGGAAAGCGCCCTTTTTTACCTCTTGCTGCAGGTCCTTATTTGTAGCGGCAATAATCCGCACATCCACCGGGATCACGTCATATCCGCCGATTCTCGAAACCCATTTCTCCTCCAGCACCCGTAAGAGCGCCTTCTGCTGTTCCAGCGGCATTTCCCCGATCTCATCCAGGAAAAGCGTGCCGCCGTCGGCCAGCTCGAATTTCCCCATCTTTCCGCCCTTGCTGGCCCCGGTAAAAGCCCCTTCCGCATAGCCGAAAAGCTCACTCCCGATCAGTTCCTTGGGGATAGCCCCGCAATTAATGGCCACAAAAGGGCCCAACCTGCGCAGGCTGGCATTGTGAATAGCCTGGGCAAAGACGTCTTTTCCCGTCCCGCTTTCCCCCAGCAGGAGGATATTGGACTCTCTGGGCGCCACGGTTTTCGCCACCTTCAGCGTCATGCAGAATTTGGGGTTCTTTCCGATGATATCGTCAAAGGTAAAGCGGGCATTCTGCGTCAGGAGTTTGCTGACCAGCTTTTTCGCCCGGGAGATTTCATTGATAACAATGGCAAACCCGCTAAAATGATTGTTGGTTATAATCTGCCGGCAAGTGACGGTGCATTTTATTTTTTTATCCCCGATGATGATTTCCTCTTGTACGTCAATCATCTGGCCCTGTTTCTTGTCCAGGTTTTTCTCCAGATAGCGGATAAAGTTTTCACTGAAGAGATTCCGGATATGCACCCCTTGCAGCTTTTCTTCAGGGGAATATAAGATTTCCTGGGCTCTTTTGTTGACCAGCGTAATGATCCCGTTCCCGTCGGTAACCAGCAGCCCCTCATAAATAGAATTCATGATGATCTGTTTATATTGATTGGCCATTTCACTGGCATTCCACTCTTTTTTCATGGCCAGCTGCACTTCAATGGCATTTGCCGCCGCCACCACCATGCCTAAAGAATGGGCATGGGCCTTATCAATCGTTCCGGCTAAAGCCACTACGCCGATTATTTTCCCGTCCGAGTCATGGATGGGGGCGCCGGCCCCGGCCCATTTATGGGAACAGTGGCAGAAATGCTCGTAGCCGATCACCGAAAGCGGGCGGTCCAGATAAATTGCCGTACCCACCACATTGGCGCCCGCGCTCGCTTCGCTCCAGGAAGCGCCGGCAATCCAGTTCCCGCGCTGGGCCGCATCCCGGACATTATCATCCCCCGACACTTCCATGAGGTACCCGTTTTCATCGCTGAGGGCCACGGCAAAGCCGGAACCGGCCACAAAACCGGCCAGGTTTTCCAAAGTAGGCATGCTGACCTGTAAAAGCAGCCTGTTTTTTTCCCTTAATTTTCTCAGTTCCCGGTTCGTGAGAACGATATTGGCATTGGTTTGATCAGGATCCACTTTCATCTGCCGGCATCTTTGCCAGGATTCATAGATGAGCGGCTCCGGAAAATCGGAAATTTCTTCGCCGGTGATAAATCTTTTCCAAAGCCTTTTCAATTCCCCCTGCCTTTTCAGGCTTTGTTCCCCCATACGGCCGCACATCCTTTCAGAGGCAACTTGTATATTTTTCGTTACGGCAACACTTTTTTCCTTCAAGGGCAGCCTGGTTTTCCAATAAAGATTGACTAATGAGCTGGATGTACATATAATAGTATAGTGACGCCGTTAATAGGTTGTTCCCATCGGGATGTAGCGCAGTTTGGTAGCGCGCTTCGTTCGGGACGAAGAGGCCGCAGGTTCAAATCCTGTCATCCCGACCATTTGTATTACCGGAATCTCACTACTGACAAGTAGTGGGTTTTTTCATTTTACACCGATTATGTTCCGGCAAGGCTATTTGCCTTATGGCTGCGTTAGTGATAACACGCCCTAGTAACAACTGATTCTTTATTTCATATAATTTAGTAGATATTGTTAAAAATCCGCACGCCAGAGGATCTATTGTAGAGGGGCTATTGTATATGAAATATAAGGTAGCAATTTATTGTCATACCCTTTATGCAGGGGATATTTTATGGGGATTTACTGCAGCAGGTTATGAAGCGCAAATAATAACACCGGCTTCTATAGAACATTTTGATAAATTAATGGAAGAAATAAATCCTGATTTATTAATTCTTTCTTCCTGTATGGATTATTTTGCACATTCTATGCTTAAGCATATCGGTTCCAGAAATTCATCAAATTATAAATGTGTTTGCTGGGATACGGAAGGAATTGGTCAATTAAATTTACAGATGACAGCTTTTGAGTTAATAAAACCCGATATGGTATTTTCGATTTGTTCTGAAATGCTTGAAAAGCTTAAAAGTAAATGCATCCCCTGTGCGAGACTTGATTTCGCTTATAATCCCACAATTCATTATCCAAAAACAATATCTGTAAATAGAAATAATGCGATCAGCTTAGTCGGCAATGCCTGGTTATGGTATGCCAATACTTATCCTGCGCATTTTCGTTATAGCAAAGCTATGCCTGTTTTATTAAAACCTTTAATTGAAAATAATTATAAAATAGATTTTTATGGCACTATAGAATATAAGCCGGTTATAAAAAAGTTTCTAAATCTTGATGTGCCCATGGAATGGTTCAAAGGCGTCATTCCTTATGAGATGACCTGTGATATATATAATAATTCCTTTATAAATTTAATCACCCAAAATCATGAGCAAACGATAACAAGACGTACCTTTGAAATTTTAGGCTCCGGAGGTTTCGGGCTTTCTTGCTATAATACGGCTTTAAAAAATATGTTTGGTAATAGCGGGGGATTGGTTCTTTCTAATTCTTCAAAAGAGACGCTTGATAGATTGGAATATTATAGTAAAAACATGGACGTTTATAAAAAGGTGCGCGAAAATGCTGTTATAAGCGTGCAAAATCACACTTATAAAGAAAGAGCCGAAGAAATAATCAATAAGATACGAACAAAAAAATGAGCTCCGCACTATGGTGATTGAAAAAGATAAAGCCGGAACTTGGCCTTATCTTTTTTTTGACCCTTTTTAATATAATTTTCCAGAAAACGGGACTTATTGTGGTAAACTAAGGAAAGAAAGATAAACCAAATAAAGGAAGTGTATCTTCAATGCAGAAACAGTTAGTCCGCCGGATGCTGGATATCGCCAAAGACGGCGCGCTGGCCGTGACTTATTGGGATGGCTCAACGGAGTGCTTCGGTCAGGGAGAGCCCACCTGCAAAATCATCCTTAACAAGGAGCCGGACGCCAAAATGCTCCTCTCCGATCCCATTCTTACTTTAGGAGAGGCCTATATGGACGGCGGCATCGATCTGGAGGGCAGTATTGGCGACCTTCTCCGCTATGCCTACATCAATCAGAATTCATTCCTGCAAAACAACCCCCGGATCAAGGAGATGCTGCGTCAACTGCGTCATGCTACTTCACTCGTTAAACAAAAAAAGGATATTCAGCATCATTATGATTTGGGCAACGACTTCTTCAGCTTATGGCTGGATGAAACCCTGAGTTATTCCTGCGCCTATTTTCAGACCGAAGAGGATTCTCTAGGCCAGGCCCAGCAACAGAAAAACAATTACATTCTGAAGAAACTCCAGCTTAAACCCGGCGAGACCCTGCTGGATATCGGCAGCGGCTGGGGTCAATTGATCATCCAGGCCGCGCAAAAATATGGGGTCAAAAGCCTGGGCATCACCTTAAGTGAAGAACAATACCGCGAAACGAAAAAACGGATTGCCGGACTGCATCTGCAGGACCAGGTGGAAGTAGAAATGGCCGATTACCGGGAGGTCGCCCAAAAAGACCGCCTCTTCAATAAGATCGTCAGCGTGGGCATGCTCGAGCATGTAGGTAAAGCCAACCTGCCCAAATACTTCGAAGCGGTAAACAAGCTGCTCAAACCACAAGGCCTCTCGCTCTTACATACAATTACACACATTAAAGAAGGGGCCGTGAACTCCTGGATTGAAAAATATATCTTCCCCGGCGGCTATATCCCCACTTTGCGGGAGTTGATCGGGTTGATGCCCGATTATAGCTTTCATCTGCTGGACGCGGAAAGCCTGCGGATGCATTACGCCCTAACCCTGGACCACTGGGTGCGGAACTTTGAGAAGCATGCCGAAACGGTCCGCGCGAAGATGGGCGAAAGTTTTGTCCGCATGTGGCGCTTATACCTGCAAGCCTGCGCCGCTTCTTTCCGTTATAGCGGGCTGGACCTGCACCAGTTGCTGTTCTCCAAGGGTCTAAACAATGCACTGCCCCTGACCCGGCAGCATCTTTATACGAATTGATTATTGCGGGGCTCTTCCAGGGTTTGGATTAACCGGAACAAAACTTCCAACCTGTCGTCTATAGCAGGTAAAAGACCAGGAATAAATTGGAGGTTGAGAGGATGAAAAAATGGCCTCAAATTGCTGTTTTGGGCTTAATTCTTGTTTTGCTGGCCGGGTTGTTTCACTATGCGCCGGATGCCCTCTACGGGTCCGAAAATCAAATGCCCCCCGGGAAGTCGGCCGCCCGGCTGCAGGGTGTGATCGCCTTGTATATTGACAGCCCTACCGCCCTGGTGAACAATCAGGAAACCAAGCTGGATGCGGGCAATGAATTTATCACGCCCCTAATTGTGGCCAACCGGACCATCGTCCCTGTGCGCTTCATTGCGGAAAGTTTAGGGGGTCGGGTCCTCTGGGAGGAAAAAACCCAGACCGTCACCATTGACGCCGGGGGTAAAACGATTCACCTGACTTTGAACAAGCCTGAAATCCGGATTGGAGGAGAAACAAAAGCCTTGGATGCGGCGCCCCTTGTCTACCTTGGCCGGACATATGTGCCTTTACGGGCGGTGAGCGAAGCTTTCGGCAAGAAAATTGATTATAAGGACGGCCTGATCTTGATTGCTGAAGATAGCGCAGACGGAGCGTCATCATGGGATTCTGCCCTGACCGCGCAGATTGCTTCCAGAATCAACGGCTTACCGGTCTTAGGTTCAGCGGATAATCTAAAACGGCTCCTGGCGGAAGTGGAAGAACAGGCCGGCCTTTACGGCAGTCCCAGCCTCATGAAACGGGCTGCCAATGCAACAATGCAGCAGGCAGCCATACCTGAAGCGGCTGCATCCGCCGCGGCTGATACCGGCAGCGCCGGTTACTCCCAGACCAACGTTCAGGTGGAAGGCGTAGATGAGGGCGATCTGGTGAAAACGGACGGCCGCTACATTTACCAGGTCAGCGGTCAACGAGTCATCGTCAGTCAGGCTTATCCCCCTGAATCCATGAAAGTGACGGCGGTCCTTAGCACCGGGGAGGCAGACTTTGCTCCCCAGGAAATCTATGTGGATGATATGAACTTAGTGGTCATCGGCAGGAGCAGTTCCGGCGGTATCCGGCCGATGGACGCAGCCGTTTCCTCCAAACGGATTGCACCCCCCTATTATTACTACACACCCAAAACAAAAGCGCTGATCTATAACATCCGGGATAAGCAAAATATTATCAAGATCAGAGAGATAGAACTGGACGGCACTTACGTTTCTTCACGGAAAATAGGCAGCGCCCTATACCTGGTGGCCAATCAGTACGTCAATTATTACCGGGGCCAGGAGGAACCGATCGTTCTGCCGGCTTACCGCGATACAGCGGTAAAAGATGAGACCGTGGAGATCCCCTATTCCCAGATTCACTGCTTCCCGCCGGTCACCCACCCCAACTATCTGCTCGTTGCCGGCCTCGACCTCAGCAAGCCCCAGGAAGCAGCCCAGATTTCCGCTTACCTGGGTTCCGGGGAAAATATTTATGTTTCGGAAGACCATCTCTTTGTGGCTGTTTCCCAGCACCAGTACCGGATTATGCCCCTGGCTGCGACCTCATCCATTACGCCGGTGGATCTGTCCGAAAAAACCCAAATCTTTAAATTCTCTCTGGATAACGGCAAGGTGACCTATGCACACAAAGGAGAAGTCCCGGGAAGAATCCTGAATCAATTTTCCATGGACGAATTCCAGAAGAATTTCCGCATAGCCACTACGGTAGGCTATAGCTGGAGCGGCGGTGAACAGGCTTCTAAGAACAACCTCTATGTGCTGGACAGCGGCATGGGTATCATCGGCCGGATAGAAAATATCGCACCGGGAGAGCAGATCTACTCTACCAGATTTATGGGCGAGCGGGCCTTCATGGTTACTTTCAAGACGGTGGACCCCCTCTTCGTGCTGGATTTGAGTACTCCCACAATGCCTAGAATCCTGGGCGCCCTGAAAATCCCGGGCTACAGCGATTACCTCCATCCATACGACGCCAACCATCTGATCGGCTTCGGCAAGGATACGGTAGAAGTTGCCCAAAAGGATCGCCAGGGCAAAACGGTCGGTACCAGCGCCTACTACTTAGGAATGAAAGTTGCTCTCTTTGACGTAACCGACGTCGCCAATCCACGGGAGCTTTTTGTGGAAAAAATCGGCGACCGGGGTACGGATTCCGAACTCCTGCATAATCACAAGGCGCTTCTTTTCGATAAAGAACGGAGCCTGATGGCCTTCCCCGTCACTGTCATGGAAGTCCAGGGCGGTGCGCAGATCGACTCCCGCAGCAATATGCCTGCATATGGCCAATTCGCTTTTCAAGGGGCCTATATTTATAACATCGACCTGAACAAAGGCTTTGCCTTAAAAGGCAGAATCACTCACCTCTCCCGGGAGGATTTGCTCAAAGCCGGCTATTCCGGCGCTGACCCGGCCAAAGCAGTTCAGCGTATCCTGCGTATCAATGATACCCTGTATACCCTTTCCGACACGCAAATCAAAGCCCACAGCCTGGGCGCGCTCTCGGAACAAAGCAGCCTGCTCCTGCCTTGAATAACGGAATAAAAAAAGTGAGACAGATGGGTTACCATATACCCATCTGTCTCACTTTCCGGATAAAATCAATATTGTTGCAGTGGCCCGCTGCTGCTTTAAAATTTCCCTAAGAGCTGCAAGACTAAAATGATTGCGCCCAGAATCCAGACATACACGGCAAATACCTTCAGCGAACCGCGCCGGATAATGCTCAGCATCCACTTGACGGCAATATAGCCCGTTACTGCCGCCATCAACGTACCGGCCGCCAAAGGCAGTGCCCCGATCATCCCGGCCGCGCCTTCCAGCAGGTCCTTACTCTGCAGGACGACCGCGCCCATAATAGCCGGAATGGAAACGAGAAAAGAAAAGCGTGCCGCGGTGTTGCGGTCAATGCCCTGGAAAAAGGCCCCGGCAATGGTTAAGCCGGAACGGGAAATCGCCGGCAAAATAGCCACTCCCTGTAAAGTTCCCACTACCAGCGCGTCCTTATAGCTGATTTTCTCGATATTCTTATAGCCGCGGTCCTTCAGGCTGTCGGCCAGCCAGAGAATGACGCCGGTGGCAAGGAATTCCCAGCCCGCCGTGACCCCGGAAACAGCCAGTTCCTCAAAGAGGTCCTTAAACAAAAGGCCAATCAGCGCAGTGGGAATGGTCGCCGTCACCACCAGCAAAGTAAGGCGGGAAAAAGGCCGGCGGATCATATCCCAAACATCTCGCCAAAAAACGGCCAATACAGCCACCAGTGTGCCGAAATGCAGCATAGTATCCAGAAATAAGCCGGCCTCCGCCAAGCCAAAGAGCTTGCGGAAGACAAGCAGGTGCCCGCTCGAAGATACAGGCAGGAATTCGGTGAATCCCTGGACAAATCCCAGAATGATTGCTTTAATTAACTCTCCCATGGTGATCCTCCAAAAATATTTTGCTTGAAAAAAGGGTAATCTGCTAAAAAAAAGGTATTTGTTAATATGATATTATATTACAATGAAGGTAATGGGATTACCATACAGGAGGGAAATAATGTTTCTGCGCACGATCATTAATATCGCCCTGATTTTGTTATTGCTCTATTTTCTCTTTACCATAGGGTTCTCCCTGGTACTGGCCTTTTTACTGGCTTTTCTGCTGGAACCCATCATTAAGTTTTTTGCGCAAAAGCTTAAAATCAAGCGCATTTATATGTCGCTTATAATTTGTACCGTCTTTACCGGCGTCCTCGGTATTTTGAGCTATTTCCTGATTGCCATGCTGGCCACGGAGGGTCCGGCCCTGGGCAGTTGGCTGCTCTCTTTTACCAGAGGCCTGGGTCCCAATATCAACAATCTGATTTTGCAGTATGATGAAATCTTTAATAACCTGCCGCCGGAATTTCAACTGACTTTTCAGCAGACCGCTCACAGCATGTTAACCTATTTGCAGGGACTGCTCAATCAGATGGTAACGTTTTCCTTCAATCTGTTTAAACACCTGCCTAATTTCCTATTTGAGCTGATTATCGTCTTTATTGCCATGTATCTCTTAAGCCTGCGCCTGCCCGATCTGAAAGCGTTTTTTTTGCAGTTCTTTGAGGCTTCCGACCACCCTCGCCTGGAAATCGTGCTGCAGGAGCTGCATAAGGCGGTTTTCGGCTTTATCCGCGCGCAGCTGATTATCAGTTTCCTGGAATTCGTTTTTGTCTATATCGGCTTCCTGATTCTAGGCATCTCCTATCCTGCCGCCACTGCACTGGTCGTGACTTTTGTTGATTTCCTGCCTGTATTGGGTACCGGAGCCGTGATGATCCCCATGATTATTTACCAGTACATTTCCGGTAATGTCTTTTTAGCGGTAGGGCTGTTGATTCATTATGTCATTATCATCATCTTCCGCCGTATCATTGACCCGAAAATCTTAGGCAACTCCATCGGCATCAGCGCTTTGGCCGCTCTGGTCAGCATGTATCTGGGCGTGAAAACAGTCGGCTTTGTCGGCCTGATTCTGGGCCCTGCCGTAGTCATCCTCTTCCAAGCCTTGATGCGGGTGAAAATCATCAAGCTGAAGGTCAAGTTTTGATCGTCTCCTCCGGACTGCGGGGGGGCTTGGGTCCGTAAAACTGATAATAATGGCACTCCAGCCGCCCGTTGTATAATTTGCGGTTCTTGTCGGCCTTTCGGCCAAAAAGGGTTTCAAAGCGGGAATTGTTGGTCAGGATATAGAAGGACCAGGTTTCCAGCGGTTTCAATATTTTGCCCATCTCGCGATAAAGACGTTCTGCCTCCGGCACTTCCTCCAGGCGTTCCCCATAGGGAGGATTGCAGATCAGGCAGCCGTATTTTTTTTTGCTTGAAAACTCTTTTAAGGCTCTTTGCTGGAAGTGGATTTTGCCTTCCACGCCTGCTTTTTTAGCATGGTAACGAGCCAGGCTGACGGCTTCCGCATCCATATCATAACCCTCGATTTCCAGCTCTGTCTGCCGGCAAGCCAAATCCTGCGCCTCCCGGCGCGCCTCCTGCCAAAAATGTCCGGGAATCACCGGCCAGGTCTCCGCGGCAAATTGCCGTTCCAGTCCTGGCGCTATATTCAGTCCTTGCAAGGCTGCTTCAATGGGAATGGTGCCGGAGCCGCAAAAAGGGTCCAGGAGCGGCCGTCCGGGTTGCCAGAAGCTTAGGGAAATCAGGGCCGCCGCCATGGTTTCTTTAAGCGGCGCCTTGCCCACCAACTGCCGGTAGCCGCGCTTATGCAGTCCCGCTCCGCTGGTATCCAAAGTCAGCGTGACCTTATCCTTCAGGATACCCACTTCAATGGTATAACGGGGACCTGTTTCCTCGAACCAGTTAACTTTATATTTTTCTTTCATTTTTTCAACAATGGCCTTTTTAACGATTGCTTGGCAGTCCGGGACACTATAGAGCCTGGAACGGACCGACTTGCCCTCCACCGGGAAATTGGCGTCCTGGGGCAACCACTCCTCCCAAGGCAGAGCCTTGGTCTGCTGGAACAATTCCTCAAAGCTTCCGGCTTCAAATTGCCCCATGTTCACCAGGACCCGTTCAGCCGAGCGCAGCCATAGGTTGGCCCGGCAGACAGCGCGCTCGTCGCCGCGAAACAGTACCCGGCCTGTTTCCACCTTTTGCTCCTGATATCCCAATGCGGCCAATTCCCGACCTACTACGGCCTCCAGGCCAAAGGCCGCCGTGGCGATTAATTCAAAAGAAGACATCATTTCACCTACTCATATGTTATTATCCGATTTGATAGTAATATTATCCGATTCGGGGAAAAATAGTTTCCTTCGTGCAAATATTCTGTTAAAACAGTAACGATTATGTCATTTTTTATAAAATATTAAAGTGGAGGGGTAATTATTGATGAATGCTGTAAATCCAGAAGCAATCGGCGTGTTCGGACTCATTATTACAGTATGGTGCGTAGGATTTGAACAGGTTGGTATCGGCGTTAAAGGCGGTGACCACAAAGACATTGGAAAATCGCTGGCCTACATAGCCTTTGTATTCGGGGGCGCGGCGCAGATCCTGACCGCCATCGCTATGTATTTTTTCAGTGTGGCAGGCGACCTCAGCATCTATCTGGGGACCATTTTCGCTAACTATGGCCTGTTCTGGCTGGTTATCGGCATTTTCTTTATCAAAGGCGGCGACAAAAAAATGATCGCGCACTTCTTTGGGGTACAATTCCTCATCACCAGCGTTTTCGTGTATCATGCCGTCCAGCTGGGAAAAATCTGGCCGCTCGCCGTCTGTCTGACTTTCATCGCCGCATTGTTCTTCGTCCTCGTACCGGCCTGGTATGGTAAAGGCGCCATCTGGACCAAACTGGCCGGCATCTGCAACATCATCATCGGCATCACGGCTGTGCCCCTTTTCCTGCACGCCCTGGGGATCTAATCAGGGGATATCCCTAGAAACTCCAGATCTCGTGGTGGATTTCCACGATTTCAAAGGCAGAGTCCTGCTCCATAAAGTGCAGGACTTTTTCTTTTTCCCGCTCCAGAAGCCGCTGGTTGTTGCCGGTGAGTGCAATGCCGAGGACGGCGCTCTGCCACAGCTCATTATCGCCCACCTCAGCGGCAGAGACCGTAAACTTCGCTTGCGTCTTCCGGAGCAGGCTTTTCACGACACTGCGCTTCTCCTTGAGCGACTGCGCCATATATAAATGAATACGGATTTTAATTATACAAACTAACATGGTCTAGTCTCCAAAAGTTATTCCCACACACTTGGCCGCGCTAACCAGCTCTCCCTTAGGATTCACTTTTTTCAGCGTCTTGATCCCCTCAACAATCGGCACAGGAACGATTGCCTGACCATGCAGGGCGGCCATATGCCCCCAAGGTCCCTGCGCCGCCAAGTGCGCCGCCGCCACCCCGAAGCGGGTGGAAAGAATCCGGTCTGTCGCTGTCGGGCTGCCGCCCCGCTGGAGATGGCCCAGAACAGTGACCCGCGTTTCCAGTCCGATCATTTGGGCCAGCCTATCCGCCACGACCTGCCCGATTCCGCCCAGGCGGACAGGGTCGGTGCTTTCCGCAATCATCTTTGCGACAACCATTTGTCCTTCTTTTTCTGCGGCGCCTTCCGCCGCGACGATAATGCTGAAGGTCTTGCCCTCCGCCAGCCGTTCTTCAATTTTGTCTTTAATTTTCTGCCAGTCAAAGGGTATTTCCGGAATCAGAATAACGTCGGCCCCGCCGGCCAGGCCGGCATGCAAGGCGATCCAGCCTCCATAACGGCCCATTACTTCCAGGATCATTACCCGGTGGTGAGATTCCGCCGTGGTGTGCAGCTTGTCCAAGGCTTCCGCAGCGGTGGTTACCGCCGTATCGAAACCAAAGGTAACGTCGGTCGCCGAAAGGTCGTTGTCAATGGTTTTGGGCACGCCGATGATTTTCAGGCCTTTCTGGCTAAATTCATGGGCAATGTTCAGGCTGCCGTCGCCGCCGATGACGATCAGGACATCGATACCGAGTTTTTCTAAGTTTTTAACGGCTTCCGCCGAAACATCGCGATAAACGGTTTGACCGTTCTCCTGTATCGGAAAGCGGAAAGGATTGTCCCGGTTGCTGGTGCCCAGAATGGTGCCGCCACGGTGCAGGACCCCGGAGACATTCGCTTTTTCCAGCCGCAGATACCGGTTGGTAATCAAACCGTGAAAACCGTCCAAAAAGCCGTAAACTTCCAAACCATAATGAGAAATGGCCGTCTTGACGATGGCCCGGATGACCCCGTTCAGCCCCGGCGCGTCACCGCCGCCGGTTAAAACCGCAATTCTTTTAACGCTCATCTTATGATACCTCCTTTAATAAACTCTTGATTTCTCCGTAATGCTTGTATTTTCTTAGGATTTCACTTTAATTATCTTAAGCCTACTCTCTGGATATCCTTAAACCCTGGCAGCTTTTGTGTTTTCCGGCAGAGC
>JAVEYA010000047.1:0-17299 GCA_034003745.1 Clostridia bacterium
AAGTCCAGGCGGCCCAAAAAATAAAAAAAAATGTTGAAAATTTATTTATAGAGCTGGAAAAGAATCCGGATATTCTGGCGGAGCTCGGCGCAAAAAAGAAAAAACAGGTCTTAGTGGGGTTTGCCGCTGAAACCCAAGACTTGCTGCAATACGCGGCGGATAAGGTGGTCCGAAAGAACCTGGATTTTATCGCGGCTAACGACGTCACCCAGCCGGGGGCCGGATTCGCCGCCGAAACCAACATTGTTACGCTGGTTTTCGCCAATGGGGCCATCCGGACGCTGCCACAGCTTTCTAAAGACGAAACGGCAGGGGAGATTCTTCGGGAGGCCATTAAATTACTGCCTTAATCCAAGGTGAGGAGTGGAGAATAAATGACTGAACGTAAGTTTTTTACATCCGAATCGGTGACGGAAGGGCATCCGGACAAGGTAGCCGACCAGATTTCCGACGGCGTGCTGGACGCGATTCTGGCCCGGGATCCGCTGGGCCGGGTAGCTTGCGAGACAGCGGTTACCACCGGGATGGTGCTGGTATTTGGAGAGATTTCCACTTCCTGTTATGTGGATATCCCGAAAATCGTCCGGGAAACGGTCAAGGATATCGGCTATACGGACGCCAGGTTCGGTTTTGATTATAAGACCTGTTCGGTATTGACCGCCATTGACGAACAGTCGCCGGATATCGCCCTGGGCGTGGACAGAGCCCTGGAATCCAAGGTGGGAGAGGAAGCCGTCGATACTATCGGCGCAGGGGACCAGGGGATGATGTACGGCTACGCTACCGCCGAAACGGCCGAATATATGCCGCTGACCATTGCGCTGGCGCATAAAATAACGAGAAGATTGGCCGCCTGCAGAAAGTCCGAGAAACTGCCATATTTACGCCCGGACGGAAAGTCCCAGGTAACGGTGGAATATGAGGACGGCCGGCCGGTACGGATCGATACCATCGTTCTCTCCACGCAGCATTCCGATAAAGTCGACGTACGGGATTTTGCCGAAGAGATTATCGAGGAAGTGATCAAGCCCGTCCTGCCTGCGGAATTGCTGGATAAAACCACGCGCTACATGATCAATCCCACCGGACGCTTTGTGATCGGCGGTCCGGCCGGCGACGCCGGGCTGACGGGCCGTAAAATCATTGTGGATACTTATGGGGGCATGGCGAGGCACGGCGGGGGCGCTTTTTCCGGGAAGGACCCGACGAAAGTGGACCGTTCCGCGGCTTACGCCATCCGGCATGTCGCCAAGAATATCATTGCCGCAGGCTTAGCCGACAAGTGTGAGATCCAGGTGGCTTACGCCATCGGCGTAGCCCGTCCGGTCAGCATTATGGCGGAGACTTTCGGCGCCGGCCGTGTCGGCGACGAAGAGATCGTCAAGGCGATCCAGGAAATCTTTGACCTGCGCCCGGCGGCAATCATCCGGGATCTGGATTTAAGGAGACCGCTCTACCGGCAGGTAGCGGCTTACGGGCACTTCGGCCGCAACGATCTGGACCTGACCTGGGAGCGGCTGGATAAAGTGAATGATCTGAAACATTATTTTAATATTAAGTAGCAATAATGCCGGCGGTTTCGCCGGCATTATGATTCCTTCTATCAGCAGACCGCCATTAATGATACAATTATACTAATGGATAGATCCTCAAAGCCAAACGGAGCGAGTGAATGTTTGCAAAAATTCTGATTCTGAAAAAAGATTCTAATTATGACCAGATATTGACCTATTTGGCGCCCGACCATCAGCAGGTCGGGCCGGGCGCACTGGTTGTCGTTCCGGTGCGGGGAGCGCTGCAGGAGGGGCTTATCCTCGCGCTGGAGGCGGAAAAACCGGAGTTCAAGGCAATCAAACCCATCCAGAAGGTGCAGGAAAAGCGGCCCTTCCTTTCCTCCGCCGTCCTGCAGCTGGCTGAATGGCTTGCCGCCTATTATTTATGTTCACTCAATAAGGCGGTGCATTTGTTTTTGCCCCCGCCGCTCAGGCAAAAAGAAAAAAAGGTGTTGGTAACCGGGTCTGCCCAAAGCAGCGGTAAGCTGCTGCAGGAAGGATTGGAGCAGGTTCTCTATGAAACGGTGCGCGCCAATCCCGCAATTTTTACGGCGGAAAAGCTGGTCCGAAAATGGGGCCCGGACGCCCGGGGCGTGCTCACAGCCTTGCTTACGGAAGGACTTCTGGCGGAACAAAGCCTCTTTAAACCCATCATCAATGAAAGAACAATGGTCCAGGTGCAGCTGACTGCGCAGGCGCCCGATTGGAAGACGGTCGCCTCCGCGGCGCCCCGGCAGGCTGAAATCCTGAGAATGATCCAGGAAGGGGCCAGGACGGTTGAGGAGATCCGGACAAAGTCCTCCGCGTCATCCAGCGTCTTGAAAACTTTGGAGAAAAAAGGCTGGCTGACCCTGGAGGAAGCCGTCGTCAGAAGGAGCCCGCTGACGGGCCTGCTGGAGTCAAACCGTGTCGCCGTCCTGAATGAAGCGCAAACAACGGCCGCCGCTAAAATTTGCAGCGCATTAAGAAATAAGGACAGGAAAACCTGGCTGCTCTTTGGGGTGACCGGCAGCGGCAAAACTGAAGTTTATCTGCAAGCGATGAAAGAAGCGCTTGCCCAGGGCAGGCAAATCCTTTATTTGGTTCCGGAAATCTCTTTGACGCCTCAGCTTTTCTCCATTCTCCTGGATCACTTTGGCAGCGGCGTGGCTTTGCTGCACAGCGCGTTGTCGGCTGGAGAAAGGTTCGATGAATGGCGCAGGATTCACGATAAAGAGGCCATGATTGTCCTGGGGGCGCGTTCGGCTGTTTTTGCACCTTTCACCGATCTGGGCCTGATTATTATTGATGAGGAACATGAGAATACTTACAAGCAGAACGAACCGGACCCGCGTTATGATGCGCGCAGGGTGGCGGAAGAAGCGGCTGATATCTTCGGCTCGGTGATTATACGGGGATCGGCAACCCCTGCTTTGGAGTCCTGGCAAAAGGCGAAGACAGGCGCCTATGAGCTGCTCCGTCTGCCCCAGCGTGTGGCGGGGAGGCCCCTGCCGCAAATACAGATAATTGATATGAAAAAAGAATTGCAGGCAGGAAATCACGGATTGTTCAGCCAATATCTCCGGGAGGCGCTGGAAAAGACTTTCCGGGCCGGTGAACAGGCTATCTTGTTTATTAACCGCCGGGGTTTTCATACTTTTCTGATTTGCCGGGAGTGCGGCCATATCCTTACCTGCCCGCATTGTTCCATTACCCTGACGTATCACCGCGCCAACGACAGCCTGCTCTGCCATTACTGCAATTACAGGCGTAAAGCATATACCCAGTGCCCTTCCTGCGGCAGCCGTTTTTTGCGTTACACCGGGACCGGCACCGAGCGGGTTGCGGAGGAGTTGACAAAAAATTATCCGGGAATACGCTTCACCCGCCTCGATGCGGATACGACCCAGAAGAAAGGCAGCCATTTTCAGCTCCTGAAGGAGTTTGAAAAAGGGAAAAGCCAGGTGCTGATCGGAACGCAAATGATCGCTAAGGGCCTGGATTTCCCGAACGTTACCCTGGCCGGTATTATGAATGGAGATAATCTGGTGAATATGCCGGATTATCAAAGCGCCGCAAGGGCTTTTCAGCTGATTACCCAGGTGGCGGGAAGAGCGGGGCGCGGGGAATTGCCGGGGGAAGTGGTTGTACAAACATACAGCCCCGAGCATTATGTTTATACCACGGTGAAGCGGCAGGATTACGAAACCTTTATTTCCCAGGAAATGGAAAATAGGCGTTTGGTAAAGTATCCGCCGTTCACTTATCTCATCAGAATTCTGGTCAGCGGTATAGATGAAAAAAAGGTGCTTGACAGGATAGAATATTTAGAGAAAATATTTAAAATAGAAATAGAAAAAGATAAGAAGACGGAAACTGAACTGTTTGGCCCGGCTCCGGCCCCGATTCACTGTATTAAGGGCCGTTATCGCTATCATCTTCTGCTCCGAGGCGAGGACTTGCCGCGCCTGCAGGCAATAGCGGCGCAAGCCCGTTCCCTTCCGGGAAAAGCGGGTACGGAGCCGCGTGTGATCATTGATGTGGAACCGCAAAATCTGCTCTAAAAGGAGGCTGTCATGGCTGTATATCAAATAGTAAAAAAAGGTGACGAGATTCTGCGCGAGAAAGCCAGGACAATCAAGGAAATAACGCCCAATGTGTTAAAGCTGCTGGACAATATGCGGGATACGATGTATGCGGCCAAGGGCGTGGGGCTGGCTGCCCCGCAAATAGGCGTCTCCAAACGGGCGATCGTGGTGGATACAGGCGAAGACCTGCTGGAATTGATCAATCCCGAAATTACCGAGAGCGCAGGCGAGCAGACGGATAGCGAAGGATGCCTCTCCATACCCGGATTTGTCGGGGAAGTAACCCGGGCCTTTAGAGTGAAAGTCCGGGCGCTGAACCGGGAAGGGCGGGAAATTGAGCTGGAAAGGGAAGAAATCGCCGCCCGGGCCCTGCAGCACGAAATCGATCATTTAAACGGGATTTTGTTTACCGATAAAGCGGAAAACATCAAACCCGTAGAATAGAGTGATAGACTATGAATCAGAAGCACCGGATTCTCTTCATGGGCACGCCTGATTTTGCCGTACTGTCCTTACGCGCCCTCGTTCGGGCCGGTTATACTCTCGCCGGCGTCGTAACGCAACCGGACAGACCCAGCGGCCGGGGCCAAAAGCCGGGCCTTTCCCCGGTTAAGAAAGAAGCGCTCGCCCTGGGACTGGAAGTATATCAGCCGGTTAAAATCAAAGAGGCGGAGTTTCTCAATACCCTTACCGCTCTGCAGCCTGATCTCATCGTTACAGCGGCCTACGGCCGGATTCTGCCCCCCGCTGTGCTGGAGCTGCCGCCTTTTGGCTGTGTTAACGTCCACGCTTCCCTGCTGCCGCAATATCGCGGCGCTGCCCCGATACACCGGGCTGTGCTGAACGGGGAGGCCGTCAGCGGGGTCACCACCATGCTGATGAACGAAGGGTTGGATACCGGCGACATTTTACTGAAGGAGCCGGTGGAGATCACCCCGGAAATGACTTCCGGCGAGTTGCATGATATACTGGCACAGAAAGGCGCCGACTTATTAATTAAAACACTGGAATTGTGGTTTGCCCGAAAATTGGAGCCTACGCCGCAGGATGACGCCCAATCCTCTTATGCAGCCCCGCTCGCGCGTAAAGATGAACGCATTGACTGGGATCGCACCAATCGGCAAATCCATAATCAAATCAGGGGTCTGGAACCCTGGCCGGGCGCATTCACCGATTACCGGGGCAAGCCGCTGAAGATCAGGGAGGCCCGGTTGCATCCGCTGCCGGAGCAGCCCGTTCAACCCGGTACAGTGGTCGAAGTTGTCAAAGGCGCCGGTTTCGCGGTACAGACAGGGCAGGGGGGAATTCTGGTGACAAAAGTGCAGCCCTTTGGCAAAAATGTCATGCCGGCGGATAGTTTTATGAACGGATATCATTTGACGAAAGGATTTATATTCGAAAATGAATGATTCGGAAAAAGTAAGCCGTAAGAGGCTGTTCATCAGTCTGTTGTCTCTCAGTATGCTGCTTTTGATAGGCGTGTTTGTCTTTATCTGGTGGCTGATCTTCAGACATGACCTGTTAATCAACATCATCATAACCGAAACGATTACGGTGCTGGCCGTACTTTTGCTCCTGGTGCTGGCTTCCGGACTGACTTCGCTCGTCTGGACGCTGCTGTCTTCGCGCAGTCCCTTTCATCCTAAAACAAATTCAATCATGAAGTTATCGACCACTATGCTGTTTCCGTTTTCGATGATCATTGGCAGAGTATTGGGCTGGGATGAGGATAGAATCAAAAATTCTTTTATTCAGGTTTCCAATCAATTGGTTAAAGTCACGACCCAGGGCATATCTTTAAAGAAAGTATTGATCCTGGCGCCGCACTGCATCCAATGGGTGAACTGCCCCTACAAAATTACTGTGGATATTCATAACTGCAAGGAATGCGGCAAGTGTCAGGTGGGTGATCTCATCAGGATGAGCCGCGAATACAATATCGGCCTCTTGGTAGTCACCGGCGGGACGCTGGCCAGAAAAGCGATCAAGGAATTCCGGCCCCAGGCCGTGGTGGCCATAGCCTGTGAACGAGACCTGACCAGCGGGATCAAAGATATTCCCGGAATCCCGGTCATCGGAATCATTAACGAGCGGCCCCAGGGGCCTTGCTGTAATACTTGCGTGGATTTGGAAAAAGTACGGGACGCGGTAGTGTATTTTATCTCAGAGGCTACGCTCAGCGACAGTCTGCCTGCAATATAGTCTTTGTTAAAAAATCAGAACACATAAGGAGGGGTGGGCAATGTATCCATTCTTTTATGACTGGACCATGATCATTGTAATTCCGGGTCTGCTTTTGGCGATGTACGCGCAGATGAAAGTAAGCACGACCTATGAACGTTATTCCAAAGTTGCCTCCGCTTCCGGACTCACCGGGGCCAAGGTGGCCAGAGCCATTTTGGATTCTGCCGGAACGGAGCATGTGGGTGTGGAAATGATTGAAGGCAATCTGACCGATCATTACGATCCCCGCGCCAAAGTATTGCGCTTGTCCCGTCAGGTCTATGGCGGCAATTCCCTGGCTTCGCTGGGGGTGGCGGCGCATGAAGCGGGCCATGCCATCCAGCACGCGGTAGGCTATTTGCCGCTGAACATCAGGCATAGCTTGGTTCCGGTGGCGAATTTCGGTTCGACCCTGGCATTTCCGCTTTTTTTGATTGGCTTATTTGTCAGTATACCTCCGTTAATAACCGCAGGTCTTTATCTATTTGCCGCGGTGGTCCTGTTCCAGCTGGTCACCCTGCCGGTGGAGTTTAACGCTTCCAGCCGGGCCCTGGCTGTGCTGGAAGGCAGCGGGTATATCAGCAGAAGCGAAGTTCCGGGTACCAAGGCTGTGCTGGACGCCGCCGCGCTCACTTATGTGGCTGCTGCGCTGGTGGGTTTATTGAATCTGCTGAGACTGATGGTGCTGGCGGGCGTATTCAGAAGGGATGACTAAATGCAGGCACGGGAAGCGGCGTATCTGATCCTAAAAGAAACAGAACAAGGGGCTTATGCCAATATTGCGCTGGATGCGTTTTTTAGAAAGCAAACGCTGCCGGACCGGGATAAGAGATTTATTACGGAACTGGTCTATGGTACGGTTAAAAACAGGCTCAAATTGGACTGGATCATTGCCCAGCTGGTGAAAAAACCAGCGAAATTGGAAACCGGGCCGAAGATTCTCCTGCGTTCGGCTTTTTACCAGCTGTTGTTTATGGAACGGGTGCCGCCCCAGGCGGTTACCCATGAGGCGGTGAAGCTGGCTAAAAAGTTGTTCCATCAGGGTACCGCCGGCCTGGTTAACGCTGTTTTGCGGAATTTTCTGCGTAACCCGAAGCAAATTGTCTGGCCGGATGCCCAAACAGACCCGGCCCGGTATCTGGAAATCGCCTATTCTCATCCGGCCTGGATGATTGAGCGCTGGCTGCAGCGTTACGGCTTTGCGGCGACGGAAGAACTGTGCCGCTTTAATAATCAGCCGGCTGATTTGTGGATCAGAACAAACACCCTGCGCACCAACCGCGATAGCCTGGTGGAACGCCTGCATCAAGAGGGCTGCCAAACGGAGAAAAGCTCCCGTGTTCCGGAAGGGATCCTGCTCCTGGAGGCTCCGCCGTTACTCTCCCTTCCTGCGTTTCAGGAGGGTCTGTTTACCGTGCAGGATGAGACTTCCATGCTGCCGGCGCACGTTCTTGGCCCTTTGCCGGGACAGACAGTGTTGGATGCCTGCGCCGCGCCGGGGGGCAAGACTACGCATCTGGCGCAACGAATGGAAAATAAAGGTTTGCTTATAGCCTGCGATGTTCATGCGCACCGTTTGAAATTAATCGAACAGACTGCGGAACGCCTGGGGATCAGGATCATCAGCCCCGTCCTCCAGGACGCCGCCCAATTGCACTGCGGGGAAGAGCGCCAATACGATCTGATTCTGGTGGACGCGCCCTGTTCCGGGCTGGGGGTGCTCAGACGCAGGCCGGATTCGCGCTGGCGCAAGAAAGCTGAAGATATTGCCGTTTTAGCTGCGCTGCAGCTGAAAATCCTAGAGCGGACCTGTGCTTGTCTGAAAGAAGGCGGCAGGCTCCTGTACTGCACCTGCACGATGGAGCCGGAAGAGAATTATGAAGTGATTGAGAAGCTGTTAGAGGCGCGTCCCGAGATGAAGAGATATGATTTGACGGCGTATCTTCCTTATGAAGAAGAATTGCCGGCGGCGCGGGCGGAATTAGAAGCCGGCACGCGGCAATATCTGCCTTTTAGAGATAAGATGGAAGGTTTTTTTCTGGCTGGCCTGGAGAAGAGGATTGCCGGCGCGGAAACGAGGTAATAATGGTAAACGGAGAATCCGTAAAATTTGATATCCGGGGGATGCTGCCGGAAGAGCTGCGGGAACTTTTGCACGAGGCGGGAGAGAAACCGTACCGGGCGGCCCAGGTGTTCGGCTGGATACAGGATAAGGCGGTCCAATCTTTTTCGGAAATGAAGAATGCCGGGGATAAGGTAAGTGATTTTCTGGCCAAGAGGACCCAACTGCAACCGCTTAAGCTTGTGCGTGAAAGAATCTCCAGCGACGGTACGCGCAAATATTTATGGGCGCTTCAGGATAAAAGCCTGATTGAAACCGTGCTGATGCGGCATGGGGGGGATAAAACCAGAAACCGGAATACGCTCTGCCTTTCCACCCAAGTGGGCTGCGGGATGGGCTGCAGCTTCTGCGCCACCGGGACGCTGGGCTTTATACGCAATCTGGAAGCCGGTGAAATTGTGGCGCAGGTACTGGATGTGACCCGGCAACGCGCCGCGGAGGAAGAAGGTTTTAAAGTCCATAATCTGGTTTATATGGGCATGGGCGAACCGCTCCTGAATTTGTCAGCGGTGCTGAAAAGTATTAAAATATTGAATAACAGCGCCGGGCAAAATATCGGAATCAGGCGTATCACTGTATCTACCTGCGGTCTGGCGCCGCAAATCGAGCAATTGGCGGAAGAAGAACTGGATATCGTCCTGGCCGTTTCGCTCCATGCGCCGACGAACGATTTGCGCGACAGGATGATGCCGGTGAACAGGCGCTATCCTTTGGAGCGTCTGCTGGCGGCCTGCCGCCGTTATATCGAAAAGACCGGACGGCGCGTTACCTTTGAATATGCGCTGATTAAGGGCCTCAATGATTCCCCGGCCCAGGCGAAAGAGCTGGCTGCGTTATTAGCGGGACTGAAGGCGAATGTAAATCTTATTCCCATCAATACGCATGCAAATAATACTTTTAAGCGTCCCCATCCTGCCGGGGTACAAGGATTTTTGAGATTGCTGCAGAATCAAGGACTTCATGCGGTCATACGCGAAGAAAAGGGCGGCGATATTGAAGCTGCCTGCGGACAGTTAGCCGGCAAAGAGAGGTGACTTCCCCCTGAGAGCCGAAGCCATAACGAATGTTGGCCTGGTCAGAAAAGACAATGAGGACAGCTTTTTGGTCTCTTTAGACAGAGGCCTCTTTGTCGTGGCCGACGGCATGGGAGGCCATCTGGCCGGACAAGTAGCCAGTTCCCTGGCGGTGCAAGTGATTGGGGAGGAATATAAGCTGACCGCCCATTGCGAGCCGGGCCAGTGCTTAAGAGAAATTGTCCTGAAGGCCAACGCCGCTATTTTAAGCCAGGGGCTGCAAAATCCCAGCTATACCGGCATGGGCACGACCATAACCGCCGCCGTGGTTCGGGATAATTTTGTTTATCTATCGCATATCGGCGACAGCCGCGCTTACTTATACCGGGACGGGAGGCTTTCCCAGCTGACTCAGGACCATTCGCTGGTCAATGAATTGTTTAAAAACGGGAGTATTTCCCTGGAGGAAATGCAGAAACACCCGCAAAAAAATATTTTGACTTCCGCCGCGGGGACCGAGGCCGCCCCAAGGATAGACAGCACAATTCACACGGTCCGGGAGAGAGATTTTTTACTTTTATGCACCGACGGCCTGCACGGACATCTTACAGACCGTGACATAGAATTGATTCTTGGTGAGAACCTATCTATAGGAACAAAATTAAACCGCCTGATTGGACTGGCCCTGGAACGCGGCGGGGCGGACAACATTACGGCTATTCTGGTCGATATACTCTGAAACTGACGAAACTAACGGGAAAAGAGGTGATATGGTGATAGGTCGATTGCTGGGAGGCAGATATGAGATCCTGGAGAAAGTCGGCGGAGGCGGGATGTCCCTGGTTTACCGCGCCCGGGATTTATATTTGAACAGGGTCGTGGCCATTAAAGTATTGCGTGAACATCTGAACAGCGATGAAGAATTTGTCACCCGCTTCCGCAAAGAAGCCCAGGCTGTGGCCAGCCTTTCCCATATCAATATCGTCAGTATTTATGACGTAGGTCAGGAAAAGGACTTGCATTATCTTGTTATGGAGATGGTGGAAGGCCAGAATCTCAAAGAAGTAATCAAAGAAAAGGGACTTCTGCGCTCCGATGACGCGGTGGATATCGGCAAGCAGATTTGCGAAGCCCTGGAGCATGCCCATAAACATAAAATTATTCACTGTGATATCAAACCGCATAATATTATCCTGACGAAAGAAGGCCGGGTGAAAGTAACCGATTTCGGCATCGCCCGGGCCGTTACCACGGCGACCATTACCCATACCGGCAGCATTATGGGTTCTGTGCATTATTTCTCGCCGGAACAGGCCAAAGGGGAATTGGCCGATGAGAAATCGGATATTTATTCGATGGGCGTGGTCTTATATGAAATGATGACGGGCCGCCTGCCTTACGAAGGCGAATCACCTATCAGCGTGGCCCTGAACAAGATCAATCACGACCCCGTACCTCCGCGGGAGCTCAATCCGCAGATCGGGGAAGCCATGGAAAAGGTCATCTTACGGGCCATGGACAGAAACGCCGCCCGCAGATATGACGCGGTACACGCTTTAAAGCAGGATTTGACGTCGGCCTATTTGTATAATAAACTGGAATTCGTCCCCCAAGAGATAGACGATACCATTAACGTCCCGGTCATCCCGAGTAAAAAGAAGAAAAAGAAGGAACTGGACGCCCCTGTGAAAGTCTGGCTCTGGGTGATGGCTGCACTCATTATTTTCGGTTTTATTTTCGGGATGTATCTATCGGCTACTGTGCTGGCGCGAGGTGAAGCCACCGTGCCGGATATTCTGGAAAAGAGCGAAGCGGAAGCCAAAGCAATTTTAAATAAAGTGGAATTAACGCTGGTGGTAGATAAAACGGTCACCCATCCCACCATCCAAGAGGGACTGGTTGTTTCACAGGATCCCAAATCCGAGGTGGTTGTGAAGAAGCGTTCAGAGGTCAAAGCCGTATTGAGCAAAGGACCGCAGCTGGTCAAAGTTCCGAATGTGCTGCGCTCGCCGCTTTTAAACGCGGAAGTGGCTTTGTCCAACGAAGGTTTGACGCTGGGCGATGTAACCCGGGTCTATCATGAGCAAATCGCTTCCGGCGAGGTCGTGCATCAGGAACCGGCCGCCGGTCAGGAAATCATTCAGGGTTCGGCGGTAAATCTGATTGTCAGTAAAGGACCGGAGCCGATTTGGATAAAAATGCCCCAGGTAACCGGACGCAGCGTCACCCAAGCGGAAACGATCCTGAAAAGCTATCATTTGCAAATTGGAGTGATTCAGCCGGAGATAAGCTATGAATACGCCAAGGATGTCGTCTTGCGTCAGGATCCGGGCGCGGACAGCGAAATTCTGCAGGGCTCGGTAGTGAATCTGGTGGTCAGCGCCGGACCGGGACCGCTGGAAAATATCTTAAATTATTAAGGGAGAGAAGAGATTGCATCCTGAAGGAGTCATTATCAGGGGCTATAGCGGCTTCTATTACGTCTGGGACGGGAGTGCCCTCTGGGAATGTAAATTGAGAGGGAAATACCGTATCCGCAGTCAGACTTTTTTGCCGGGGGATAAGGTCAGAATCTCGCTCCTGGATGAGCAAAAGCGGCAGGCCGTCATCGAAGAAGTCCTGCCCCGCAAGAATGAGCTGATTCGCCCCAATATCAGCAATATGGACCAGGCTGTGGTCGTCTTGGCCTGCAAGGATCCGGAGCCTGATTGGCGGCTTGTGGACCGTCTTTTGGTAATGATCCGGGCGAATTTGGCAGAACCGCTGATTTGTTTTAATAAAGCCGACCTGGTCTCGACGGACGAAATCGCGCAAATGACCAAACAGTATGACAAGGCCGGCTTTCCCCTTTTAACCGTCAGCACAAAAAAAAATTGGGGTCTGGAAGCGCTGAAAAAAGCGCTGGCCGGGAAAGTATCTGTCTTCGCGGGACCTTCGGGCGTAGGCAAGTCCAGCATCATGAATATGCTGGAGCCGGGTTTGCGTCGTAAAACGGGAGAAATCAGCGAAAAATCCGCCCGGGGCAGACATACCACCCGGCATGTAGAGCTACTCCCGCTCCCGTACGGGGCAGTTGTGGCGGATACGCCGGGCTTCAGCCAGGTAATGCTGCCGCAGATGAAGAAGGAAGAACTGGCCGGCTATTACCGGGAATTTGACGATTACCGTTCTTCCTGCCGCTTTTCTTCCTGCCTGCACCGCGACGAGCCGCAGTGCGCCGTTAAAGAGGCGGTGGAACAGGGTTTGATAAATGCGGGGCGTTATGAGCGCTATCTGGTTTTACTGGAAGAAGTTAAGGCAAACGAGAGGAGATACTGAAAAATGGTTTTACTGGCAACGTCGATTTTATCCGCTGATTTCAGCCGCCTGGGCGAGTCTGTGGCTTACGTGGAGAAAGCCGGCGCTCATTGGCTGCACGTCGATGTAATGGACGGGCATTTTGTTCCCAATATTACGATTGGACCGCCGGTCATTAAAGCTTTGCGCCCCAAAAGTCAGCTCCTGTTTGACGTACATCTGATGATTGACGGTCCGGAACGCTATCTGCGCGATTTTCGGGCGGCCGGCGCCGATCTGATTACCGTGCATGCGGAGAACTGTCCGCATTTGCACCGGGTTATCCAGCTGATCAAAGAAACCGGCGCCAAGGCGGGCGTAGCCTTGAATCCCCATACGCCTTTAGGTGCAATCGAATATGTCTTAGAAGACTTGGACCTCGTTTTAGTGATGTCGGTCAATCCCGGGTTTGGCGGACAGCGGTTTATCCCGAATGTTCTGCCAAAAATCAGTCTCTTGCATGAATGGGCCAAAGAAAGGAATCCGGAGCTGTATTTGCAGGTGGATGGGGGGATCAATCCGGAGACTGCGCCGTTGGTGGTGGAAGCGGGGGCCAATGTACTGGTAGCCGGCTCGGCCGTCTTCAATCATCCCAACCCGGCCCAGGCGGTGGCTCAACTGATGGAATCCTGTCAGGTCCCGGAAAATGGCGCTTAAATAGTTGGAGGAGCTATGTCTGAACGCTGCTTAATTATCTCCGGAGGTTCCCTGGAACCGTCCCCATATTATAAACGGCTGGCTGCCGCGTATCCTTATGTCATCTGCGCAGATGGCGGAGCGAGATATGCCGCGGCGTTGGGGATTATTCCCCAGCTCGTGCTCGGTGATTTCGACACCTTGTCGGAGCAGGAAATTGCTCATTTGGAGCAAGCGGGGACGCGGATACAAAGATATTCTCCGGAAAAGGATTTTACCGATACGCATCTTGCTATTCTGGAAGCGTTGCAGTTGGGTTTTACCGAGATCGATCTGATCGCCGCATTGGGCGGATGCTTCGGCCATACGCTGGCCAATGTCATGCTGTTGGCCTTGCCGGAGGCTGCCCACGCCCGCCTGAGGATTTTAGAAGAAGATCAGGAGATATTTTTGGTCAGAAATAAAAAAACGCTCACCGGGAGAGTGGGCGAAAGAATTACACTTTTGCCATTAACGGATCGCGTAGAGGGAATTACTCTGACCGGGCTGAAATTTCCGCTTACAAAAGCCGTCATGACGCTGGGAGTTTCTATTGGCGTAAGCAATGCATTTGCCCAGGAAACTGCACAAATTGAGTTGGAAAAGGGAATTTTGGTGGCAATACAACAAAGAAAAAAGACCTGATTGCTCAGGTCTTAGGAAACGACTCTTTGCACTTTGCCGGAACGCAGGCAGCGTGTGCATACCATTAATTTCTTAGGCTGACCGTTCATAACGGTTCTGACGGGCTGAAGATTGGGTGACCAGGCTTTTTTGGTGCGGATATGTGAATGGCTTACTTTCATGCCTATGGTTTTACCCTTGCCGCAGACATCACATTTATAGGACATAGATTCCACCTCCTTAGGTCGGCAGTCAATACACTAAAGAATATTACCAGAAAAACAGCCGGCATGCAAGTCATATTCTGAACAGGGAGTTTAAACATGAAAAAAGAGGTTTTGCAGCTCTTATTGGAACATCAGGGCAGTTCCCTTTCGGGAGAAGAAATCAGCCGGCGGCTCGGCGTCAGCAGAACGGCTGTCTGGAAGCATATCAACACGCTTAAAGAGGAAGGATACCGGATCGATTCCATCCATAGTCAGGGTTACCGTCTGAGCGGAAAACCGGATATTCTGAACAAAGAGGAAATAGAGCTGCAGTTGCCTTTGTTTGTGCAGGAAATTCAGATCTTTCCTGAAATCACTTCCACCAATGAAGAAGCCAAGAAGAAAGCCGCCGCCGGCGCGCCCGAAGGCACGGTCGTCGCGGCGGAGAAGCAGCTGTCCGGAAAAGGCAGGATGGGACGCCCGTGGGTTTCCGACTCCGGAGTAGGTCTTTGGTTCAGCATTGTTTTAAAGCCGCCGATTATGCCGGCCCAGGCCGCGCAGCTTACCTTTGTCAGCGCGGTAGCCGTATGCCGGGCTGTTCGTGAATTTACAGGACTTGACGCGCGTATCAAATGGCCGAATGATATTTTGCTGAATGATAAAAAAATCTGCGGCATTCTTACGGAATTAAGCGCCGAAATTGATCGCATCAACTATATGGTAGCAGGAATCGGCCTCAATGTGAATCACCGGGACGCTGATTTTGCCCCGGAAATTGCCGGAAAAGCCGGCTCCCTGGCGATGAGCGCAGGCAAGGAATTCCGGCGGGCGGAAGTGCTGATCTGTGTTCTGAACAGCTTTGCCGAAGTCTATCAGCAATATCTGAGCGCGGGTTTTGCCCGGATCCTCGCCGAGTGGCGCAGACTTAACTGTGTCCTGGGAGAAGAGGTGGAGATTATTTCCGCCCGGGAAACTTATCGGGGCTATGCCGTGGATATCGACGCCGACGGGCAGCTTTTGGTAAAAACAAAGGCGGGAGAACTTCGCACAGTGATCGTCGGCGATGTTTCTCTTAGGAGGAATGCGTTTGACTCCGGCAACAATTAGTATATTGATTTTAGTCGGCGCCGTTATTTTATTTATCACAGAAGCAATCCCTTTGGCTGTCACAGCGATGTCCGTACCTGTCCTGTTAATCCTGACCGGTGTTCTGGACGCTGAAACGGCGTTTAGCGGCCTTATGGACAGTACGGTGATATTATTTGCCGGGATGTATGTGATCGGCGCCGGATTATTTGAAACAGGCGTGGCAAAAAGCATGGGGGATCAGGTCATTCGTTTTGCCAAAACTGAAAGAGCGGCAGTTATCTATATTATGTTGATTGCCGCCAGTCTTTCGGCAGTGCTGCCCAATACGGGAACCACTGCCGTATTAATGCCGGTGGTCCTGGGCATTGCTTCCGCCGCGGGGTATAACCGCTCTAAACTCCTGCTTCCTTTGGCCTATGCCGCCGGATTAGGAGGAATCATTACGCTGGTAGGAACGCCGCCCAATATGATTATTGCCGGCCAATTGAACAAGGTGGGCAGTTCCGTAGGCTTTATGGAATTCGGTTTTATTGGAATACCCCTGACCATTGCAGGGATTATCTATATGGCTGCCGTTGGCTATAAGAGTATTCCATATAATAGAAGCAATTTGAATGACGAAGATAGTGAGGGAGTAAAGCCGTCGGCGGATCCGAAAAAAGCCGGGAAGGTTAAACAGGGGATCGCGCTGATGACATTGCTGGGCACGGTAATCGTAATGGTATTGGAGGAACAATCAGGCATACCGCTGCATGTGGCGGCTGTTATCGGCGCTTTAATGCTGGTGATTACCGGAGTATTAACGGAGAAACAAGCCTATCAAGCCATTGATTGGACGACCATTTTTTTATTTGCCGGAATGCTGCCTTTAGCTTCAGCCTTGGATAAAACCGGCGCCGGAAGAATGATTGCCGATCTGGTCTTAAATCTTATTGGTAATAACGCCAGTCCTTATGTTGTCACAGCGGGATTATTTGTTCTGTCCTGCGGATTGACGCAATTCATGTCCAATACAGCCACGGCCACGCTCTTGGCGCACATCGGCCTGGCCATCGCCCTGGAACTGGGGGCGGACCCTAAGCCGATTCTTTTGACCATTGCCGTCGCCGCCTCCTGCGCTTTTGCCGCCCCAATAGCTACTCCGCCGAATATGATTGTCTTTGGACCCGGAAGATATGCGTTTATAGACTATATCAGGACCGGTTTGCCCTTGGCTTTGCTTTGTCTCATTCTTTCCGTGGTCATTATTCCGTTATGCTGGCCTTTTTATTGAAGAGAGATAAATGCTGGTGAATAATTTCACTTGTCTGTACTTGCTTTGAGTGATAGAATTTACTATAGTAAATAATGGCTGTAAAGAAGCAGGGAATATATCGTCGAAGCAGGGAAATAAATGTTTAATTATTCCGTAAACTAATATATAATAGATATGTTTATTATGTATTTTGTATATTAAAAAACATTTATAGATGCGAGGGGGGAAAGAAGCGGATGAAAGTACTTAAGATTGACCACATCGGCATCGCGGTAAAGAATCTGGAAGAGTCGCTTAAGTTTTATCAGGATGTGCTGGGCATAACAAGCACGGGCACGGAAACAGTTGCAGAACAAAAAGTCAATGTAGCTTTTCTGCCATGTGGGGATAGCGAACTGGAGCTATTGGAATCAACCTCGGAAGAGGGTCCTATTGCCAAATTTATAGAAAAAAACGGCGAAGGCATTCAGCACATAGCTCTCAGGGTAGAGAATATAGAGAGCGCTTTAAACAATCTTAAAGAAAGGGGGGTCCGCCTGATTGACGAAAAACCCCGCTATGGCGCCGGCGGTGCGAAAATTGCCTTTTTGCACCCGAAAGCGACCGGGGGGATTCTGCTGGAACTCTCGGAGATCG
>JAVEYA010000048.1:0-16838 GCA_034003745.1 Clostridia bacterium
TCCCCCGGAACTTAAAAAAGTTCCTCTCACAACGTAATCAGCATAGCATAATCAATCGTATTACACAATTTATACGTGACATTTTCATTGACGAATTAAGGTGACATTTTCACTGATTCTTGACAGCTATTAAATCGCTATAAAACTACAATATTGAGGGAAACAGCCGAAGAAAAATATCGCTTGTCAGGCGATATTTTTCTGTTCCGGATTTCATTTTTATTACGAAAAGGGCGTGTCGTTACTTCTTGAACAACTTGTTTTCCCAGAGGCGATCGTCATCGACGCCTATTTCAGCGGGGACAAGCGGACCCTGCAGAACCATGAAGCCGCCCTCATCCGCCCAGGGATTCTTGATGACTTCAGCCGGAGACCAGCCGGCCCCTTCCTGTGTCACCGTATCGCCGATTTGCGGAATGGACTTGCCGTTGTATAAATCATAAAGGTACTGGACAGCCAGCACAGCCGAATCATAAGCGGGCTGCTCGACAGCGGCCAGCATTTTTCCTTGTTTGATCAGCTCAATGCCTTCCGGTCCGATGCAGATGCCGGCAATGCCATAGTCGGCCGGATTAAGCTTATGGGCCTCGATCGCGGTCACTACGCCGGGGGCCATGATGTCCGGAGTATGAACATAAATGCCGAGGACTTCCTTGCCGTAACGGGTCAGGAGGTCGCTGGCCCGCTCATGGGAGATGGTGTTATCCCACTGGCCTTCGCCCTGCACCACCGTCAGCTGGGGGTACTTGCCGATAACTGAGGTAAAGCCGGCGTTGCAGCTCGTGGTGAACATGTCTTCCAGGGAACCGGTGATTTCGATGACGACGCCCTTGGGCACTTGGCCGTTATTGCGGTCTTTGATGCCCTGGACAAAGGCTTCCGCGGCTTTGGCGCTGGCCGCTTCGATATCAAAAGAAATAAACAGGTCGACTTTGCCCCCTTCCGGAGACGTATCCAGGGCCATAATGGGAATATTGGCCTGATTCAGTTTCTTGACGCCGGGTACGATCGCCCTGAGATCAACCGCGCCGGCCATAATAAAGCCGTCTACATCCTGGGTGATATAGTTATCCATCAGCTCCATGATTTTTAAGGAATCGGCCTGGCCGTCCTTAATATCAATCTTGATGCCCAATTCCGCGGCCTTCGCCTTGGCCCCCTCGGAAAAAGCCATGATATACGGCGCGGAAGGGTCTTTAATGACCATACCGATGGTCATCGGCTTTGCTCCGCCATCGCCAGGCTGTTCGGCTTTTTGCCCGGCGCAGCCGGTAAAGACGGCGGCCGCCAATAGGATAATCAATACTGTCGCCATACCTTTTTTAAACATGAAATAATGCCTCCCCTATGTTTGAATTTTTTTTATTACCGTCTTGTTATGGGTTTTCCAGTTTCAGCTTTCTGAGTTGCTCCTGATGCAGCAACCGGTTTCTGACATAAATACGCAAACGGTCGATAATAATGGCCAGGAAAATCAAGGCGCCCTGGGTGGCGTAAACCAGCGTAGCCTGTACGCCCAAGAGGGTCAGGGAGTTGGAGATCATCCCCAGAAGGATGGCCCCGCCCAGCATGCCGACGGGCGTCCCCTTGCCGCCTTCAAGACTGGCTCCGCCCAGGATGGCGCCGGCAAAGGCCAGCATGACCATGCCTTCCCCCATAGAGTTGTTCACGGAACCCTGCCGCCCGGCCGTCAAAAGACCCGCCACCGCCGCCAGGAGTCCGCTTAATGCAAAGGCGATAATGACCATCTTGGTAGTGTCGATCCCGGAGACAAAACTCGCCCGGGCGTTGCCGCCGGTAGCCATGAATTTGCGCCCGAAGGTCGTATATTGGAAAACAATATGAAAAATAAAATAAATCAGAAAGACGACGACGATGGCCGCCGGAATTTTATCAAACAACCAGGCCTGGCCCACAAAGGAGTAAGCCTCGGGCAGGGGAAAAATTGAAAACGGCACCAAAAACAAAACCAGGCCGCGCAGCATAATCAGCACGGACAGCGTCTGCAGAAAGGGATTGACCTGGACCTTGGAAATCAGTACCCCATTGAAGATTCCGACCAACACCCCGATCAAGAGCGTCAGAATAATGCAGGTAATGGGCCCCAGCGTGCCCGGGAACCAATTTACGGCCAGGAGCATGGTCAGGCCGGGGGCAAAGGCCAGGGTGGATTCCAAAGATAAGTCCAGATTGCCGATGACCATGATGATGCCCTGGCCTAAAACGAGCATGCTCATAATGGAAGAATGGTACAGAATATTGATGATATTGCGGGGAGTCGCGAAGTTGGTTGTAACAAAGGCGTTAAAGAGAAAAAAGACCGCAATCAGCACCCAAATCATATTTTCCAATAAGAATAATTGTAATTTCAGTTTTTTAGACATTTGTTCATCCCCTTGTGCTATTAAACAGCCAGATCTCCCTGCATGGTCTGAAAAATTTTCCCTTCGTGAAACGCTTCCCGGGCAAACTCAGCCATGATGCGTCCCTTATAAAGGACGAGGATCCTATCGCAAATCAGGAGCAGATCATCCAATCCCGGCGAGGTCATCATCACCCCGGCGTCTTGGGCCAGATTCTCGCGAATCAGGCGCAGGATACTGTCTTTGGCGGCGATATCGATCCCCCGGGTCGGTTCGTCCAGGAGGAAAACTTGCGGCCCAAAAGCAGAGATACGGCTGACCACGACTTTTTGCTTGTTGCCCCCGGAAAGCTGATTGACTTCTTGTTCCGGAGAGGCGGCCAGAATCTCAAAAGTCTCCAGCAGGCGACCGGTCAAATCCCGCTCCTTTTTTCTGTCGATAAAGGTCAGCCGGCTGATTTTCCGGAGACTGTTCAAGACCATGTTTTCCCGCACGGAGAGACCCGCGATCAGCCCTTCCTTCTCACGGTCCTCCGTCAGATAGACCAGCCCGCGTTCCAACGCCTGGGAAGGCGAGGAAGGGATACCCGGGCAACCGGCAATATCCAGCGTTCCGGCGTCAAACGGGTCAATACCGGCGATTGCTTTGAAGAGCTCAGTGCGGCCGCTGCCGCGTAATCCGGCCAGACCGACGACTTCTCCCTTTTTTAAGGTCAGGGAGATTTCCTCAAAATAGCCCAGGCGGGTAAAATCCCGGACACTCAGCGCTGTTTCCCCGGCGCCGCCAAAGTGACAGCGGCTGAACACGGAATTGACCCCGGCGGACTCCTCGCCGACAATCAGTGCGGAGAACATGCGCTTATCCAGCCCGGAGCAGTCCACTGTAGCCACGGAGCAGCCGTCCCGGATAACCGTAACCCGGTCGCAGACCTGCAGGATTTCCTCGGTGCGGTGGGAAATGACGATGATGGTCTTGCCGGAATTCTTTTGCTCGGCGATTAAGGCGTAATATATTTTCTCGTCATCCTGGGAGAGGGAAGCAGAGGCTTCATCCAGGATGATCAGATCCGCTCGCTCGACATAACAGGCTTTCAAAAGGAGCATGAGCTGCTGTTCGCTGATGGAGAGTTCTCCGGCTTTAGCCCAAGCGTTGATATTGAGTCCGGCTTTATCCAGAATTTCCTGGGCGCTACGATACATGGCCCGCCAGTCCACCAGCGGCCCCCTGTGCGGGTAATCGCCTAAAAAGAGATTTTCCGCCACCGTCAGGTCGCTGATAACCTGCGGCTCTTGCGGGACGATGGCTATTTTTTCCCTTTTGGCGTCCAGCCGGGAAAGGTGAGCAATTTTGCGGTCTCTTAGATACATGGATCCGCCGGAAGGGGTGGTGATGCCGGAAATAATGCCTACCAGCGTTGATTTGCCCGCGCCGTTTTTACCGATAATCCCGTGCACCTCGCCGTGACGAATCTCCATATCCACCTTCTGCAAAGCCACCGTACCCGGATAAATTTTGGTGATATCTTTAAGTTTCAGGATGCTGTCTGTGCTCATCTTCTTCTCCATTGTTACTCTTCAGGCATGGCGATCAGGACTTTGGCACAGGTCTTAGCCTTCTTGTCCAGGTCTTGAAAAATCCGTTCCGTCTCAATAAGAGGCACTATGTCCGTGACAATCTGTTTTACATTTACTTTCCCCTGGTGAATCAATTCCACTGCCTCCTGCAAATCGGCTTTGTTGTACGTGTTAATGCCATACAGGCGAAGTTCCTTGGTCACGATGGGATTGGGGTCCAGGATGCATTTATCCTCATACAGTCCGGCCATAGCCAGCCTGCCCCGGGGTTCCAGGATACGCAGCGCTTCCTGCAGCGTCACGCCCAGGCCCACAGCTTCAATGGCTGCCGCAGCGCTGTCGTCTTCAATTCTGTCCGTATTGACATAGGTCTCATTCGCACCCAGCTTTTCAGCCAACAGCAATCTTTCCGCACTAATATCGGCTACGATGACGCTTGCTTTGCTCAGCGCCTTCAGTGCCATCAAGCTCAAGAGCCCGATGGGTCCGGCGCCGATGACAGCCACTGTATCCGTGGGTTTTAGGGCGGTCAGGCCGGCCTCTTTGATAATATGTACCGCCACGCCCAGCGGCTCCGCCACCGCGGCTTCCTGCAGCGGAAGCTCCGGCGGGATGACCAGCAATTGCTCCGGCCCCATCAGAAGATAGGGCGCAAAGCAACCGGGCTTTACTTCCCCGATAAAGCCCAGCTTGGGACACAAATTATATTTTTCTTCCTTACACCAGGCACATTTGCCGCAGGGCACGCGGGGATCGCCGATCACCTTCTGTCCGGGCGTAAAGCCCGTCACCCCTTCACCCACCTCGGCGACGGTTCCGGCAAACTCATGTCCCATGGTTTCAGGGGCATAGGTCATAAACATACCCTTGCGGTAATTATGCAAATCCGAGCCGCACACCCCTGCGTAAGCCACCCGGACCAGCACTTGACCGGGCCGGCAAACAGGCGCATCGACTTCTTCGACTCTGATATCTCCGGGGCCGTAATAACGGGCTGCTAACATGCGTTCCCTCCCAGACTAATTTTTGACAAAGCGTTCCAGAATCGCGTTGCCATGGGCCGGAAAACCTTCGTAATCAGCCAGTTTGACCATGGCGTCCTTCAACTGTTCCAATCCTTCTTTGGAAAAATACTCAAAGGTAACGTCCTTGACGAAATCCAGTGTCTTTAACCCCCCGGAAACTGTGGCTTTTCTTCCGGTAGGCAGGACATGGTTGGGACCGGAGCCGAAACAGCCTGTGGAAAGGGGCGTGTAATGGCCCAAATAAAGGCCGCCGGCATTTTTGATTTTCTGCATATCGTGCAGCGGGTCCCTGGTCATCAGTTCCAAGTGCTCCACCGCATATTCATTGGCATAGGCAATCGATTCTTCCAAAGAATCGGTTAAGATAATGGCGCCGTATTTACGCAAAGATTCCACCACAAATTCCTTGCGGTAATCATTCAGCCGCTCGATATGGCGTCCAATTCTTTTTTGCACTTCATAAGCCAGCTCCGGCACATGCGTTACCAGAACGCCGGCGGAATCCAGACCGTGCTCGGCCTGGATACAGATATCCGCCGCCGCAAATTCCGGATCGGCCGTCTCATCGGCCACGATCAATCCTTCGCCCGGACCGGCGTGTGTCCCGATTTCCACCTGGCCGTAAAGCAATTTGAAAGCGGCCAGGACCCATTTGCTGCCCGGACCGACGATCTTATCCACTTTGGGTACCGATCCGGCGCCATAGGCCATCGCGGCGACGGCCTGACTGCCGCCCACGCGGAAGACCGCGTCAGCCCCGCAGATATCACAGGCAATGAGCGTTCCGGCAGGAACAGAGCCATCCGTATCGGACGGGGTGCAGACCACAACCTGGGGAACTCCGGCCACCTTGGCCGGCAGTACGGACATCATCACCGCGGAGGGAAACCAGCCGCGTCCGCCGGGGACATAGCAGCCGACCGTATCCAGCGGAATCAGGATCTGACCCGCCACCAAACCGGGGGATAATTCCATCGACCACATTTTCCGCGGCAGCTGGGCCGCGTGGAACTTCCGGACGTTCTCCGCCAGGGTTTCGATGGCTTTGATTGTTTCCTGATCAACCTTGCTGTAGGCCGCTTTGATTTCCTGCTTGCTGACTTGCACCTGTTCTATCGAAATATCTTCAAACTTCTTGGTATACTCTATCAGAGCCGCGTCGCCGCGCGCTTTCACATCGTTGATAACCTTTTCCACGGCGGGCAGAATATCGGCCGTTTCGGTCTCGCTGCGTTTCATGATCCGCGCATAGTCTTCCTGAGACATCTCTTTGAGCTTATAGACCTGAATATACATTCACAACCTCCTCTACGTTAAAGCAATCCTGTTTTAATATTTTAGCATATTAAAATAATATTACAAGCGCAACAATAAAGATGAGACGGATTACCGTCTCATCAGCTAAGCGAGCTCGTTGGCCCCGCCAATTATTTTACACACCGGAGTATATACCATTCAGCCGGATTCTCTTTTCCCTTTCATCCTGTTCATGTACAGCCGGTAGGCTGTCAGAAGCGCACCGACGGCGCAAATGGCCGCAGCGGAAATATAAACCGTGCGCATGCCGTAGATAAAGGCCTCTTCACTCCCCGGCGCACAATTGTTCACCGGACAACCCAGGATATAGCTCATCCGGTTATATAGAAGCGCCGTAGCCGCGGAGATGCCGAAAACCATGCCCAGGTTCCTGACCAGCGCGTTGACGCTCCCTGCGATGCCCAAACGGTTGAAAGGTACGGTGGACATGATCAGCGAGGTGTTGGGGGACTGGAATAAGCCGTTGCCCAAAGACATGACCGCTATATAGATAAGGATGGTCGGTATCGCCGAATATTGATTCAGGCTGGACATCAGCACCAAACCCAGGCTGGTTATGGATAATCCCAGAAAGGTCAGGAATTCCGAGCCGATTTTATCGGAAAGCCAGCCGCTGACAGGCGCCACCACGGCCAAAACCAGCGGAAAAGCCATCATAATCATCCCGGTGATGGCCGGGGTGAAATACATTACATTCTGCAGGTAAAACGGCTGAATAATACTGGAAGTGCTGATGGCCAAAAACGACATAAAAGCGCAGAGAAGAGAAAGGGAGAACAGTTTATTCTTAAATATTTCCAATTGCAAAAGCGGCGCGGCGACTTTCTTCTCCGTACGGATAAATAAGACCAGCGCCAGGACCACCAGGGCCAGGCCTCCCAGCACAAGCGGATGCCCGAAGCCTGCTTCTTCTCCCCGCAGCAAAGAAAAGAACAGCAGCAGAATAACGGCGGAAATCAGAATGGTTCCTTGATAATCGAATTTTTCTTTAATAGACGGTTCCTGGGCGGGCAGCGTTTTGGCCCCCATAATTAAAGCGATCAGGCCAATGGGGATATTAATCAAAAAGATATAATTCCAGCTTAAAACACTGACAATCAAACCGCCTAAAGGCGGACCGGCCAGAGAACCCAGCGCTACCGACATACCGGTGAGTCCTAGGGCGCGGCCGCGCTCATTCCTCGGGAAAACCTGGGTAACCAGGCCCTGGCTGGTCGCCATAGTGCCGGCCGCCCCGACGGCCTGGACAACCCTGGCCACGATCAGCAAAGGAAAAGTATGGGCCAGCCCGCACATCAAAGAGCCCAGGATAAATACGGCAACCCCGAACTGGAAGACTCTCGCCTTGCCGATGGTATCCCCCAGCCGGCCAAAAACCAAAATAGCCGTGGCAATCACGATCAGATAAGCCGTAACTGTCCAGGAAATCGCTTCCGTGGTAACAGCGAGCTTCTCCGCCATGATCGGCAAGGCTACATTGACGATACTTCCGTCCAGTGTGGACATGAAGACCATCACCACAATATTCAGCAGTATGAGCATCCTGTTCGGGTATATTTTTTCATCCATGAAAAGTATCATACGCCACAAAGTTTTATTCGTCAATAAGGTTAATATTCTTCCTGAATAACCAGTTTACCCATTTTTCTGAGCTGCCTGGCCAGCAGTTTGATGGTTGCCGCCCGGGGGCGGATGCCCATCTGCTTGAATAAAAGCGCCTTATGCGCATCATTAACGGCGTTGCCGACGACAAAAGTGACGACATCCGCGTCCTGCAGAAGGGAACAAAGCCGTTCCGCCGCCGATTCTTCAATGAAGCGTTCCGGGTTTTCATCCAGAATATTATAAACCTGATTCAGCATGGCCGCGCCCTCGGTGACCATATCCACGCCCTCCATGGTATATTCCGGCGGTGAACCGAAGGAAATATCGGTCTTGACCAGTTTGGCCTCTTTCTTCAGCTCCCTGGAGATAATATCCGCAGTGGTGGACCCGCACACCACCCGCTTGCCGTCGGCGGCCAGCAGCCTTTCGGCAAAGTCTTTATCCTTGGCCTTTGCCGACGGGGGGCCGCTGATGATCGTCAGCTGGGTGGCCTCACGGCAGCGCAGAATCCCTACTGTGGTATCGTCGGCGTGGTACCCTCCGGAGACCCGGGCGCACATTTCAATAATATCTTTGGGCAAGCTGCGGATGCTCCGGCCTAAAGACAGCTTGGCATTGATATAGTCGGCCACGCCTTCGGCGCCGATGCCGAAGAAATAACCGTTGCCCAGCCCCGCCTGAGTAGCCCCGTCGGAGCAAAGCACCAGGCTGTCGCCGATACCCAATGTACCGGAGGATTCCCCGATAATCTCATAACTGGCCGTATAGAAATACGGTTTCAGGGGCTGCGCCGTACCGTCCTTGATCAGGATGGGGGCCGGGGACTCATAGCTATAGACTGTAAACTGCCCGTCCTTTAATATTTTGGCTACGGAAAAGGCGGCAAAGGGGGCGTCTTCCTTCCTGGCCCGGTGCATGGAGTCGGCCACTTTTTCGCAGGCATATTTCAACGAAACGCCGCGGCGAAATAATTCAATCAGCCGGTTGGCGCAGGACACGGCGGCAACATTGGCGTAAACCCCCGAACCGATGCCGTCGCAAATAACAAATTCCGTGCTCTCCAGCGTCCGCTCACACAAAAAAGTGTCGCCGCAGACCATCTGGTTGCGTTTAGAGGCGTGCTTTACCAAATCTTCAATGAACTTCATCCGTTCTCACTCCAGGTCAAATCAAGTCCTGTTCTTCATAGAGGTCGATCAATCGCTTGACCAGTTCTTCGCTTTGGGCCGTGCTTCTGCCCAGATAATGCGCCATTTCCTGTGAAAATCTGATTTGATGGTCCAAAAGCTCCCGGGCATGCTCAATGGTCTGATTTTTGATTAAGCCGATATGTTTCGGGTCAAATTTTATCTTGGTCATATCTGTATACATACCGACATATTGTTTTTCGTCCCGCAGCGCATAAATCTGTTCATGATACTTGGTGCCGTATTTGCTTTTAATGGACTCAAACGCTTCCATCGTACCCGCCGCCAGTTTCTCATAGCCGTCGGCGTCCACCAGATAAGAAATACGCCGTCCGATAATGGAATTATTGCACATGAACATTTTGTGAAAAGCCGGGTTCATGTTGATGATCTTCAGTTCACTGTCCAATATAACCACCCCGTTGGGGCTGGTTTCGATAATCCGGTCCGTGCGCTGCTGGGCCATCCGCCGCATGTGCGGCATGCACATCTCCGGTTCGGCCATGCCCTTCACCACTGCGATGGCGTTGTCCCGGCAGGATTCATAGCCGCAGGCGCCGCAATTCAGCTGCAGAACCGGATTGCTTTTGCCGGTGGCTTCCAGCACTTGGTTGATCAGACTTTCTTCCACTTCTTCATTGATACTGCCGATATCCTCCGGGGCAAAACCGGCGGCGCAGGGTACCGAACGGTCAATATCCTGCGCAGTCATCGCCGGTTTTTCGGCGTAAGCCACAATATCTTGTTTTCTTAAGAAAATATTTTTATCCAAAGCGATCCCGGGGCCGTTAATACAGCCCCCCGCGCAGAAAAGCGGTTCCACGATGGAGAATTTCCACTTGCCGTGGGGAATATCCAATAACCGCATGACCTCTTCCGAACCGGAAAGATGGATCACGTCGATATTCGTCCCGTCACAGTCGATGCTGCCGGTTTTCAAAAGTCCGCCCTGCAAAGGAAAGAGCCTCGCTTTGTCCAGTTCGCCATAACTTTCAAAACCGCTCTCGGAGCAAGTAGACAGCTCAATACCTTCCTCTTCCAGCCATTGGATCAGCTCCGCAAAGGTCAGCACGGCGTCAACGGCATCCTGGTTCTCGGGCCGGAGAGCTTCTTGTTTTTTGGCCGCGCAGGGACCGATAAAGACAACAGCCCAGGTTTTACCCAGTCTCTTTTTCAGCATCCGGCCGTGCGCCACCATCGGGGAAGTAACAGGAATCAACAAATCCACATAGTCCGGGCGATATTTCTCAATATAGTTGATGACAGCCGGACAAGCCGTGCAGATACTGCCTTTGTCCCTTTGCTTCAGCGTTTCCTCGGCAATCAATTTCGCCCCTTCGGCTGTTTCTGAAATATACTGAAACCCCAGACACCGCAAGGCCGAAGGCAGACGAGTCGTCTGCCAGCCGTGAAAGAACGCCGCAAAGGAAGGGGCTACGCTGACCGCCACCTTGCGCCCGGAATGCAGGAGCTCTTTCACCGCATCCAGGCTGAAGCGAATGGTTTTGGCATGCTGCGGGCAGGTTCGTACACACGTTCCGCATTTGATGCAGCGCTCATCCTCGATGCTGGCCTGCCCGTTTTTTACGCTGATTGCCTTGACCGGGCAGACCCTGACGCAGCGATAACAGTCCTGACAACTGGCTGAAATCGTATAGATGGTGCTGGTTTGCTTTTCAAAACTGTTCTGCTCCTGTTCACCCGCTCTCACGAGGACATTCCTCCCTTTGTGTCTGAAGACTTAAACCTACGTTCATCAGGCCTTCGTTGATTCTTTGGCCGCGGACGCTTCTTCGGCAGCTTGCCGGGGCATATTCTGCAGCGCCTCTTCAATGCCTTTAATCGCTTTATCGATGGTGCAGCGTTCAATAACTTCGTCATTGATTAAAAGCACCGGGCCTTTTTCACATTTCTCCCGGCAGAAAGAGACCTTGAATTCGGTTTCCTCTTCCAATCCGCTTCTTTTCACATATTCGGTCAGTTGGGAATAGAGTTCCGGCGCGCCCCGCAAAAAGCAGCTCGTACCGAAGCAGACCGTCAGGGTCAGTTTTTTCTGTCCCGACTTGCTCGATAAGATAAAATCCTCTCCTGAAATACGTTTCCGGTTGCTGTAATGGGTATGGAGAAGCTGATGAGCCTTGGGCCGGCTCAGATCCTCATTATAGATCTTTTGCAAATAGGGATTGTCTTTGGAATTATGGAATTGCAGCATTTTATCGTTATCATAGAGGCTCTTGGCGCGAGTCTGCACCGTAGTTTTACTTTCCGCCACCGGCTGTCCCCCTCCGTTCACGCAACCGCCGCTGCAGGCCATCACTTCAACCAGGTCGAAATGTTCTTCCCCCCGGCGGATCTTATCGATCAGCTGACGCGCTTTGCCGAGTCCGCTGACAATGGCCAGACGCAATTTAATGTCGCCGATAGTGACCGTTTCTATTATTATATCACCATCACTGCGTAAATGGCTGAATTCTGTGATGGAACCTTTTCCCGCCGTATCGGCGGCATAACGCAGGACCGCCTCGCTGACGCCGCCTGAAGAGCCGAAAATAACCCCGGCGCCGGTTTTGAAACCAAACGGCAAATCGAATGAGCCCGGTTCCAGGCGGTCAAACTTGATGCCGCTTTCCTTGATCATCAGAGCCAGTTCCTGCGAGGTCAGAACATAATCCACATCTTTATTGCCGTTGACTCTGAACTCCTCCCGGTTAGCCTCAAATTTTTTGGCCGTGCAGGGCATAATCGAGACCACCACCAGGTTTTCCCGCGGGATTCTAAGCTCTTTGGCCAGCATATCCTTGCATAACGCGCCGAACATCTGCTGCGGCGACTTACAGGAAGAGAGGTTCGTCAGCATATCCGGATAATACTGCTCGGCGAATTTGACCCAGGCCGGACAGCAGGAAGTGAATTGCGGCAAACGCTCGTTCTTCTCAAAGCGGCTTAAAAATTCGTTCCCTTCTTCGATTACCGTAAAATCCGCGGCAAAACAAGTATCATAGATATGGTTGAAACCCATCATGCGAAGGGCGGTAACGGTCTGACCCGTGATGGTCGTACCCGACTTGTAGCCGAAATATTCACCCAGCGCCACCCGCACCGCCGGGGCAATCTGTACCGCCACAACCTTATTCTTATCGTGAATGGCCTCCCAAACCTCGTTGATCTGATGTTTGGGCGTAAGCGCCCCCACCGGGCATACCTTGACGCATTGACCGCAGTTAACGCATTCCACCTCACCGAGGCCTTTGTCAAAGCTGGGAATGACTTTGGCATGGGCGCCGCGATGGGCAAAATCCAGGACGCCCACCGACTGTATTTCCTGGCAGACACGCACACAGTCGCCGCATTGCACACATTTATTGGGGTCGCGGACAATGGCGTCTGAGGAGAGGTCTTTAGGCGCTAATTTTTCAGCCTGTTTAAAGCGCACCTTATCGACGCCCAGCTGACAGGCAATTTTCTGCAGCCGACATTCCCCGCTTTTGGGGCAGGTGGTGCAGTTCTGGTCATGATTGGCCAGCATCAGCTCTACAATCAGTTTCCGCATATTCCTGATCTGCCGGGTATTGGTGTGTACCACCATGCCGTTAACGGCCGGTGTGGAACAAGCCGGCACAATGCCTCTGCCCTCCACCTCCACCATACACATCCGGCAGGCGCCGTAGACGCTGATTTCGGAATGATAACAGAACGTGGGCAGGTCAATATTGGCTTTTCTGATCAGCTCCAGGAGATTGCGTTCTCCTTCAATCAGTACTTCATTATTATCAATGGTTGCCCTTTGCACTTTTAACATTTTCTTCACCTCTCCCTAGCCTCTTGATATCGCGCCGAATTTGCAGCTGTCAGCGCACACGCCGCATCTGATGCATTTCTCCGTATCGATTCGATAAGGCTGCCCTTTTTCGCCGCTGATCGCTTCCACGGGGCACTTTTTGGCGCAGAGGCTGCAGCTTTTGCACTTGGCGGCCTCAATGGCAAAGTCCAGGAGCGCCGTGCAGCGGCCCACCGGGCAACGCTTGTCAAAGACATGCGCGTTATATTCTTCACGGAAATAGCGAAGGGTGGACAGTACCGGATTGGGCGCGGTCTTGCCCAGTCCGCACAACGAGCCGATTTTAACGGCTTGGGCCAGTTCTTCCAGCAAATCCAGCGTCTCTCCGGTAGCCCGGCCTTCCAGAATGTCATCCAGAAGGGCCAGCATTTGCTTGGTGCCTTCCCGGCAGGGGACGCATTTCCCGCAGGATTCGTTTTGGGTAAATTGCATGAAAAACCGCGCAATGGACACCATGCAGGTCTGATTGTTCATAACAACAAGGCCGCCCGAGCCGACCATGGCGCCCACATTGGCCAGGTGCTCATAATCCAGGGGCATATCCAGATGCTCCCTGGTTAAACATCCGCCGGAGGGTCCGCCGATCTGCACCGCTTTGAAATCGGCTCCGCACAGGCTTCCGTCGTCATTGGTGACGCCTCCGCCAATGCCTTGGACGATTTCCCGCAGGGTTGCGCCAAAGGGCACTTCAATCAGACCGGTGTTGGCCACATGGCCGGTCAGGGCAAAAGTTTTGGTGCCTTTGGAGGTAGAAGTACCATAAGCAGCATATTCTTCCGGTCCCATCTGCATGATAATGGGGATGGAGGCCAGGGTTTCCACGTTGTTGATTACCGTGGGCTTCCCGAACAATCCCGCCTCCGCCGGGAAAGGCGGTTTCGGCGTGGGCATGCCGCGTTTGCCTTCCATGGAAGCGATCAGTGCGGTCTCCTCACCGCAGACAAAAGCGCCGGCGCCTTCCATCACATGAATGTCAAAGCTCTGACCGGAGCCAAAGATATTTTTACCCAGGACCCCCGCCTTGCGGGCGTCGTCAATGGCAACCTTTAGCCTTTCCACAGCCAGGGGATATTCGGTCCGCACATAGACGAATCCTTCGGTAGCGCCTACCGCCCTTGCCGCAATGATCATGCCTTCCAGCACGCTGTGCGGATTACCTTCCATGACGCAGCGGTCCATAAACGCCCCCGGGTCGCCTTCGTCTCCGTTGCAGATGATATATTTAACGTCGTTTTGCTGAAGACGGGTCGCCTCCCATTTCCGTCCGGTGGGGAAACCGGCGCCGCCGCGCCCGCGCAAGCCGGAACGAAGGATGAGTTCGCAGACCTCTTCCGGACTCAATGTATGAAAGGCTTTTTGCGCCATCATATAGCCTTCGTTGGCAATGTACTCGTCGATATCCTGCGCGTCAATATTCCCGCACAGCTTCAGGACCGTCCGCTGCTGCTTCTCATAGAAGGGGATATGTTTCGTATCCGCCGAGGCCTTATGATCATCCGGAGAATGATATAACAGCCGTTCGATCAGTTCGCCGGACAGCAGTGTTTTTTCCACAATCTCCTCGACGTCTTCGGCTTTCACCTTGGTATATAAGATGCCCTGGGGATAAATCGTCACCAGCGGCCCCATCTGGCAAAAGCCCTGACAGCCGCTCTCCGAAATGATAAAGTCGGCCTTCTCCTTTTTTAAGGTGACCGCAACTTTAAGTCCTTTTTCCTGGATAACTTCCTGGAAACGGGCGTATACGTCCAGGGAACCGTTGGCCACGCAGCCGGTACCCGCGCAGATAACAACCCGGCCCTTATATTGCTTCATGCTATCGAGAAAATGCTTTCTTCGTTCTTCCAGACTTATTCTCACCGCCAATTCAGGACACATGGCTAAGCGCCTCCTTCTTAATATCGTTTAGGAGCGCCAATGTTTTCTCCGGGGTCATCAACCCGTGTACCTTGTCGTTGATGACGACCACCGGAGCCAGGCCGCAGGCGCCGAGACAAGCTACTGTTTCCAGGGTGAACAGCATATCTTTCGTGGTCTTGTTTTCCTTGTTCAGGCCCAGCTCTTTTTCCAGGGCTTTCAGGATCCCCTCGGACTCTTTGACGTGGCAGGCCGTGCCGTCACAAACTTTGATGACATACTTACCCTTCGGCTCCAGGGTAAAATGGGCATAAAATGTAGCCACGCCGTATACGGTGGAAGGGGAAACCCCCAGCGCCACAGAGATGAACGTCATGATTTCCTCCGGCAGATATTTATACTCCGCCTGCATTTCCTGCAAAATGGGAATCAGTTTGTGGGGATTCCGCTCATATTTGTCCAATATTGCACAAGCTCTGTCAAACTTCGCCGCTATGCTTTTTACCATTGCTCTTTGCCTCCTATGCCCCTTTGTTCACAATTCCAGGCTTTTTGCCCCCGCTGTATTAAAATAAATGCTTAGACTTTCAGTTTTTCATTCAGGTTCTTGGAAAGCACCGCCAAAGACGCCGCCAGATTTTCATTCTGGACGACCACATAATCGGGCACATGCAGATGCACCGGCGCGAAATTCCAAATGGCCAAAATTCCCGCTTCCACCAAAAGCTCGCTCACTTCCTGCGCGTCTTCGGCCGGTACGGTAATGATGCCGATATTCACGCCCATACGCCAACAGAGGTCTTTCAACTTTTCCAGCGGAAAAACTTGTTTACCGCCCACATGGGTACCCACAACGGCTTCATTTTGGTCAAAGGCGACGACGATTTTCAGTCCGTAGTTTTCGAATCCTTTGTAGGACAAGAGCGCCGAACCAAGATGGCCCACACCCACCAGAACCGCCTCATCCACATTGTTGTACCCTAAGAATTCCTCCAGATCCTTAATCAGTTCTTCGATGTCAAAGCCTGTTTTGGGCTTGCCCCCGTTCGAAGATACCGCTGCCAGGTCTTTTCTGACCTGCACCTCATTTAAGTTTAAAGCTTTGGCAATGACCGGAGCGGAGACGCTGGTGTATTTATCCTGATCCAGTGATTTAATAAAATTGAGGTAGTACGGCAACCGCCCCAAGGTTTGAATGGATACTGCCGAAAAATCTTTATCCTGGTTTTTCATAATAAACCCTCCTTCCATAATAGTATATGTAGTAATCGATATATTGTTATCGATTTCATTATATTGATTATTTCAGCCGATGTCAATCATTTGAAAAGATATTTAATACTATTTTTAATTATTTTAATATGGATTTCTTATAAATAATTTATTACCTATAAATAAAAGTAAGGAGACGAATCTCCTTACTTTATCTGCATATATATTTTATAGAGCCAAGCAGGCATGCAGCCTATTTTTTGCTGTTGACTGCGGCCACCGGGTCGTCGCCCTGGTAGTTGATCAGAATACCCCTGAGCCCAAAGAGGTCCATGACCGCTTCATCCATCCCGCCCATGGGGAATTCTCCGGTGATTTTGATGCCGTTATCCTGCACCCAGGCTTTCGCTTCTTCCAGGTCCGTCACTTTAAAATGAAAACTGCGGACATGGACCGGCTTATCCGGGGATTCTACCAGTTCCAGACCCTGATTGGAGAGCGCCGCCTGGATGACGTCGCCGGAAGGCAGTTTGACCTCCCCCACAAAACCAAATTCGAATCCGAATAATTTGTTAAAGGTCTTGATGCCTTCCTGCAAATTGGGAACACCCAGACAGACTCTGTCCACTTTTTCAACTTTCAGCATAAATCCACTCCTCTCTACCTTATAACCCAATTATACCTGGCCGCTGCAGTTTAGTACATTGGCAATCTTATGGCGCACCATGTTCTTAATGGCGTCGCGGGCCGGGCGCAGGTACTGGCGCGGGTCAAAATCAGCCGGGTTGTGGGCAAAATGCTCGCGAATGCTGGCGGTCATGGCCAGGCGCAAATCCGTATCGATATTGATTTTGCAGACC
>JAVEYA010000049.1:0-16825 GCA_034003745.1 Clostridia bacterium
TGTAGTGGAGCGCCCGCTTTTGTCCATCATTACCAATGTCAGCCTTGAACATACGCAGTATCTTGGCAAGAGTCCGGCCGAGATAGCGGCAAGGAAAAGCGGTATTATTAAGAAAAACCGTCCTGTGATTACGGCGGCTGCCCAAGAGGAAGTCCTGCAGGTAATCCGGGGAAAAGCCGAAGAGCAGGAAAGCGCGCTCTTTGAAGTATACCGGGAAATGACCTGGCAGCTCATCGAAGAGACCCCGGACGGGCAATATTTTGCGGTCTGCGGCCCCGGATATGACTATGGGAAGTTATTTCTTCCCTTGCGCGGCGACCATCAACTGGCGAATGCCGCCACGGCGTTATTGGCGCTGGAAGTATTGATGCGCCTGGGCTGGATCATCCCCCTGGAGGATGTCAGGCGCGGCTTGGCGTGTACTTTCTGGCCCGGACGGCTGGAGAAAGTCTCCCGGGCCCCGCTGATTGTTCTGGACGGAGCCCATAATCCGGCCGGTATGCAGGTCCTGGCTGCCTGGCTGAAAAAACAACGGCCGCGCTACCGGCGGGTTATCTTGCTCATCGGTATGCTGGCCGATAAGGACAGGATCTCTTCCGTACAATTTTTAAATAACTTGGCGGATAGTATTATCATCACGCGTCCCCCCTCGGTCCGGGCGGATCATTGGGAGGAACTGGCCGGCTATTTTGATCAACCGGGACAGGAAATCGTACAAATCGAAGGCTGGCAGGAAGCCCTTAAGCGGGCCCGGGAGCAGCTTGGGCCGGAGGATTTACTCCTGATTACCGGTTCGCTTTATTTAATCGGCGCAGTGCGCGCCTCTTTGCTGTCTTCCGGTTAAGCGCCTATTGCTGTTCTAAACTCCCGTCGTCTTAGCATACTATTTTAAGTAAGGTGTTTAAAGGATGACGGGGGTGGGGACGCATGCCAACTTATGTGCGTAAGCCGGCTGGAATATTGAGGTGCTTGCTTTTAGGCGGACTTATTTTAATGGCGGCTCTATTTTTTGGACAGGTTTTGGGCGGTTATTACCTCGGCTATCTGGAGAAAGGGGCGGAAGGTTTACCGGGCACCGCGCCCCAGCAAACCAAAGTCTCCGCCGGGGTGATAACCAAGGTCTTACGCCTAACGCCGGCGACCTATTATACAGTTCTAGCCGGAAGCTTCCCCGAGCGGGAGGCGGCGCTGCAGTTAGGGTATGCGCTGGCGGATCAGGGCGTTCCGGCGGTAATAACCGAAGAGACGAATTATCTGGTGCTGATTGGTTTTTTGAACAATAAAGAAAAATTGACGCCTTTTGCCGACAGCCTTCATATTGAAGGACAAAAGGCGCAGGTCATAGAGCGGCAAATGAATGCGGTTTCTTTCAAATTCAGGGCGGATGACGCTTATGCTGCTGAAGTGGTGGCGCCCTTTCTGGGAGATTTGAATGTGTCCCTGCAAAAAGGCTTGCTGCTCTATTCCGCTCTGGATGCTGCAGAAGGGCTGCCGGAGCCGGCTGCAGCCAAATTTACCGTATTGGCCGCCGAATTGGAGGAATTAGCCCAAAGCGGCCAGGCGGTAGCGGAACGGGAGGAGAGCGTACTATATAAACAAGACCTGTCCGCCCTGGCTAAGCGCTGCGGGAGCTGGGCTACAGCTATTCGGGGATGGTCCGGGGACCCTCGGCGAGTCGCTATGCTGATTTCTCAACAGCAGGCTTTGGCTTTGCTGGAGGATTATCACCGTCTCATGGCTAAGACCAATTAAATAAAATTTATCCGTCACAAACAACTGTACTCTTGTTCCGGCAAATGTTATAATCATCCCAAAGGAGGGAGAACCCTTGAAAGCACAAAAAATACCGGACGCGACCATTATCCGGTTATCAGTATACTCGCGCTATTTAAAGCAACTAGAGAAGAACGGACTTACTACGGTTTCTTCCGGAACGATCGCCGAGGGCGTGGATGGTTCGCCGGCGCAAGTCAGAAAAGACCTGGCGTATTTCGGGGAATTCGGGACCCGCGGCGTGGGCTATAATGTCAGCGACCTGAACCGTTATATCACTAAAATACTGGGGATTGACACCAAGTGGAATGTTATTATCGTCGGCGCCGGAAACCTGGGCTCGGCCTTGTCACAGTACAAAGGTTTTGAGGAGAGAGGGTTCAACGTGGTGGCGCTTTTTGATAACGACCCCAAGCTCATCGGGCAAAAGTCCGGCGCCATACCCGTCTGCAATGTTTCCGGCATGCCGGATTTTATTCGGAAAAATAATATTCAAATCGGCCTGATTGCCGTTCCCGCTCCCTATGCCCAGGATATTGTCGACGCCATGGTGGCTGCGGGCGTCAAAGCCGTTTTGAATTTTGCCCCCCGCGTCATCTCAGTGCCGGACGATGTGGAATACCGGAATGTGGACCTGGCGGTGAACATGGAAGTACTGACCTTTAATATGACTTTCCAAAAATAAAAAGACAAAGAAATAAGCTTTCTGGAATCGTCTTTTAAGACGATTCTTTATTTTTTATAAACCCCACAATTTAACAACAATCGTTTGCTTGTTTACAAAGGATTACGATGATAAACTTATAGGGTAGCAAGAAAATTTTACATGAACGGCGGCAACAGAGAGGAGGCTCGCAAATGGTTTATAAATCGCCTAGAAATCCGTGGATATTATTGATATTATTAATTATTGGGGGTTTGATCGGAAGTCTGCTGGGAGCGGCTTTCGGCAGCAGCCTGCCGATTCTCAACACCAGTTTTCAGGCTATCGGCCTGGAGGCGACCACCATCGATTTGATGGTTGTCAAGTTCACTTTTGGGCTTCTTTTGAAGTTTAACGTAGCCAGTATCGTAGGGTTCATTTTGGCGCTTTTTGTCTATTTTCGTTTATAAAATGGAGGAAGTATCGGTATGGCGCTGATTCTGGCCTCTGCCTCCCCGCGCAGGGCGGAACTTTTGCAGCAGATGGGCCTTTGTTTTCGGGTAATGCCCAGTGAAATTGAAGAAGAATCCGCCGTCTTTCCTTATGAGGAATGGATTTTGCGCTTGTCCCGCGCCAAGGCGCTGGCTGTGCCCGCCCAAGAAGGCGATGTGGTGCTGGCGGCCGATACCGCGGTGATTCTGGATCATGTGGTAATGGGGAAACCGGAATCCCTTCAAGATGCGGAAAGGATGCTCCGAAAACTGTCCGGACGGATGCACCAAGTCATGACCGGCGTTACCGTTATGCATCAGGCTACGGATTTTTCCGGAGGGACGCGGGTCTATCAGGATTATGAGATGACGAAAGTGTTCTTTCGCCGCCTGAGCGCTGCGGAAATAGCAGCCTATCTGTCCGGGCCGGAGCCCTTTGATAAGGCCGGAGCTTATGGGATACAAGGCCTGGGCGCGCTCCTGGTAGAAAAGGTGGAAGGGTGTTATTTTAATATTGTGGGACTGCCGCTGGTGAAAACAATGGGCTTGTTGCGGCAGTGCGGAATCAGAATTTTGGGGGAACCGGCCGGAGATGAAAAAGGCAATCAAAGATTACCCGATTGAAACCAGGCCGCGGGAAAGGCTCTCGGCCCTCGGCAGCGAAGCGCTTTCGGACCAGGAGCTTCTGGCCATTCTCTTACGTACCGGGAGTAAGGAGAAATCAGCCTTGGAGCTGGCAGAAGACCTCTTAAAAAGATGGTCGCTGACGGAGCTCACCCAGACCAGCATCCATGAGTTAACGGGCTGTAAGGGGATTGGGCTGGCAAAAGCCACGCAAGTCCGGGCGGCCATTGAACTGTCCAAACGGCTGGCCAGGCAGAGTATGGGGGCCAAACCGTCTATTCTCAATCCCCAGGATGCCGCGCAGCTGGTGATGGCGGAAATGTCCTATCTGGACCGCGAGCATTTTAAGGTGATAAATCTTAATATTAAGAATCAAGTTACAGCCATCGATACGGTCTCGGTGGGCAGCTTGAATGTCTCGGTGGTCCACCCGCGGGAAGTATTCAAACTGCCGATCAAACGCAGCGCAGCCAGTTTAATTTTGGTACATAACCATCCCAGCGGGGATACCCGGCCCAGCCGTGAAGACCTGGAAATCACCAGGCGCCTGGTGGAAGCGGGCCGGCTTTTGGGTATCGAGATTACCGACCATCTGATTATTGGGCGGAATAGTTATCTGAGTATGAAAGAAAAAGGACATATTTAGGTTACAATATTAATAGAATTGCAAATTCAGGGAGGGGACAGACACAATGTTCAGCAGAGACTTAGGCATTGACTTGGGTACAGCCAATACCCTGGTATATATTAAAGGCAGAGGAATAGTCCTTACAGAGCCTTCGGTTGTGGCCATACAAAAAGACTCCGGGGCTATTTTGGCGGTTGGCAATGAGGCGAAGCAAATGATTGGCAGGACGCCGGGCAATATCGTGGCGATCCGGCCGATGAAGGACGGCGTTATTGCTGATTTTGACGTTACCCATACCATGCTGCGTTATTTTATTCGTAAGGCTTTGAAAAAAAGCATCAATTATTTTACCCGTCCCCGGGTGGTGGTCTGTGTTCCTGCGGGCGTTACCACAGTAGAAGAAAGAGCGATTAAAGAGGCGGCTGTCCAGGCCGGAGCGAAGGAAGCTTATCTGATCGAGGAACCGATGGCGGCGGCCATCGGCGCAGGACTGCCCATCCATGAACCGACGGGCAATATGATTGTGGATATTGGCGGGGGTACTACCGATGTAGCGGTGATTTCCCTAGGGGGCATCGTTACCTCGCGGAGCATCCGCATCGGCGGGGATGAGATGGATGAAGCCATCGCCAATTACATCAAGCGTTCCTATAACCTGGCTATCGGGGAACGGACGGCTGAAGAAATAAAAATAGCCATCGGTTCGGCTGTCTCCGACTCTGAGAAAAAGACCTACCAGGTGAGAGGACGGGATTTGGTGTCCGGATTACCCAAGCTGATTACGATTCAATCCGGTGAAATCCACGAAGCCTTGGATGAGCCGATTTCCTCTATCCTCGAGGCTATCCGCATCTGTCTGGAGAAAACGCCTCCGGAACTGGCGGCGGATATCATGGACCGCGGCATTATGATGGCCGGCGGCGGCTCTTTGTTAACCGGAATGGATATATTAATTACCCGGGATACGGGCATGCCCGTGCATCTGGCGGAGCAGTCCCTTTCGGCGGTAGCGGTAGGCGCCGGAAAAGCCATTGAGAATATAGAAGTATTGAAAAGGTTGGTTGTGCCCTATCGTAGAATTGGATAATTAGAACGGGTTGAAAAAGGTGGGTTAGGTGAACGTTAAAAAACGGGTCCTCATCGGCGCCCTGATCGTATTGGGCATCATGTCGGCAGTTTCTTTGATGAAGTTTACAGGATGGAATAATACCATCCTTTTTCCGGTTACCCATGCGATCCGGGAGATTTTAGCGCCGGCCCAGAACGGTATAGCCTCCGTAACCGAATTTGTTTATGATTTTTATTCCTATTTTGGCGACAGCGAAACGCTGCGCCGGGAAAATGAGGAGCTGAAAAAAAGGATTGCTGTGCTGGAAGAAAAAGCATACTCCTTAAACGAGCAGGAATTGGAAAATGAGCGGCTATATAAGCTGCTGGAGTATAAGAATGAAAAAGCAGAAAACTATGACCTCGTCTTGGCCAAAATCATTGGCCGGGACCCCGGCAACTGGTATAAAACGGTGACGATTAACCAAGGCAGCAATGGAGGTATCCAAAAAGATATGGCGGTGGTTACCCACGACGGACTGGTAGGGATGGTGATTGCCGCTGCGCCCAATATCTCCGAGGTCTTGCTGATTATTGATACAGAAAGCGCCGTTGGGGCGCGGATTCTGGAAAACCGGGTTTCTCCGGGCATCGCCGTGGGAACCGGCAAGTCGGATTTTTTGCAGATGATTCGTCTGCCCCATGACGCCCCCTTGGAAATTGGACAAACCATCATCTCCTCCGGCTTAGGCAGTTTGTATCCGGAAGGGATCCGTCTCGGGGAAGTAGCTGAAGTAGCCTTGGAACCCAACGGTTTAATTAAGAACGCAAAGATCACTCCGGCGGTGGATTTCGATAGATTGGAAGAAGTGTTTGTTATCCGTGCGGTTTATAAAAATGAGGCTGAGCTGCCGCTGACAGGCGCGAGTCAGCCCGAACAAGGACAGGAGTCCAGCTCATGAAAAGAAATCTGCTTTTATTTTTAATGGCTTTTCTTGCCTTGCTTCTGCAGACGACGGTATTCAATCAGTTTAATATCGCCGGCGTCAAACCGGACCTTATCCTGGTCCTGGTGATCTGCTTGAGCGTGGTGAACGGTCCCCGGCGGGCCGGCGTGCTCGGCTTTTCCCTGGGACTTTTGGAAGATTTTTATCTGGGCCGGTTTATTGGTATGAATGCCGTTTCTAAAGGCGCTGCAGCCGTAGTTGTCGGCTGGTTTACTTTAGGCGCGTTCAGCGAAAATTTGCTCGTGCCGATTGTTTCGGTCTTTTTAGGCACTGTTTTTAATACGATTTTGTATTTTCTGATCGGCCATATGCTGGACTTGAACTGGACCCTCCAATTGTGGCTGTGGAATACAATCCCGCTGGCCATTTTTAACATGTGTATCGTTCCATTTATCTATTCACGGTTTTATTATTTCGCCCAGGGACTGGATTATAGGACAGACGCAGATATAGGAGGAAGGAGAACCCATGGGGCTGCATAAAGAACGGCTGGTACTGGAAAAAGGTTTAAAGCTCTATATCGGCGTTATCGTGGTCATCTTTTTGATCCTCGTATTCAGGCTGTCCTGGCTGCAGCTTTTCCAGGCGGAGGGCTACCGCACCGAGGCTGTCTCCAATACCCTGCGCATGATTCCCGAAACGGCGCCGCGTGGTGAAATTATTGATACAAACGGCCAGGTTATTGCGACAAACCGGCCTGTTTTTAATTTAACCCTGGATTATCTCGGGCTGCAGGATACGGATATGGATCAGGTCATCGCTACCCTGGTGGATATTCTGAATGACCCGGAGATTACCCACGACGGCATTACCCAGGCCGTGCAAGCGAAGAGCAGCAGATTGTACGAACCGATTGTCATTAAACGGGATATTCCCATTGAACTGGTGACTGTGATTGAAGAGCGCAGCCGTAATCTGCCCGGCGTCAATATCATGACCCAGCCCCAGCGTTACTATAACTACGGTACTATAGCCGGCCATCTCCTGGGGTATGTCCATTCCATCAAGGAAGAGCTGGAACAGCCCGGCTTTGAAGATTATGGGATGAATGACCTGGTGGGTAAAACAGGCGTGGAAAAAACCTATGAACATGATCTCCGGGGGAAGGACGGCTTCCGCCAGATGGAAGTAACGGCCAAAAACCGGCCGGTGCGGGAAGTCGCCTCTATGCCGGCGGTCCCCGGCAATAGTATTGTTTTAACCATGGACTTGAAATTGCAGCAGACAATGGAAAAGTCTTTTGACGAAACCCTGTTGAAACTACAGGAGAAATTTCCTAAGGCGCTGGCCGGGGCAGCGGTGCTGATGGAAGTGAATACGGGGAAAGTGCTGGCCATGACCAGCCGGCCGGGCATGAATCCGGATGATTTCAACGGGCATGCCTTGAATCAGGCCCAGGCCGACTATTATTTCCGCAATACGCCGCCGGCCTTATACAACCGCGTTATCCAAGGCAGTTATGTGCCCGGCTCCACTTTTAAGCCCATCACCGGAATGGCTGCCCTCTTATCCGGTAAGCTGAATTTGAATGATACGGTCGTCTGTAATGGCGCTTACTGGAATGCCCCCTATATTAGATGCTGGGGCGTACATGGCCGCGTGAATTTTTATTCCGGAATGGCCCATTCCTGCAACGTTTATTTCCAGGAAGCGGCCCGGCGGGCCGGAATCGCCGAGATTGGGCGGGTGGGCAATGAATTCGGTCTGGGCTCTTTGACCGGAATTGATTTGCCCTTTGAGAGCACGGGCTTGCTGCCGGACCTGAACTGGCAGGCCAAAGAATTTGCCGCCCGGGCTGAGAAGATCAATAAGCAGATTAACGATAAGATTACGGAACTGGAAATCGAATATCAGGAGAAGATCTCCCAGGCCTCCTCAGACCAGGAGGTAAGGTCTTTGCAAAATGAGTTGAACAGTAAAAAAAGGGTACAGGAACAGCAAAGAAAAATTGAACTGGACCATTATACGGCCTGGCATGATTGGGATACCTATAATATCGGCATCGGACAGGGCTATAACCAGTATACGATTATCGAGCTGGCCAATTATGTAGCTACCCTGGCCAACGGCGGCATACGTTATAAGCCTTATACCGTACAAAGAATCCTCGCCCCGGATGGGAGCGTCGTCCAAGAATTTACTCCCGTCGTGCAGAATAAAGTAACCTTACCCCAGAATATCCTGGAAGAGACCCGCAAAGCTATGGTGGCGGTCACAGCCCCGGGGGGGACGTCGTACTCTTTGTTTAAAGACTTTCCGGCTCACCTCAAAATAGGAGCCAAAACAGGGACGGCGCAGCCCGGCCGGGTAGGTTACGTCAAAAACAAAGATTTTGACGGATTGTATATCGCCTTCGCGCCTGCGGACAATCCCCAGGTCGCTTTTGCCGGAGTCATTGAATACGGCAACAGCGGCTCAGGCTCGGTAGGCCTGGTAGCCAGAGCTGTCCTGGAAGAATATTTTGGGCTGAAGCATATCGAAAGCACGCCTGAGAGCGTGGCCGGTGACTTGCCGGCGCCGACCACCTGATCTGAAACTGGTGGGAGGGAAAAGCAGGACTTTTCCAAAATATGGAGAATGTGTTGAAGCAGGGATTTCGCACAGGGGGAATAGGATAGCATGGGAGAAGTCATCGTCATCACTTCGGGTAAAGGCGGCGTGGGTAAGACGACCACAACGGCCAATATCGGTACAGCCCTGGCTTCTATGGGCAATAAGGTTGTCCTGGTGGATACCGATATCGGACTCAGGAATCTGGATGTGGTTATGGGGCTGGAAAAACGCATTGTTTACGACCTGGTCGATGTAACCCAGGGGCATTGCCGCTTAAGACAGGCGCTGATTAAAGATAAGCGCATTGAAAATCTTTTTTTGCTGCCGGCCCCGCAAACAAAAGATAAAACTGCGGTTACGCCGGAAGAGATGAAGCAGCTCTCTTCTGAGCTGCAGGAAGAATTTGAGTATGTGCTGATCGATTGCCCGGCCGGAATAGAGCAGGGTTTTAAGAACGCTATCGCCGGCGCAGGGCTTGCTGTGGTAGTCACCAATCCCGAAGTATCGGCGGTCCGGGACGCCGACCGGATTATCGGCCTTTTGGAAGCGGCTGAATTAAAGAATCCCCGGTTGATCATCAACCGTCTGCGTCCCGACCTGGTGAAAAAGGGCGATATGATGGATATCAATGATATGATTGATATTTTGGCCGTGGACCTTTTGGGCGTAGTGCCGGAAGACGACGCTATCGTTGTCTCCACCAATCGGGGTGAACCGGCTGTTTTGGACGCTACTTCGAGAGCCGGTCAGGCCTATCGCAATATCGCCAAAAGAATCATGGGGCAGGAAATTCCGCTCATTTCTTTGGAAGAGAACAGCGGTGTGCTGGCGAAGCTGAAAAGGTTACTGAGGATAAAGGCGTGAGACGTCAGGAAAGGGGAGCTGTACATGTTTGGTTTATTCAGTAAGCTGAAGGGCAAAGAGGGCATGCCCAGTAAAAATTTAGCCAAAGAAAGACTGCGCCTCGTTCTGGTGCATGACCGCTCCGACGTCTCACCGCAGTTGCTCCAGAGCTTAAAAGATGATATGCTGAAAGTAATCTCCGGTTACATGGATATCGATCAGGGGGGAACCGAAGTAAAATTGTATTCGGATGAGAAATCTGTCTCGCTGACAGCCACTATCCCGGTCCTGAAAATCAAGAGGCTTTCCCTGTAACTTCTGCCTGTTTGGGAGAGGATACCGGTTAATATGAATGAGAAATAAGGAGTATAAGGTTATGGTAGGTAATTTGCCAAAAAGATACTCGCTGCAGGAAGAAATTTTCAGCAGCGTCAGCCACGGCTTAGGGGCGCTGTTAAGTATCGCGGCGCTGGTTGTCGCGGTGGTGTTTGCCGCGCTGAAGGGCGATGCCTGGCGCATCGTCAGCTTTAGCATCTATGGATTTACTTTGTTTTTTTTGTATTTGTCTTCTACTTTGTATCACGGCCTGGTTTACGAGAAAGCCAAAAAAGTCTTGCGGGTCTTCGACCATGCCGCGATCAACCTGTTGATTGCCGGCAGTTATACACCCCTGGCCCTGATTGCGATGCGGGGCGTCTGGGGCTGGACCCTTTTTGGCGTCATCTGGGGCTTGGCCCTGACGGGTATCGTCTTAAATATCGTCAGCCTGGAGAAAACCAGGCTGTATACGACAGTCCTGTATGTGATTATGGGCTGGCTGATTGTTTTTGCCCTTAAGCCGATGCTGGCAATGATTCCGCCGGGATTATTCAACTGGCTCCTGGCGGGAGGCCTGATTTATACGGTGGGCATCGTCTTTTACGCCGTCAAAAAGATTCCCTTTAATCACGGCATCTGGCACCTCTTCGTCCTGGGCGGCAGCATCGTGCATTATCTGGGCTTTTTGTTTTACCTGGCTATATTGTAAAGTGGGACACAGGGACAGGTCCCTTGTCCCACTTTTACCAAGCAAAAAGAGAGAACGTCAAAACAACCGGGATTTTTCCCGGTTGTTTTTTGATAGGCCTTTCAGACCGAACGGATGGCGAATTCCTGGCAATTGCTGCAGTAGCCGCACCTGACGCAATTCGTTTTGTCAATGAACGCCTTATTGTCGATAATGCGGATGCTGCCGGTGGGGCATTTTTCGAGACAATCCCCGCAGGCGATGCACATGACGGGCACGACAAAGTATTCTTTACTTTTAATCTCAGGCGGGGTATAGACCAGATCTTCCACACCAAAAGAGGAAAGATCCATCAGCAGCTCATCCGTGCTGATGATACCCAGGGCTGTGGCGTGGACTTCTTGAATATTCCGGACAAAGGAGAGGGAACCGGGGACATCCTGCAGAAGGGTCCCCCCGCCCAGCGCCTTCATAATATAGATGCCTTTATTTCGCCTGGCGGCTTCCCGGATAGCGGAGAGCATTTCTTCTTTGCGTCTGTCCTGAAAGCCTTTATTGATGATGGTCAGGATGACGTCTATATCGTCTCTTTGTGCCGCCATAATTGTACTGGCAGGGTCATGAACGGAAACACCCACAGCCCGAATGGCGCCTTTTTCTTTCATTTCAAGCAGGTGCTGCAGAGCGCCCGCGCGCTTGGCGAAATCCTCTACGGCGACGGCATGCATCAGATAGATATCGATAACATCTGTCTCCAACTCTGCCAGGGATGTCTGTACGGATTCCTGCATAGCCTCATAGGTGACGGACTTGGACTTGGTGGCGATGACGCATTCAGCGCGTATGCCCCGGAGGGCTTTGCCCAAAACGGGCTGCGTATAATAATATTCGGCTGTGTCAAAAAAACGCACGCCATGCTTTAAGGCAGTGTGGATTATTTTTATTTGTTCTTCTTCCGGCAATTTAGCCTGGAGCGGACCCATCGGCAACAAACCCAGACAAAATTCCGTCACTTCAATTCCGCTTCTTCCCAGGACAGCTCTTTTTAACACGACATCACAGCCTTTTTCAACGAACAGGGAATCGCATTCCCAAATAGTCGGATCATATTTACTTACTCATCCTCGAGTTTATCTTAGACAGGGCGTTGACATAAGCTTTGGCGCTGGCCTCGATGACGTCGGTGCTCAGGCCCCGGCCGATAAAGACCTCATTGCTGGTGTGCCGTACTCTGACCGTGGCGTCCCCTAAAGCTTCGGTACCCTTGGTAATGGAACGCAGGTTATAATCGTCCAGGGTGGCTTCAATTCCGGTCAGCCTTGTGATGGCCTTAAAGGCGGCGTCCACCGGGCCGTTGCCGATGGCGGCGTCGGTCTTTTCTTCGCCGTCGATTTCCAGGGTTATTGTAGCCGTAGCCAGGGCCGGACCGCTGGTGGCCACGGAAAGGTTAATCAGGTTGATGCCGTTCTTTTCAATGTTGGCATATCCCATCAAGGCGTGCAGGTCTTCGTCAAAGACTTCCTTTTTCTGGTCGGCCAGCTGCAGGAAACTCTGATAAACGGAATCCAGTTCCTCCGCTTTAAGCGCATAGCCCAGTTCTTCCAGCCGGTGTTTTAAGGCATGACGGCCGGAACGGGCGCTAAGGACGATCAGGTTGCGCGGTACTCCTACAACTTCCGGGTCGATGATTTCATAGGTAGCTTTTTCTTTCAGGACGCCGTCCTGGTGAATGCCGGAGGCGTGCATAAAAGCGTTGGCGCCGACGATAGCCTTGTGAGCGGGGACGGAAACCCCGGTGATTTTTGCTACCAGCCTGCTGGTGGGAGCAATCTCCCGGGTATTGATGGTAGTCTCCACACCATACAGACCCTTCTGGGCGTAAATGGCCATGATGACTTCTTCCAGGGCAGTGTTGCCGGCCCGTTCTCCAATGCCGTTAATAGTGCCCTCCACCTGGCTTGCTCCGGCCTTGACGCCGGCCAGGGAGTTGGCGGTGGCCATGCCTAAGTCATTGTGGCAGTGGACACTGACGATAATATTTTCGATACCTTTGACATTATTCATTAAGAAAGAGACGAGATCGCCGAATTCCCACGGTGTGGCATAACCGACGGTATCGGGAATATTAAAAACAGTTGCTCCGGCCGCGATGACTTTTTCCGCCAGGGAGGCGAGGAAAGTGCGTTCACTGCGGAAGGCGTCTTCCGGGTAGAATTCGACGTCATTAACATATTTCTTAGCGTGCCGGACGGCATTAACGGCTGCTTCCACCACTTCGTGGGGCTGCATGCGCAGTTTTTTAGCCATATGGATGGGCGAGGTGGCTAAGCCTGTGTGGATGCGGGGGGATTCGGCGTCTTTTAAGGCCTGGGCGCAGACATCGATATCCTTTTCCACTGCGCGGGTCAGGCCGCAAATGGCTACTCCTTTGATTTCCCGCGCTAAAATACTGACGGAGTTAAAGTCTCCGGGGGACGAGGCCGGAAACCCGGCTTCAATAATGTCCACGCCCAGTTTGGAGAGCTGCCGTGCGATTTCCAGTTTCTCTTTAACATTGAGGGTAATGCCCAATGATTGTTCCCCGTCGCGGAGCGTAGTGTCAAAAGTATAAAGCTTTCTCATCATAAAGACCTCCTTAAATTAAATAAAAAACCTCCGCCTCAAGGTTTGAGGCGAAGGGATATCGCGGTACCACTCAACTTAACAGCCATAAGGCTGCTCTCTTGTAAGAATACGGGAAAAGAATCTTTCCGATATTCTTTCCTTGTTAACGGAGGAAATCCCGGCCTGCCCTACTCATACTTACTTTCGGTCGGCAACTCCGAGGCGAGTTCGGCAACGGGCCCGTTACAGCCTTGCACCAACCGGCTGCTCTCTTAGTGGAGCCTTGCGCCTACTATTCCTCATCATCGTTTTTGCAAATATTAGCTGTATTTTAGCAAGTTCCGCCGCCGGTGTCAAGAAAAATACGTCGAAAAAGTTTATAAAAAATTTCAAGAGAAATCGTTGACAATATTAATTAACAATGTTAATATTAAACCATGGTAAGATAAAAATATAAGGCGGGACTAAAAACATGGCGAGAACCAGTTTGGAAATTGCGGCGAAACTGTTTTACAGAACCATCCTCACCCATGTTGTCAATCCCCAGGGAGAAGAAATAAAAAAAGAAGGCCTTACGCCTGTCCAGCTGTCCTGCATGTACTTTGTCTATGTGCATCATGAACCGTCGGTCGGTTCAATAGCTGAAGGACTAAGGATCAGCAATGCCGCCACAGTAAAGCTGATCGACCGGCTGGTGAAAAAAGATTTTTTGGTCAGAGAAGAAGACAAAGCAGACCGGCGGATGCTGAAAATTAAACTGACGGCGCCGGGGCTGGAATTGGTAAAAAAACATTTTACAGGACAAACCAAATTATTTAATAAAATAATTGAACGCATGTCTCCTGAAGGAGCAAGCGCCCTGGAAACCGGCTTAACTGCCTTTTTAAGCGCAGCCTTAGTCACGCCGGAACAGATCGAAGAAATATGTCTGATGTGCGGTTTCGAACATCTTCCGGATTGTCCCGGAAATGTTAGATATAAAGGCCTGACCGGCCGGAATAAAGAGCAAGTTTAAAAATAAAAAGAAAGAGGTGTTGATTCATGAGTATCAAAGGAACACAAACGGAAAAAAACATTTTAACGGCCTTTACCGGAGAGTCCCAAGCCAGGAACAAGTATACTTATTTTGCCAGCCAGGCCAAGAAGGAAGGCTATGTCCAGATAGCGGACATCTTCGAAGAAACGGCTAATCAGGAAAAGGAGCATGCCAAGCGTTTATTTAAGCTTTTGGAAGGCGGCTGCGCCGAAATCGTAGCTACATTCCCCTGCGGCCAGGTCGGCACTACGCTGGAGAACCTTAAGGAAGCCGCCGGCGGCGAGAACGACGAATGGTCCAGCATGTACCCCAATTTTGCCAAAACAGCGCGGGATGAAGGATTCCCGGAAATCGCCGCTATCTTTGAAGCGATTGCCGTTGCTGAAAAACAGCACGAGAGACGTTACATGGGTTTGCTGAAAAACTTAGAAGAGGGTATCGTCTTTACAAAGGAAGAACCGGTGGTCTGGAGATGTCGGAACTGCGGATATCTGCATGAAGCTACCTGCGCTCCGCAAAAATGCCCGGCCTGCGACCATCCGGTGGACCATTTCGAACTCCTGGCTGAAAACTGGTAAACCTGCAAGACCGGTAACCTGATAATTTGTGAGGAGGTCGTTTCATGAAACTGGATTTAAAAATCTTCAAATGTGAGATTTGCGGCAATATCGTGGAGTTACTCCACGAAGGAGCGGGAGAGCTGGTTTGCTGCGGTCAGCCGATGAAGCAGTATGAAGAAAAGACCGCGGACGAAGGCCAAGAAAAGCATGTGCCGGTGATTGAAAAGCTGCCGGACGGCTACAAAGTCACTATAGGCAGCGTGTTACATCCCATGAATGAAAAACATTACATTGAGTGGATAGAATTGATTGCCGGAAATAAGTCTTACCGTAAATTTTTACGGCCTGAAGACGCGCCGGAAGCGGTGTTCAAGATTGAAGCGGAAAAAGTTACAGCCAGAGAATACTGCAACCTGCACGGCCTCTGGAAAGCTGAAAACTGATTAAAACAAAAATACCGATAAAAGCAAGGGTATCCGGATAATTTTGGATAACCTTGCTTTTCAAGATGTGATATTGTATAATCATTTAGCGGATTATTGGGGCGTAGCCAAGCGGTAAGGCACTGGACTCTGACTCCAGTATGCGAAGGTTCGAATCCTTCCGCCCTAGCCATGACTCACTAGCTCAACTGGCAGAGCAACTGACTCTTAATCAGTAGGTTCACGGTTCGATTCCGTGGTGGGTCACCAAAAAGAGTATTAATCACTGAAAGCTTCCGGGTTTTACCTGGAAGCTTGATTATTTAACAAATACTTTACCGAGCACTTAAATAATTATATATTTGGACAATTGTATCTTTAAACAATTTCAAGTTATAATTAAGATAATTGATTTTTGAGGTACAGCCGATGCGTCTTTCTAAAATAATCAAAAGTATAGATTATCTTTTATTGTTGAATGTCCTGCTCATCCTGGTAATGAGTTATTTTGTGCTGCATTCCGCGACGCAGAACGCCAGCCTCAAACATAACATCGACTTCCTGCAAAAGCAGCTGATTTCTACGGGGATCGGCCTGGTTGCTTTCTTTTGCGTCCTTTTAATCGATTATGAGAAAATATCCAAATATGGCGTTTATATTTATCTGCTGAATCTCTCTTTATTGATGGCAGTATTAATCTTCGGTCAGGAAAACAAAGGCGCCCAGGCCTGGATACCGATCGGCCCGATGCAGTTCCAGCCCGCGGAGTTGGTGAAGATTCTCCTGATTCTGGGTTTGGCCAATTTTCTGGTACCCAGAGTGGGCAAGTTAAAATCCCTTAAAGATTTAATACCCATTTTTATTTATGTGGGGATTCCGCTTTTATTGATTCTGAAGCAGCCGGATTTGGGCACCGGGCTGGTCTATGTAGCGATTATGTTCGGTATGTTGCTGGCTGCCGGCGCGTCACCGCTTCTATTGGGCGGATTGATTGCAGGCGGTGTGGGCCTGATCAGCCTGGCGATCTACGCGCACTATACCTGGGGCACTTGGCTGCCCTTACAGGATTATCAGCTGATGCGCCTGATTATTTTCGTCGACCCGATGATCGACCCTAAAGGCTGGGGCTGGAATGTTATCCAATCACAGATTGCCGTGGGTTCGGGCGGCCTGTTCGGTAAAGGCTGGGGGCTGGGCTCCCAGACGAAATATGATTTTCTGCCGGAACAATGGACCGACTTTATTTTCAGCGTCCTGGCCGAGGAGTTTGGTTTTATCGGCTGCATCGCCCTTTTGACGCTGTTCTTTTTTCTGCTGTACCGGGGCATCAAGATCGCCTATACAGCCAAGGATACCTTTGGCAGCTTGATTGCCGTGGGCGTCGTGTCTATGTTTGTCTTTCATATTTTGCAGAATGTGGGAATGACCATTGGCATCATGCCGATTACCGGCATACCGCTTCCTTTTGTCAGTTACGGGGGCAGCTCCCTGTTGGCCAATTTGATTGCCTTAGGCTTGATTATGAATGTGCACATTTATCATGACCCCATTATGTTCTAGGTCAATTTTTTAGTCAGCGGACCAACTG
>JAVEYA010000050.1:0-16091 GCA_034003745.1 Clostridia bacterium
GATAATAAGGTGAAAGCCCTTCTTTATACTCCAGGACCCTTTTGGGCCGGTACAAGGTCCGGAAGACAATACGCAGCGGCTTGGAAAAACCGGTAGCAGTGTACTGCATGCGGGAATTCAGCCCGCCGAAGCCGCAGTCCCAAGTTTCGTAAAGTCTTTGGTTTGAATGGGGATGGAGCAGGTGGATAACGGTAAGGCAAATTATTAACAAGACGAGTCCGCCCGCCAGTACGAAAACCGGTGATATGGCAGTACCGCCAACCTGCAGCGGATAATAGATGAAAATGATCGAACCCTTGATAGCGGGAAGGATGGAAATCTGCAGGAGTTCCTGATTAATACCGTCCAGCAGGCCGGCCATCGCGCGGGGGAAAATACCCAAGAGAAGGCACAAGAAAACCAGGATGCCCATACCGAACAGCATAGGGGCCGGCGCCTCCCGGGCCTCCTCAGCCTCCGGACTGCGCGGCAAACCCAAAAAGGAAATACCGATTAATTTGACAAAACAAGCTGCCCCAAGCCCTCCGGTCAGAGCCAGCGCCGCTGCGGACAGCATTCCTAAGAGCTGTGCGCCCGTGCCGGAAACATTCAGGAATTGAAAAATAGACTGAAAGGTCAGCCATTCACTGACGAAACCGTTGAAGGGCGGGAGTGCGGAAATGGCCAAAGCGGCCAGCAGCATCAAGACGCCGGTAAAAGGCATCTTTTTCATCAGGCCGCCTAATTTCTCGATGTTTTTGGTCTGCAGGGCATAGTGCAACGAACCGGCTCCTAAAAAGAGCGCGCCTTTAAAGAGGGTATGATTGAGAACATGGAAAAGCGAAGCCAGCAGGGCTAACGCAGCTACCGCCGGATGCCGGCCGGCAGAGGCGGCCAGCGCTACGCCCAGCCCAATCAGAATGATACCGATATTTTCAATACTGGAATACGCCAGAAGCCGTTTATAGTTGTTTTCTAAAAGAGCGTACGCGATCCCCAGGGTTGCGGCAACCGCGCCCAGAAGGAGAATGACAACGCCCCACCAAGTCTCAGAGGCGCCCAGCACCACCAGGATGAAACGCAGTAAACCATAGACGGCGGTTTTGATCATGATGCCCGACATCAGGGCGGAAATGTTGCTCAGCGCCACCGGATGGGCGTAAGGCAGCCAGACATGCAGCGGGATAAGGCCGGCCTTAACGCCAAAACCAAGCAGGAAGAGAACGAATAAGATATTTTTAACTTTGGTGGACAACCCGCCGGCGGCTGCGATCTCCAGCGAACCGGTATGGACGTAAAGAAGCATAAAGGCAATAATTAAGAAAGCGGCGCCCAGATGGGTCATAATGATATAAAGGAGTCCGGCTTTGCTGTTTTCCGTCTCCTTGGTCTCAAAGACGACCAGCGCGTAGGAGACCAGGGACATAATTTCCCAGGCGATGAGAAAAGACACCAGGTCGGCCGCGGTAAGCACAAAGAACATGGAGACAATGAAGACATTGACAAAACAATGGAACAGGCCGGTGTTGAGTTTGTCGAAATAATGCTTCATGTAACCTATGGAGTAGATGGATACGGACAGGGAGAGAACAGCCAGACAAAGTAGAAAAAAAGCCGAAAGTTTATCCAGCTTCAGGGTAAGCGTGAGATAAGGAATCGGCGAGGAAATATCCAGCAATTTAAGGGCGGGCCCTGCAGCGTTTAACCGGCCGAGAGCCAGCAGGGCGGTGCAGCAGGAGGCTGCTGCCTGCAGCAGGTTGCTTAACAGGGTGTGCGCCCGCTGATATTTCGTCAGGATTAACGGCAGAACAGCGGCGCAGCCATATAAAGCCAATGCGGTCATAAATAAGACAATCATTTAGGACGGACTCCCTTGTAATTATGTAAACGAGTAACACAATTATAAATTATACTCCTTATATTAAAAAAAACAAGAAAATATTTTACCTGCTCAACGACCTCCAACCCTTCTGTCAAAAGGATTTGGAGGCAGCGGGCGTTTTGCATAAAAATGGCTTCGGTATGGGAGAATAATGCTTGAAGTATTAAAAAGGAGATGGATAAGTTTGGGAAAACAAGATATTCATTGTATTGTAAACGACTGTCATTATTGGAACCAGGGCAATAAATGCATGGCGGAAAAGATTTTGGTCGCCACGGACCATTTCGCCAACAACAATCCGGACTGTGATATGGAAATGGCGGAAGAGCTGACCCAGGATATGGCCGGCAGCTTCTCTTCCACTTGCTGTAAGACCTATGTGGCCAGGGGAGAGCACGGCCAACACGACGGCGTGAGGAAGTTGTCTGAATAGAGGCAAACGGTATAAGAGACCGCATAACAGTCTATATCCCTTCTATTAGCGTTCATAGGGATAAATAACCCTTATGGGTGGGCGGGTAGCATTGGCTGCCCGCCCTGACGCTGTTTATGCAGTCTTTTCTTCGGTTTCTTTATATTTTTAATTGACTAAATTAGTCAATGGCCTTACAATAACAATTGACTAAAACAGTCAATGAGGTGATTGCCATGCAGGAGTTTCATATTCCCGAGGATAAAAAGCGGCGGATCATTCGTGCAGCCATGGAACACTTCGCTAAAAACGGCTACAAAAAGGCAACCATGGATGAAATCGTCGCAGCGGCAGATATCTCCAAGGGCTTGATTTTCCACTATTTTGGCAACAAGAAAAAGCTATACCTCTATCTCTATGAATTTGCCTACGGCCTTGTGTATGAACGCCTCGTGAAGTCCTTCGAGCGGTCGGACCTGTTTGAGCGCATCCGGGAATCGGAACAGATTAAACTGGCTGTGGTGAGCGAATATCCTTATGTGTTGGACTTTCTCCTCTCGGTCCGCAGGGAAACGGACGAACAATTGCGGGAGGAAATTTCCAGAGTCAAAGGGGAGAGCTTTCCGCCGTGGAGGGAAACCTTTCTGCCGGGACTTGACGCATCCAAATTGCGGGAGGGCATCGACCTGGAGAAAGTGATTAAAATTATTTCGTGGAGCACCAATGGGCTTCTGGCTGAGCACAAGGACGACTTCGTACTGGAGAATATTTTTGCGGAAATGGATGAATACCTTGAGCTGATGCGTAAAGCGTTTTACAAGGAGGCGTATCAATGAATAGGCTGTTGAATCTGACCGACAGCGCTGCCGGAGATATCTCCCTGACCGGCGCTAAGGGTGCGAATCTTCACAGGCTGGCGGCCCTGAACGGTATCCATGTGCCCGGCGGCTTTGTCATCACCGTCAACGCCTTCCGGGAACTTTGCGCCGGTGTGATTGCGTCCCGTGGAAAGGCGCTGCAGGCAGCCTCCTCCCTGGCGGAGCTTATCCGGGCTGGCGCCGAAATCCGTCAGGCCATCCGGAATATTCCCATCCCGGAGGAATTTTTACGGGAGCTTGAGGCGGTGTTGGCGTCCTATCCTCCAGATATCCTTTTTGCCGTGCGTTCCTCGGCGCATAACCCTACCTCCGAGATGGGACTTGTCTTGAGCGAAGTGGCCGATCTGGCCCGGGAGTATCCGCCGGTGGTGAGGTATCTCGAAGCAGCCGGGGAAGCCTTCCGCATGGATGATTTGCGCCAAGTGGAGGGAGGGGGCGCGGTGGCGGACGCTTTTGAGAATTTCTTGCGGCAATACGGCATGCGGGCTACCGGCGAGATAGACATCGCTAAGCCCCGTTTCCGGGAGAATCCCGCCGAACTGATAGGCGCCATGCTCACCAACATCCGCACCTTGCCAAAGGGGCACGGCAAATCATCCTTTGAACAGGGCCGCCTGGAGATGAAAAGGCTCACAGAAGAGCTGGCGGCGCTGGCGGAACAGAAACTGGGTTCCCGCAAGGCCAAAAAGCTGCGCCGCTACATCTCCTTTTTTCGCAATTATGTGGGCACACGGGAGTATCCCAAGTATTTCTGGATCTGCCGTTACGACGTATACAAAAAGACGATTATGCGGGAGGCCGAACGCCTTGCGGATCAAGGCATCCTGCAGGAGCCCGGCGACATCTTCTACTTGTACCTGGAAGAGCTGCGGGAGGCAATTCAAACCGGCCGGGTGAAGTATACGGACATCGCCCGCCGTAAAAGAGACTATGCTCACTTTGCCAACCTCACCCCGCCACGGGTCATTTTTTCAGACGGCGAGGCGCCGGAGATGGGTTATCAAAGGAATATCCCCACCGGGGCGCTGCCCGGTTTGGGGGTGTCCTCCGGCGTGGTCGAAGGCCGGGCCCGTGTGATCCGGTCCATTGAGGACGCGATTATGGAAAAAGGCGATATTCTGGTGACCTCCTTCACCGATCCCAGCTGGACGCCGGTGTTCGTCTCCATCGCGGGGCTGGTCACCGAGGTGGGCGGCATGATGACCCACGGGGCGGTCATCACCCGGGAGTATGGTCTGCCCGCCGTGGTTGGCGTTGTCGGTGCAACCGGACGCATCCGGGACGGCGACCGTATTCGGGTAAACGGCGACGAAGGCTATGTGGAAATCCTTTGATACAGAAGAAAAAGCGGTGAAGCCGTCCTGCTTCTGGGGTCCTGTCTTATATAGGATTTGGAAATTGACCACATTGGTCGGTTTGTGCTACAATGCAATTACCGACCAATGTGGTCAATTTTGATTGGGGCGTGATGATTATGCACGAAAATTTTGTCGGACTCAAAGAGGAAAAGCGGGATGCCATCATCAATGCAGCGCTGCAGGAATTCGCCGCCAAGGGATACGATCTCGCCTCCACCAATGAGATTGTCCGGGCGGCCGGCATTTCCAAGGGGGCGCTGTTCCACTACTTTTCCAGCAAAAGGGAGCTGTTTTTCTTTCTCTGCGACTATGTATACGAGGTAGTCCGCCGGGAGTTTTACGAACAAATCGGTCATTGCCAAGGCGACCTGCTTACCCGCTATGGCAGGGCCGCGCGGCTCAAGGGAAACGTCTATCTGCGCTATCCTCCGCTGTTTGGATTTGTTAAGCGGCTGGCGCAGGAAAAATCCGCCGAGATTGCCGGAGAGCTTGCCAAAAAGCTTTCTCACCTCACGGAAGCGGGCTACAGTCATTTGCTGGGGAATTTGGATGAATCCCTTTTTCGGCAGGATGTGCCTGCGGGCAAGATCCGGGACCTGATCGTCTGGGCGCTGGAAAACTACGGATACCGCTCGATGGATCTGATTCAAAACCAAGCGCTGGAAGAGATCGACATGGAAGCGCTCAACGCGGACTTTGACGATTATCTCGCTGTCCTGCGCAAATGCTTCTATAAACAGTAGAGGAGGGGAATATATGGCTGTCATAGAAATTCGCGGCCTGAAAAAACGCTTTGGCAAGACCGTGGCGCTGGACGGCGTGGAACTCTCCGTACCCCGAGGGGGAATATACGGCTTCATCGGGCCCAACGGCGCGGGGAAATCCACTACTATCCGTATGCTGCTGGGACTCCTGAAAAAGGATGAGGGCGATGTGCGCCTGCTGGGCGGCGACCCCTGGCGGGACGCGGTGGAGCTGCATAAGCGGCTCGCCTATGTTCCCAGCGACGTACAGCTCTGGGACAACATGACCGGTGGCGAGGTGATTGATTTTCTGGGCCGGCTGCGGGGGAGCTATACAAAAAAACGCCGGGCTGAATTGATTGAACGCTTCGATCTGGATCCGGCAAAGAAGTGCAGAACCTACTCCAAGGGCAACCGGCAGAAAGTGCTGCTGATCTCCGCCTTTGTGTCGGATGTGGAGCTGCAAATCCTCGACGAACCCACCACCGGCCTGGATCCGCTGATGAAAACGGTCTTCCAGCAGTGCGTCCGGGAGGCCAAGGAGGCCGGTAAGACGGTGTTTCTGTCCAGCCACATCCTCTCGGAGGTGGAGGCGGTTTGCGACACCATCGGCATTATCCGGGCGGGCAGGATTATTGAACAAGGCAGTATGGAGAAGCTGAGGGCCCTCATCAGCCAACTGGAACCTCCCACCCTGGAAACCCTGTTCATGAATTACTACCGGAAGGATGACGAAAGGGGGGCCTGAGCAAGAAACGTTACTTTCATGGTACGGCTGCCATCATGACACTGTATATGCGGCAGAATCGGGTTTTCACGTTGGTCTGGCTGCTGCTGCCGGGGCTGTGGATTGTCATCAACACCATATCTTCATTGGTGCTCTTTCCCACCCAGGAGGCCCTCGTCAGGATGGGCGTCACGCTGATCGACCCACTCACCGAGGCTATACACGGCCCGTTGCTGGACGTTTCGGTGGCCGGATTTATCACTTGGCGCACCAAGGTATTTCTGGTTCTGACAAGCGGGATTTTCAGCATTATTTATGTGGTGCGGCATACCCGGCTGGCCGAAGAGCAGGGCAGGCGCGAACTGCTTGGCGCCAATGTAGCCGGCAGCCTTGCACCCTTTGCGGCAGCGCTGCTGAACATGCTGCTGATCAATGCAGCGGCGGCTGTTCTTGCCGTGCTTGGCATGACGGCGCTGGGGCTTGGTTTCACAGGATCGCTGGCCCACTGCCTCGGCTTTTTTGCCGCCGCCTGTGTTTTGGGCCTAATGGCGGGATTGGCCGCCCAGTTCTTTGTAGGCGCTGCGGCGGCGCGGGGAACCTCTTTCGGATTTTTGGGGCTGCTGTTTGCCCTGCATATCCTCTGGAACGTGAGCGGGGGAAACAGTTCCGCCGCATATCTCAACCCGCTGGAATGGCCGCTTCTGATCCGCCCCTTTGCGGGGGAACGGTTTAGCGTCCTTCTGATTTCCTTGTCCATAACGATCCTGCTGGCGGCGCTTTCCCTGTGGGTGACCCACCGGCGGGACGTGGGCGCGGGGCTCATCCCCCAGCGGGAGGGACGCGCCTTCGCCAAGCCCGGTTTCCGCTCGTTGTCCGTTTTGGCCTGGCGTACCCAAAAGGGACTGTTCCTCTCCTGGCTGATTTTTTACGCGGTGTTCTCCTTCGCTCTGGGCTGTGCCAGCTATCTGATGGTAAGCGCAGTCAGTTCGGCCGAGGCGCTGGCTGGGTTGATTGCGCGCCTTGGCGGCGTGGACCGCGCCTTCATGTCCCTGATGCTGTATATTTTTTCCATGCTCATTTCAGCCTATGTACTGATGTCGGCGGGAATCCTACGCCGTGAAGAGACGGCCAAGGCAGAACTGTTGCTGTCTTGGCCTGTCCGGCGAAGCCGTTTTGCTATGGGGCATCTGATGTATATCTTCGGCGGGATTTCGATGCTGCTGTTTGGCGCGCTGCCCCGCTGGATGTCCGGGCTCAGCTATGGATTCCTGGTGCTGTTTGTACTGTTGGAAATTCTCTGGGAACAGCAGTCGGTGAGTGACGCCGTGTATGCCCTTTCCCCCTTCTCCTGGGTGACGCCGCTCAAAGCTACGCAGCCGCTGTCGTCGCTTGTGCTGTTATGCGTCCTATCAGCGTTGTTGGCTGTTGTGGGAATCGTCTTGTTTGAGCGTAGAGACATGTCCATGTATTAAATACAGACTACGAAAGGCAGGATATCAGGGCAGCTCGATTGTTTGGCAATCCCTAAAGATATAAAAAAAGAGGCTTCAGCCTCTTTTTCAGAAATTCTAAAGAACTTCCAAGAACTTTCTTATAATATCCGTGCCGCCGATAATGGTGCCGACGCTACTGCCCAGGTTGGAGATTGCTACTACCAGCAGGACGTGGGTGAATTTATTGCGCCAAAATCCTCTCAGTGTGGTGATATCCTCCGGCAGTCTTTCGAAATCTTCTACGCTGGGGCGCCGGAAATAGGCTTCGCTCAAGCCGGCAAACCAGCCTGCCGCCAGAAGCGGGTTCAGCGAGGTGATGGGAGCGGCTACAAAGGCTACGACGATAGAGACTGGGTGGGCGAAAGCCAGGAGCGCTCCCAGTGCGGACAAGGAGCCGTTCCAGACAATCCAGGTAAAGACCTGGGAGAGACCTAAGGAAGAGTCAATAGAAAAAGTCATGATGATGAGAATTAGAATAAGCGCAGGAATGGCCCAACTGATTACTTTGGTTATTTTTGAGGGCGGAGGTACGGCGGAGATTTCCCGCAGATCATGTTCAAATTGCATCTGCTCCTTGATGCCGGGCAAGTGGCCGGCGCCGACGACAGCAACAATCTTGGGGCCGGGGGCCTCTTTTATTTTTTGGGCCAGATACATATCCCGCTCATTGATCAGGATTTCTTTCAGGCGGGGAAAACTGGCGGTGAATTCGCTCAGGGCCATAGTGAGCATATCTTCCGTTTTCAGTTTCTCAATTTCCTCTTCGGTCAGCTCTTCATCGTTGAAGATACTAAAAAAAATCATGACAAAGAGTTTGATTTTCCCGAAGAAACCCAGACCCCGCCAGACTCTCAAAAAAGTGGTCTGGATATCGCGGTCGGCCAGACACAGGGTTGCACCTGTCTCATTGCCGGAGGCCACGCCCTGAATCATTTCCTGACCGGGTTGAATCCCAAACTGACGGGCCAGTCTGGACTGAAAAGAGGAGAGAATCAGGTTCACCAAAAGCAAAGTGGCTTTATGCTCTTTGATAACTTTATAGATGTCCGTCTTGCGCCATTTGTCTTTGTTGATAATCGATTCGTAGCGGGATTGGCACAGTTCGACACAAACCGAATCGGGCTTTTCAGCCTCGATGATTTCTTTGACTTCCTCCGCGCTTTGGCGGGAGACATGCGCTGTGCCGATGAGGATGATTTCTTTATTTTGGTAAGTAATTTTTTCAACAGACATATAGGGAATCCTCTTTATTCTATAGAATATATTAAAAAACAGATATGAACACTCAGACACACTTAACTTATATTGTACTCTACCGTAATGCCGGAGGCAACGGAACTTTTTTCGCCTGATTTCGTCATAAAAAACGATATGTTTACGAGTCTTCTATAGAATCGCAGCTTCCATGGAGAAAGGGGAGATCTTATGAAAAAGGGAATTCCATATCCGGCCGGGAGGTTTGGACTGATTTTTCTGCTGCTGGCCGGGTTGCTTCTGACCGCGAGCCTGCCTGTGCTGGCGGCGGATGGGATCAATCTGGTGATTGACGGGAAACGCGCCACTTCCTCACCCTCGCCGGTCATCATCAACGACAGGACCATGGTGCCGGTGCGCTTAGTCTCGGAGTCTTTGGGCGCAACGGTGGAATGGAAGGAAGAAACCAGGAGCGTACATATTGCCAAAGGCAGCCGCACCGGTACTTTGTGGGTTGACAATTATCTCTTCAGCTACGCGGACGCTCAAGCCAACTATGGCCTGTGCGATGTGCCGCCCATGATTCTGGATAACCGCACGTTTGTGCCGCTCAGGCTGGTCAGCAATCTGCTGGGGGTTACGATTAACTGGGACGGCAATACCAGGACGGTCAGCATCGCGGCCGCCACGCCGGCAGCATTCACACCATTCTTTGACGCGGCTCTTTCCTCTGTACCATATGGACAGACGATCAGCGGGGCAACGGATTTGAGAGCTTCCGCCGGTTCTGTGTCCGGTGCTGCGGAACTGAGATTCTTCCTCCTTGATCCGGTTACGGGTGAGGGGAAGGTCGTAGCCAGAGGCGCCAATACAGCGGGGACCTACCGTTGGACGCCTGATCCTGCCACGGCGGGACCGCGTATTTTGGCCGCGGCCTTTTACAACGCACAAGGCGCTTTTCTTGGAGGAAACGCACTGCCGGTGGTCATGGCGGTGCAACCGCAGGCGTCTTTATTGGGCGTAAACAGCGGCCAGACAGTGACCGGCTCAGTTAGTCTGCGGCCTTCTTTGAATTTCTCTCCCACCTATGTCAAATATGAAATAACCAATGTCAATTCGGGCAAAGTCCTGACGACTGAGGAAATGGACCCGTACGGTTCTTACAGCTGGGCGCCGGAAACAATGGACAACGGCAGCGCTTCCTTGAAAGTCACCGCTTATGACGCGAACGGCAACGCTTATGACTCCGCGCCGGTCGTGGTCAATGTAGCCGTGGAAAGGAAAGTGGAACTGAAGGGCATCACTTCCTCCTATAAGGGGGAAACCCCGGTAACCCTGTGGTTTTCCCGCAATTTCCTGGTCAGCGAAGTTGTTTACCAGCTGAGAAACCTGCAGACCGGGCAAATCGAGTTATTGGCCCCGCCGGCCGGAAGCTTGAGCTATTGGTGGTTCCCCCTGCCGGAAAAAGCCGGTCAATGGGAGATGGTTGCGCAGATTAAAGACACCGCAGGAAAGTCGTACACCACTGCTCCAATCGTCTTCCAGCTTAGCGGTAAGCCGATCGTCCGTGTGGAGACGGTGGGTCCCAATGAAGTGCTGACCGGAACGGTCAAGCTAAAGGCATTGTTTAACACGTATTTGAGTAAGATTGAATTCTATCTCGTCAATCCCAAAACAGGCGCCAAGAAATTGCTGGCCGAAGGCGACCCCACGCAGGAATATACCTGGACGCCTGCCGCCCAGGATGAGGGTTACTGGCAGATCCAGGCCGTGGGTACGCAGACTGCCGGCGGCACGGTGAACAGCGAAGCCATTCCGGTACGGATTTACCTGGGGAAAACTTACAGCCCCGTGCCGATTATTGCCAAGGATAAATTCCAGGACCTGGTCTCCGGCATGGCCGTGAGTTCGCAGAAGAAAACAGGCATGTCCGCCGCTTTGCAGGCTGCGCAGGCTATCTTGGAAACGGGCTGGGGACAGAGTTCGCCGACGGATAAATATACCGGCAAGGTCTCTCATAATATGTTCGGAATTAAAGGATCGGGGCCGGCCGGAGCGGTCATTTCCAACACCTGGGAGGAATATAACGGCAATACCTTCAGGGTGGACGCGGAGTTCCGCGCCTACCAGAATCCGGAGCAAAGCTGGTCCGACCATAAAGACTTGCTCCTGACCAGAGAACGCTATCAGCCCTTCCGGGACGTCATGCATAACAGCACCGAGGGGGCCTGGGCCTTGAAGCGGTGCGGCTACGCTACCGACTCCAAATATCCCATCAAGCTGATTAATATCATCAATCAGTATGGGTTGGCGAAACTGGATGAAGTAAAAATTTAGGATAAACAGGAAGACGGGTACATTGTACCCGTCTCCTGTTTTCGTAATGGGCGGAAAAAAACGCGTACCATTTGCGGTACGCGCCTTCTTTTGTGTATTAACCCAGGATGGCTTTCAGGTCCGCTTCCGGCGTAGTGATGGGATGGAGGTCGAATTTCTCCACCAGCACATTCAGTACAGTTGGGGGGAAGAAAGCGGGCAGGCTGGGACCGATGTAGATATTCTTGATGCCCAAAGAGAGCAGGGTCAGCAGGATGCAGACCGCCTTTTGCTCATACCAGGAGAGGACCAGGGTGAGGGGCAGGTCGTTGACCCCGCACTCAAAAGCGTTGGCCAGGGCTACGGCCACTTGAATAGCGGAGTAAGCGTCATTGCACTGTCCCATATCCATTAAGCGGGGCAGGCCGCCGATTTCGCCGATCTGGAGGTCGTTAAAACGGTATTTGCCGCAGGCCAGGGTGAGGATGACCGTATCCGGGGGCGCCTGTTTGACGATTTCCGTATAGTAATTGCGGCCGGGTTTAGCCCCGTCGCAGCCTCCTACCAACAGGAAGTGTTTGATGGCTCCGGACTTAACGGCCTCGATAACTTTATCCGCCACACCCAGTACAGTATTGCGGGCAAAACCGGTCATCAGCTCGGAACCGCCGTTAATCCCGGTGAATTTTTTATCTTCCGGCCAACCGCCCAATTCCAGGGCTTTCTTAATGACGGGGGTAAAGTCTTTTTTACCGTCTGTCTCAGGGATGTGCTTTATTTCAGGATAACCGACTACTGCGGTGGTAAAAATATTGCCGGCGTAAGAAGGCTTAGGCGGCATCAGGCAGTTGGTGGTGAAGAGGACAACGCCGGGAATGTTTTCGAATTCCTTTTGCTGATTTTGCCAGGCTGTACCGAAATTCCCTTTAAGGTTTTTATACTTTTTAAGCTCCGGATAGCCGTGGGCGGGCAGCATCTCACTATGGGTATAGATATTGACGCCGGTTCCTTCTGTTTGCTCCAAAAGCTGTTTCAAATCGTGCAGGTCATGACCGGTAACCACAATGAACGGTCCCTTTTCCACATGGGTGGTAACGGTTGTGGGAACGGGATGCCCATAAGCCGAGGTATTGGCTTCATCCAGCAGGCCCATACACTTGAGGTTGATTCCACCGAACTCCATTAAGAGGCCCAGCCACTCGTCCAGGGAGTGCTCAGCGCCGACGGCCCGCATTCCCTTATAAAACCAGTTGGTAACCTCCGTATCCTTTTTACCCAGGATATACGCATGCCAGGCGTAGGCCGCCATGCCGCGCAAGCCCAAGAGCAGGGTGGAGCGGAGGGAAACAATATCCGGGTCGCCTTCCCAGAGACGAACGCCTGCGGGCGCGTCAACCCCGCCTAGTTTCTTGATTTCCTCCCGGACGCAATTTGTCATCTCGCCGATGCGGTCAGCGTCAAAATTTACATTGGTAATCGTGGCAAAAAGTCCCTGCATCATCAGTTCATCCGCTGCCGCTGAGGGGGTGTTCCTCTCCGCAGCGCGGGCCAGATCGATCAGGGCATACATCAGTTCATCATGCTCCTGGGCAACCTCAGGCTTTTTACCGCAGACGCCCATTTTGGTACAGCCTTTGCCGCCCGCGGTTTGTTCACATTGAAAACAAAACATTTCACTCATGATATCTCCTCCTTAAATTTGATTGATGGGAATTAAGCGCTATCTTCAGTTGCTCTTTCTGACTTTATTCTATATAATAAGGTCAGAAAAAACGGTAACGCAAGTTACGAAAAGCGGGTGAAACTGGATAAATTATGAAATATATGCAGGTATTGCAGACTTGTCCGTTGTTTAAAGGGACCACTGTCGCCGATTTGGAGAAAATGACGGCTTGTTTTAATTTAACGGTAAAAAAATATCAGAAGAATGAATTTATCACCCTGGAGGGGCATAAATTCGACGGCATCGGCGTGCTGTTAACGGGTAAAGCGGCTGTAACCAAGGAGAACGCGGCCGGCCGGAGGATTATTATGGAGATGCTGGAACCGGGAGACATGTTTGGAGAAATGGCGGCGTTTTCAGCCAATAAGGTTTGGCCCGCTTCCGTACTGGCCCAAGAGCCTTGTGCGGTCGTGTTCCTGCCGCCGGATAAGTTGGCCGGTAATTGTGAGAAAAAGTGCATTCCACATCAGACGATGATCGCCAATATGCTGAGCCTTATTTCCGGAAGAGCGCTTATGCTGACCAGAAAAGTGGAATACCTGGCCATGAAAAGTCTGCGCGCCAGGATCAGCACATTTTTGCTGGAGGAATATAAGCGTCAGGGCACGCTGACTTTCATGCTGCCCATGAAGCGCAACGAAATCGCCGATTTCCTGAATGTTTCCCGTCCATCCTTGTCACGGGAGATGTGCCGGATGCGGGATGAAGGCATCATTGATTTTCATCGCTCTTCCATCCGGATCAAAAACTTGCCAAGATTAAAAGAGATCACGGAGTAATAAAAAACGGTGAGGAGCTTAAAGGTGCGGTTTAATAGGGAAACTTATTGAACCATACCCCAAACCGATACGGAAATGCAAGAGAGAGGCGTTGTCCCGCAAGGGATACCGTCTCTCTCTTGCTATTACTCACGTAAAATACTTTAGAGTTCGGTACAATCACTGCCCCATAGCCGTTTTCACAGATTGGTAATCCCATTGGTGAGTGCCGTTTACCATTTTCTTCATTGGAGCATGTGTCCCATACGCCTTTATTGCATCAGGACATTTGCTCTTATCAACGGTAGCCGCATTATACAGAACAACAAGTTTGATGTTCTCGCTATCGCGGACGGCTTTTTTGCACTCGTACTCAATGAAGCTATCGTTGCTGATGGTATGCCCAGTTTTACACTTGCCGTCGTTGTAATTTGAGCAATAGGTACACTCTCCCGCCCGTCTGGTTTTTGTGTCTGTTCCAACAATGAGAACGAACGTTTTCGACATATCCATTCTCTTTGCGAGAGATGCTTTGATGCTACAATTCAAGCTGTCATCGCTTGATTGAGTAGCCTCGTGAACGTCAGTGAATGATAAATTCCATTTTTCACCGTCATTCCATTCCTTCAGTTTGTCAATGGCGGCTTTATCGCCATCCCAATCTGCTGCGATGTACGTTTTTGTTCTGTACGCCATTCTTTTATCCCTCCTAATTTTTATAGTCCGAGATTAGTGTAAACGCTCTCGTTATAGTGATATGCGCCAGTTTTTCCCTCACCTATGTACTTGGTGTGGCTGGCAGGCCAATTCTCTAATGCGTACTGCATTGTCTTGTTTCCAAACGGTATATGAATTGCGAGTGTGTCCCTTGCAGAAGGTGGGCATAGGTCATCGTCACGTTTGCGAAGCCCATTAAGATTTACGACAATAATCGGAATCTTGTAGTAATTTATCGCATGATCGATTTCATAGCGTACATAGGGCTTCCGTAAGTTTTTTGTGTTATTCCCTACGAGTAACACAAAAACTTTGCTGTTTTCCATACGTTCACGCAACCGTCTCTTGATTGTTTCTTCTGAACTTGTATCAAGCGCTGTATTGATATCGTGGGCATCGTAGAAGTTGAAGTCAGTGTTATCGTTTTGCTTCCACGCTTTCATTAGGTTATAGTATTTGATATCGCTGTCACCGTCAAAGGCAACATAGGTCTTGTTTCTGTAAGCCATAATCATTGTTCTCCTTTCAGTTCGTATAGATTTACCGTTTTCAGAGCGTCCTCAGTCAAGAGAATTGTTATCGGTGCATTGAACGTAATGGTGCTTGTCCGTAGTGTGCAGATAATACATTTTAACAACTCGGCATTTGGCTTTGTGGCCATGTCGTCAAGTCGTGTAAGCCCTGCACCGATGAGAGGAAGTGTTATCGGTTTTCCGGCATATACGCGCCCAATCTCTTTCCACATAGTTCGCAGAGTATGCTCGTACTCGGCGCGGTTGGTATGGGCTTCGTGTTGATCGTTAAAATGGGTTAGAGCCAACATCATAATATCACGAAAGGTCTTGATTGTTCCAAGCTCATATCGAGTTCTCGTGCCGTCTTGGCTTTGATATCGCTGTAATGGGCTTTTGTCATCCGCAGCGATTGCCAGGTTCAATTCCTTCTTGTCATCTTCGCTCAGAGATTCTATGTATTTACCGTTTAGCGAACTCTTAGCAATGATAACATCGTCGACTTGAGTATCAAAATACTCGTTGAATGGAATAAGTTTCCAGCCGTCTGCCTTAAAGATGTCACCTTTTGCAACCGTGACGTTGATGCCTCGAATTGTCAGCATTATTTTGTTCTTAGCGCGGCGATATTTCACATACAGGACAATGACTGCAAGTATAACGTAAGCGGCAACCACAATCCCGATTCTCGTCGGGACATTTCCAATACAATCAAAAGTAATAGACATAACGCTCATCACGGTTTCAATCCCGCCAAGAACGATAAACGCAAGCACGAAACTATCTTTCCACAACGTGGGACTTGCGAATGGTGAATATTTCTTCATTTATTCGTTACCCCCTCTCAACAGTTATTTCTCAACTTGTGTCTTTGCCGCCGTCCACTCAGCTTTGGTTTCTGATTTGAGTGCGTGCATTTCTCCCAACGCCGCGAAAAAGGCACGGATTAATAGCTACTAACCTTACCCCAAACCGCACGGAAAACCAAGAGCCAAGAGAGAGTTATTGTTCCTCAAAAGATAGTGCTTCTCCTTCGCTACATAAAGTATCTAAAATCATATGCCTTATCATAAATTGCTTCATCTTGTTTCGACATACGGGATAGAGTTTTAGCAAAATCAAGAGTTACGGGAAGCTGCTTATATAAGGTATCCCCACTATTCCAATTCATTTTTGTGAGCATGAATAGTTCTTTTACTAAAATGTCCCCGGAAGCTTTTCCATAATACCTCTTGACTAAAAGCGGCATAGGTATCCCTCTGCTACCCTTATAATAATTCAGATTGCCAAGCAATTCACTATGCTGGATACTACCGTGTGTCCAAGCCAAGAAACTATCTTCGCTTAATGGAATTACGATTCCTCTATGTATAGCAAAACTCGCAGCCTTGTAATCGGT
>JAVEYA010000051.1:0-15529 GCA_034003745.1 Clostridia bacterium
GTTTTGTTGTGCCTAAAACAGGGAGCCAAAGGTTAAATTCACTCGCATTTGGCGTAATTTATAGCCCGTCTCGAACAAAAAGGACGGGCCGCTCAACGTTTTTAAACTAACGTTTTGCGACACGCCCGTCTATTTTTTTAATAAAATATTCAAGCGTCAGCATGCCTGTTGCCGGGATACAAAGATAATCCCGCCGCCACAAATAGTGAGTACAGCGGGGCATAAAACACGCCCCCGGACAGCGCAGTAAATGGTGCGTCTATAAAACCAGCTATCAGTAAAAGAAGCGCGGAACCGATAAAAATTAGAATTTGAACAAAAATCTTCTGCTTCATGTGTGCTCCTTTTTTTGTTGTTTTAACTATAAACTTTACGCTTAATCAATTCAAGATTTTGCTGTGGAAGCTGCTTATCCGAACATTCAGTCAGTCATTTACATAATATACTTTGAAACAAGTCGTTCCCGGCAAATTATCTGACTTTAATAATTGGAGGTTTTCATTATGGAAAAAAGCTATACAACAGGAATAAATATGGGCTGCAATCCTTGTTCTAATCACAATCCTTGTGATCCTTTCCCGCCGTGTCCCCCCAGGCCTCCCAGACCCCCTCTTTGTCCTACGGGACCTACAGGGCCGCAAGGCATTCAGGGGCCTACCGGTCCACAGGGACCTGCCGGTACTCCCGGCGCTCCCGGTTCCCCCGGAACTCCTGGCGCTCCCGGTGCTCCCGGCGCACCCGGTGCTCCCGGCGCCCCCGGCGCTCCTGGCGCTCCCGGTCCGGCGGGGCCCCAAGGTCCCGCTGGCGTAGCAGGCCCTACGGGCCCGCAAGGCATTCAGGGACCGACCGGACCCGCGGGACCTAGCGGAGGTCCAACCGGTCCACAGGGACCCACTGGACCGACTGGGCCACAAGGCATCCAAGGTGATACCGGGCCTATTGGACCCACCGGACCGACTGGGCCACAAGGTATTCAAGGCGATACCGGGCCTATTGGACCCACTGGACCGACTGGGCCACAAGGCATCCAAGGTGATACCGGGCCTATTGGACCCACTGGACCGACTGGGCCACAAGGTATTCAAGGTGATACCGGGCCTATTGGACCCACTGGACCGACTGGGCCACAAGGCATCCAGGGTGATACAGGGCCCATTGGACCCACCGGACCGACCGGGCCACAAGGCATCCAGGGTGATACAGGGCCCATTGGTCTCATCGGACCGACTGGCGACACCGGACCCATTGGTCTCATCGGACCGACTGGCGACACCGGACCCATTGGTCCCACCGGACCGACCGGCGATACCGGACCCATTGGTCTCATCGGACCGACTGGCGATACCGGGCCCATTGGTCCCACCGGGCCGACCGGCGACACCGGACCCATTGGTCTCATCGGACCGACTGGCGACACCGGACCCATTGGTCTCATCGGACCGACTGGCGACACCGGACCCATTGGTCTCATCGGCCCGACTGGCGACACCGGACCAACCGGAGATACTGGACCCATCGGACCGGCGGGCGACGGAGCAATTATTCCGTTTGCGTCCGGTACACCTGTCGCTTTGACAACCGTAATCGGAGGGTTGCTTAACACTTCCACCGCGGTTGGATTCGGTCTTAACCTTCCCGGCATCGCTGCTGCCAGCGGAACAATCAGTCTGCTGGGACTGACGAACCTTGCGTTCTCCGTGCCCAGGGATGGAATTATTACCTCCTTAGCCGGTTATTTAAGTATCAGCGCCGGCCTCAGCCTGATTGGCTCTACTGTAACCGTATCTGCCCAGTTATTCCAATCCGCTACGCCTGACGACACCTTCGTCGAGGTGCCGGGTGCGGTGGTCACACTGGCTCCCCCGCTCACGGGATTAATTTCTATCGGCGATATCAGCAGCGGTGTCACCACCGGGCTGAACATTCCCGTCACTGCAGGAACCAGATTGCTTTTGCTGTTCTCCGCAGAAGTAACGGCTGGTATCGATCTGGTAGCCGCCATTGCAGGCTATGCCAGCGCCGGTCTTAGCATTTCCTAAGGGGCTATAAAATGATCCCTACAATCGTGTGTTTAATATAATAATGCCGCTTGGAGCAAATAGCGGCAAGGAGCGGGGCGTGTTCGGGAACGCCCCGTTTTCCTTGTAGATCCCGATATATTCTTCTTGGACGCTTCTGTCGATTGCAATTCCTACCTGTATCTCGACTTTTTTCATGAATAATACATGGAGTACGAACATTCAGTAGGTCATTTACATAATATACTTTGAAACAAGTTATTTTTAGCAAATTATTTGACTCTTAAATATCGGAGGTTTGCGTTATGAGAAAAAACTATACTCCAGGAATAAAATATAAAAGCATTCAATTCTCTAAAGACATATACCCTCAATCAAAAAAATGGTCGTGGTGCAAGTGTTGCCCTGACTACGACCCTTGCCCCGACTATGATCCCTGCCCTTGCTACGACCCCTGCCCGCCGGGTCCCCCCGGTCCCCCCGGACCCCCTGGCACTCCCGGCGCTCCTGGTGCTCCCGGCGCTCCCGGCGCTCCTGGCGCTCCTGGCGCTCCTGGTGCCCCTGGCGCTCCTGGCGCCCCTGGTGCTCCTGGCGCTCCTGGTGCTCCTGGTGCTCCTGGCCCGGCGGGACTCCAAGGTCCCGCTGGTGTAGCAGGTCCCGCGGGGCCTCAGGGCATTCAGGGACCTACCGGACCCACGGGACCCAGCGGAGGTCCAACAGGTCCGCAAGGACCTACCGGACCGACTGGCCCACAAGGTATTCAAGGTGATACTGGACCCATCGGACCTACCGGACCGACCGGGCCACAAGGCATCCAAGGTGATACAGGGCCTATTGGACCCACCGGACCTACCGGCGACACCGGCCCCATAGGACCCACCGGACCTACCGGCGAAACCGGCCCCATTGGACCCACCGGACCTACAGGCGACACCGGCCCCATTGGACCCACCGGACCTACTGGCGACACCGGCCCCATTGGACCCACCGGACCTACTGGCGACACCGGCCCCATTGGACCCACCGGACCTACTGGCGACACCGGCCCCATTGGACCGACCGGACCCACTGGTGACACCGGCCCCATTGGACCGACAGGACCTACTGGCGACACCGGCTCCATTGGACCGACAGGACCTACTGGCGACACCGGCCCCATTGGACCGACAGGACCTACCGGTGATACCGGTCCCGAACAGCCTGGAATTGCTGCGCAGTTACAGCTCCTCACCGGTAACGGCATCACAATTGATGATGGCGATATCGTACCCTTTGATACGTTAAGGATCAGTGCAGGAGGTATCCTCTTCACCACCAATGGATTGACCCTCAGCGAACCTGGATTGTATTATGCAACATGGTGGGTCGCTACAGAGGGCGCCGGGCCCGGCACATACGTTCAATTTGAATTGAATGTTGCCACTATTCCTGGTGACTCCCCCATCGTTACAGGGCAGCTTAACGGCAGCGCGCTCATTTTGGTCACTGAAACCACGCTGATACAACTGGTCAATACGTCAGGTAACGATGTTTTTGTCGCCAATGACCCGCCGGTACAGGCAAATTTGATTCTGATAAGAGTTGGCTCTGCTTAAATCTAAAAGCAAAGCGGGTCCGGATTCCCCGGACCCGCTTTGCTTTCTCTGCCATTTATACTTTATAATGAAAGTGGATAAAAAAGCGCAGGGGGGATAGCAGTGGTAAATCTAAAAGAGATCAGGACTGCCGGGGCAAATCTGGAGGGGATCATTCATAAGACAAGTCTGGACTTCTCCACAACCTTTACGAATATGACGGGGGTTCAAACCTATCTTAAAACGGAGAACTTGCAAAAAACAGGCTCCTTTAAAATCCGGGGCGCTTACAATAAAATCTCTTCCCTCACCTCTCTTGAAAAGAAAAGGGGCGTCATTGCCGCTTCAGCCGGCAATCATGCCCAGGGGGTAGCCTTCGCGGCCATCCGTGCAGGCATTAAGAGCACCATCGTTATGCCCGAAGGCACCCCTATCTCCAAAGCATTGGCCACTAAAAATTATGGGGCTGAGATCATTTTACACGGTCAGGTCTATGACGACGCTTTTCAGAAAGCCAAAGAAATACAAGCGCTCACCGGAGCAGCATTTGTACATGCCTTTGACGACCCGGCTATTATTGCCGGTCAGGGCACCGTCGGCCTGGAAATCCTGGAGCAATTACCCGATGTAGGGGTAATTCTCGTTCCCATCGGCGGGGGCGGCCTGGCTTCAGGTATAGCCATTGCGGTCAAGGAAAGCAATCCCGGGATTAAAGTAATCGGCGTAGAAGCCGCCGGAGCCGCTTGCTACCTTCATTCCAAAAAGGCCGGCAAGATTTGCCCTTTACCTACAGCCAGCACAATCGCCGATGGCATCGCGGTCAAATCTCCGGGAGGACTGACTTACTCTATCCTGCAAAAATACCTGGATGATGTCGTTACCGTAGATGATGAGGAGATTGCCACCACGATCCTGTTGCTTTTAGAAAGAGCTAAGCTGATTGTAGAAGGCGCGGGAGCGGTCTCCCTGGCTGCGCTGCTATATCATCAACCGGCCTTAGCGGCTTCAAACCAGAAAGTCGCCGCAGTCCTAAGCGGCGCTAATATTGACGTGAACTTTATTTCCCTGATCATTGAGAAAGGCCTGGTCAAGACCGGCCGGCATATCCGCCTGGTTACGATCATGGCGGACAAACCGGGCAACCTGCAGTCTTTTCTTTCGGTTATCGCCCAGGAACGGGGCAACATCATCTCCATCAATCATGAGCGGGCCCAGGCTCACCTGCCCATAGACAAAGCCAAGGTGGAAGCCGTGGTGGAAACCCAGGGCGCCGAACATGCCCAAAGAATTATGCAGGTTTTGCAGGATAACGGTTTTTCCCTGGAAGACACTGATTTTAAACCACATAGATGATTGGCACATGTCTTAGCTTTCGCGAAAGCTGCTCTCTCAAAAATTGCTCCCCCTCAGCTCTGACCTCACCCCGATAACAGTATTTCCCCCTGCCTCTCCCGGTCATCAGCGCTGTGTCAAACAGATCTATTGCCTGGGGAAACGCTTCCCGATTTATAGCGCGGTGTACATAGCTGTATGTCATAAAAATAATTTCGATAAACAGCTGCTTTTTAGCCTTTTCAGAGATCTGCTCTGCTAATTGCTTAATTAATTCCTTATACAGTTCCTTCCAATTGTCTACAAGAACAACCGGGGCGATCAATAAACCCACTGTGTATCCTGCGTCGCTCATGCGGTTAAGCGCCTCAATTCTCGCTGTTAAAGGCGATGTTCCCAACTCAATCCTGCGGATAATTTCCTGCGGATTCACACTCATGCGCAGGATCATGCGACCCCGGTGGTTCAAGGAAAGCAGAGGCTCCACCATCGCAAACTTGGTGGGGAGGGTAAGAAAACCTTTTTCATTTTTGCCGAATTCTTCAATGGTCCACTCCAGATTTTGCGTAAGGGTATTTTCCAATACCAGATCGCTATTGCTGCCGATTTCAAAAACAAGGTCTTTTTCCGAATGGTTGGCCGTTTTGATCAGTTTATCCATCATCTGTTCCCGGTTGACAAACAACCTGAGATAAGCGCATTTGTTATAATTGCACACCAGATAGCAATAAAGGCACATGGCGCTGCAGCCGGATGAGGTATAGGGCGTCAAAAAATCAGACACCTTATGATTGGGCGTATATTTGAGCGATTTGCGGACGCCGATAATCAGGTGTCTCTTCATTTTGGGGAATTCCTGATTTTCATTTTTGCGCAGTTCTTCAATCCTGTTATGGCTTTCAATGGGAATCCAGGGGACCTGGATGAATTTTTCCCGCATTTTCTTGCCCAGCTCATAATCAAGCGCTGCCGGCTCATAGAATACCTTATCCGGATACAAGCGACCATCTCCTTTTCATCTCACTTTAGAATAGTATCTGCCGGAACAAGCATCTTTATTTTGCTTTGGCTAAAGACACTTGATAAAATGAAGCGGAAATTGCTATTCACTATCAATTGAAATCGAGGTCAATCTGCCCACGGATGCGACGGTTTCCCTGCAAATGTTCGCGCCCCTGCCGGCCGGCGGCGCCGCGCTGCTCAACAACGCCTGCGGCGCTTCCCTGATGATTGTTCGGTTAAGCTGATTTATAGAGATTAATATATCCCCAAAATTTCCAGGCGCTTCTGGATTGGGCTGTCTGAAAAGTAAATTTTTTAGATTATTTTGTATTATAATAAAGTAGATTGCGGAGGTCCGAAGGAGCGCTGGACAAGGCGCCCTTTTCCCGAAGAAAGGCGGCGATAATTTCCAATGCAGCAGTCTATTCTAAAACGTGAACATATCAAAACAGAGTTTGAAAAACTATTCGATTACCCGCTGACCCTGGCGGTAGCGGCTATGGGATACGGCAAGACCACGTCGGCAAGGGATTTCCTTAACGACGGGGCCTTTCGATATATATGGCTGACGGTGGACAGCGACGAATCCTCCCCTCAGTTTATCTGGGACGCTTTTACAAGCCAGCTCTCCAAGGTCCAGCCGGAGACCGGCAGGCAGCTGCGGACATTCGGCTTCCCCGTTGACGCTCCGCAAAGGGACAAGATTCTTCGCCTCATCGAAGACCTTACCTACATGACCGACTCCGTTTTGGTCATAGACGACTATCATAACGCCCATACGCCGGAACTGGACAGGCTGATTGAACGGCTGGTGCGGGCAAACATAAAGGGCTTCCATATCCTGATTCTTTCCAGGACGATGCCGGAACTCCATATTGACGAGCTGCTCCTGAAGGGATACTGCCATCTGATAAAAAGCAGCCTGTTTGAGGTTACCGCACCTGAAATAAAAAATTTTTTCAAGCTTTACGGCCATAATATATCCGATCAAACCGCAAAACAGGTTTATGATATTTCTGAAGGCTGGGTCTCCGCTGTCTATTTAATGATGCAGGATTATGCCGAAACAGGCAGAGTTTCGGCAGGGCAAAGCATGGAACGGTTGATTGAAGCTGCGGTCATGAAGCGGTATGCACCTAAGGAGGTACGGCTGCTAAAGTCCCTGTGCATCCTCGACAACTTTACCCCACGGCAGGCGGTCTATGTTACGGATGAAAGGGCCGCGGAAAAAATTCTCCAAAAAATAAAGCTACGGTAACTCCTTCATCCGCTATGATAAGCAAGAGGATGTTTACCGCATCCATAACGTGTTCGGCGGTTACTTACAAAAGCTGCTTGAGGAAGAAACACCCGAAATTGGCGTGAAAGAACTGTATAAACGCTCGGGGGAGTGGTGCATCCGGAACGGAGATACCCTCGCGGGGTTAAAGTATCTGAACAAAGCGCGGGAATATGACCTGATACTGGACGAATTTGAAAAAAGCGCCGGCATCACCCTGATTATGGACAGCAGTCCCAAGTACATTCTGGAGCTGTTTGAACAAATTCCGGAGGAGGCAAAACGCCGCCACCCCATCGGTTATCTTGCCTACGCGGGTTTTTTTGTTACGAATGTGGACAGGGACGCCGGCTCCCGCCTGCTGTCGGAATTGGAGCGGTATTATGAGGGCGACTCCGGTCTGACTTCCGGTATGCTGCGGCGCGTCCATGGAGAAATCGAACTGATCCGGGCCTATATCGCCTTTAATAATGCGCCCCTGATGCTGGAAAGGTTCAAAAAAGCCCACGCTCTGCTCGGCGGGCGCTCACATATCGCCAACGAAAGAAAAATTATCACCTTCGGCTCCCCCCACTCCCTGTATCTGTACTACCGCGAGACGGGAGGATTTCTTCAAGCGAAGGAACTCGTACAGGATATGTTCCAATATTATACCGAAATGGCCGGGGGCTGCGGCAGAGGTTTTGACGACCTGCTGGAGGCGGAATATTGCCTCGAAACGGGGGACTTGGACAGAGCCGAACTGAACGCACGCAAGGCGGTACACAAGGCAACGGAGTTAAATCAAACTTCCGTTTTAATCTGTTCGGTTTTTACCATCGCAAGAGCTTTTGCGGCGCGGGGGAAATTTGATAAAGCCCTGGCGCTCATGGGTGAACTCAAGGAAGAAGTGGAGGCGGCCGGCGGCCCTATTTTAAGCAGCGCTTTTGACGTCAGCTTCGGCTATATCGGCGGGATTACGGGGCGCGAGGACAGCTTCAGCCAATGGCTCGGCGAGGGCGATTTGGCGCAAAGTGAAATACTTTATCAGGGCATGGGCTTTAACTATATCGCTTACGGAAAGCACCTTTTGCTGAAAGGTGACTTCATCAGTCTGGAAGTGCTCTGTGAGCAGATGCAGCAGGTTTTTTCCCCATTTCACAATATACTGGGATATCTGCACGCGCATATTCTGTCGGCTGTTGCCCGTCACCGGCTTTACGGTATGGACAGGGCCAAGGAATCCTTGTTGTCCGCGCTGGAGATTGGAAAGGCGGACGGTGTCGTGTTGCCCTTTGCGGAATACGGCGCGCATATCCTGGATATCCTGAAGGCGTTGCAGCAAACCGGCGGGAAAGATGAATACCTTGATTTTGTGTTGAAAAACACCGCCCGCTACGCGGAAAACCTCAAATCCTTTCAAGCGCACAAAGAGGCGAGACCGGCGCTGACCAAACGGGAACGCGAAATCCTGATGCTTGTGACAGAAGGCCGGAGCAATCAGGAAATCGCCGCCGCGCTTTTTCTCGCAGAGGTGACGGTGAGGAAAAATATCACCGCCATCTACCGCAAGCTGAACGTCACGGGCCGCGCGGCGGCCGTCCGCAAAGCGCTGGAGCTGAAAATATTGTAGAATTCTATCAAAAAGTATCGGATGCGATAATATACGGTTCTCAGAAACTCCGCTATGCTGTTCATGGCGGAGTTTTTGCTGTGCGCCGGGAGGAGGGAGAGAGATGTCCAGAATTGTGAAGGTAACGCCCTTTGGGGACTACACACTGGAAATCGAGCTGGATAATCGCCACAAGATTATCTACGACATGAAGCCCAGACTGGAGGCCGTCCGCTTTTGCGCCCTTGCGGATATCCAAAAGTTCAAGGACGTCAGGATTGAAAACGGCGATACCCTATTCTGGGACAGCCTGTGCCAGATTACGATAAGTGAAATCATCAGCCTGGTGGAACGATAAGTGATTGCGGAAAATAAACAGTTTGTTGAGGAGGATAACTATGCTTAAAACAAGATTTTATAAAATAATGCCGTGGCTCCTGTTCGTGTGCCTGTTAGCGGTTCTGGCCGTTTGTACGCATACCGCTCTCGCGGCGTCGCCGGAAGAGGATTTTACCTTTAACGGCACAGGTAGGATTACAGGCTATACCGGTCTCGGCGGCGCGGTGGTGATTCCCGCCACCATCAGCGAGACAGCAGTAAAAATTATCAGCAGCAGTGCCTTTCAAAGCAATACTGCAATAACAAGCGTCACTATCCCCGAGGGTGTGACCAGCATAGGCTGGCACGCTTTCTCGTATTGCACCGGTTTACAAAGCGTCACCATTCCCAGCAGTATGACGACCATTAGTCAACAGGCTTTTTATGGTTGCAACAGCTTAACGGGCATAAACATCTCCCTTGGGGTAACCACCATTGGTCCCAATGCTTTTGGTGGTTGCAGCGGCTTAACGGGTATAGACATCCCCGCCAGCGTGACCACCATCGGCGGTGACGCTTTTCAGAGCTGCAGCAGTCTACAAAGCATCACCATTCCGGGCAGCGTGATTAGTATCGGCACTGGCGCTTTTTATAATTGCAGCAGCTTGGAAAGCGTCACCATTATCGAGGGTGTGCCGACCAGCATCGGCATTGTTGCTTTTAGGAACTGCAGCAGCCTACAAAGCATCACCATTCCGGGCAGCGTGGCCACCATCAACAATTCCGCTTTTTATGAATGCAGCAACTTAACAAGCGTAAGATTTATGGGGGATGCTCCGACTATGGGTACGGATGTGTTTGCTAATTGCGCGGCGGATTTCAAGGTGCATTACCTTCGGGATAAGACGGGTTTTCCTGGAGTTGACGAAGGCACATGGAACGGCTATCCCGCTTTTCCGCTGGTTACCATAACCTATGACGGAAACGGCAGCGCCGGAGGCAGCGTGCCGACGGATGACGGACTGTACGAACAAGGGGAAGCCGTCACCGTATCGGGCAACACCGGAAACCTGGAAAAAGACGGCCATATCTTCGCCGCTTGGAACACTGCCGCCGATGGAAGCGGGGACAGCTACAGCGCAGGCGCTACCTTGGTAATATTAGGCGCCAGCGATGTGACCCTTTTCGCCAAGTGGGCAAAAACACCTGTCTCCATTGCGGAATCCGTGCAGACATTCACCTATGACGGCTCCGCCAAAGCCTTTGTTATCAGTGGCACGCCTAGTACAGGATTTACGATTACTTATAACCAGGGCTCCGGTGACGTTGACCCCATTGAGCCCGGAATCTATAATGTTGTGATTTCCCGAGCCGAGGACGAAACCTACGCTTCATACAGCCAAATCATCACGGACGGTCTGGTGATTAACCCCGCGGCGCCGGTTATCACCCATACCGTCACCTTCAGCTCGAACGGCTCGATTTATGCTACGAAAACCGTCAACGGGGGTGAAAGTATCGGAAGCGGCAGCTGGCCGCCCAATCCGGCGAGGACCGGCTATACCTTTGGAGGCTGGTATACGGGAGAAAACGGCTCCGGTACGCACTTTACCTCTGCAACGGCGGTCAACGCCAATATGACAGTCTATGCCGGATGGATGCCGGATGATTCGGGTACTGACAGCGGAGACGACAGCACGCCGCCAACACCGGCAGCGCCAACGTATAATGCGGACGTGAAAGCGGGAGATGACAATGTGACGACCCTTCCCGTCACGGTCAATAAAGACAGCGGAGCCGCGTCCATAGATACAGGCTCCCAGAAGCTCGCGTCGGGTGAAATTATTATCACCGCGCCCTCTATTCCCGACGTGAATACCTATTCTGTCGGTATCCCGGTTCCGGAGCTGTCCACAACCGGGATAGAAGGCGCACTGACTCTCCATACAGCTACAGGCAGCATCACCGTTTCCTCAAATATGCTGACAGGCGTTTCGGGAATAAGCGGAAACAAGGCGGAAATCTCCATCGGTCAGGGCGACAAGACCGGCCTGCCGGAGGACACCAAAGCCGCCATAGGCGACAGGCCGCTGGTACAGCTCACCCTGTCCATCGACGGCCGGCAGACCGGCTGGAATAACCCCAACGCCCCGGTAACGGTATCCATACCGTATACGCCGACAGCGGCAGAGCTAAATGACCCGGAACACATCGTCATTTGGTATATCGACGGTTCCGGCAACGCTGTTTCCGTCCCTAACGGGAGATATGATTCCGCCAGCGGAGCAGTAATCTTTTCAACTACCCATTTCAGCCGGTACGCCGTGGCCTATGTGCATATGATCTTCAGCGACCTGAGCAGCGCGGAATGGGCGAGGAAATCGGTTGAAGTGATGGCCTCCAAAGGGATTATTGCCGGAACTTCAAAGAATACCTTCTCCCCCAATATCAATATCACCAGAGCAGACTATCTTGCTCTCCTTCTAAAGACGCTGGGACTAACGGCGAAATTTGACAGCAACTTTGACGATGTATCACCGGACGCCAACTATTATGAAGTCCTGGGCATCGCCAAAGAGCTGGGCATCGCCGCAGGCAGCGGAAACAACCAGTTCAACCCAAAGAAAAATATCTCCCGGCAGGATATGATGGTGATGACCCTCCGGGCGCTGGAGAAATTCAAAGGACTTAAAGCGGCAGGCGATACCGCTGTCCTGGATAAATTCAGCGATAAAGACGATGTTGCCGAGTATGCCACCGTCAGCATAATCACCCTGGTCAAAGAAGGGCTTATCGCCGGCTCCGGGGATAAACTGAACCCCCGTGCGCCGGCCACCCGCGCTGAAGCAGCGGCGTTCCTCTACCGGATATGACTTCAAAGAAATAACCTATCCCAAAATTTTTAAAGGGTTTGTGGATTATCCTACCATAATTGGTGGGATATATTTTTTTTATCCCGGTGAGCAGATACTTTGTTGTCTTCATATTAACCGTACCTTGTAATTCAGAAAGATTCACTTTGTAACCGTTTCCCTACAGTCTTTCTTAAAATGAAGACCGTGGTAAAAAGAAGAATCATTAACAGAATTGCCCCTCCGCTTTCTATCAGGATAAGCGGAGCCACGCCCAACGACAGGTTGCAAACCGTGTGGAAAATCATGCAAAGGAGCAGATTCCCGTCTGTCCGGTCATAAAGAACACTCATTAATAAGGATATACAGGTCGTATACAGGAAATAACCGGATACAGCAATCCCGAGCCCCATTTTCGCCAGTTCGTTCTGGATCCCATCAGGCATTAGAAAGAGCGGCAAATGCCAGGCCGACCAAATCAGTCCCACGATCAGTCCGGATTTTATAACACCCCACTCAGGCAAAAAGCGTTTCAGTAAAAAGCCACGCCAGCCTAACTCCTCCCCCAGTGGCCCCATGCAAATAAATATATAAAAAAAGGCCAGCGGCAGAAACCATAGGGGAAACTGAGCAGAAGGGAGGATCCCCCCTGTAACTGCGAAAACCGCACAGGCGCATAGTAAAACTACCGGAAAAAGCAGCGTTGCATAAACCCACCCTATTCGCGGAGCCTTATAGTGCAGTGCAGAACGGAAGAGCGCCTGAAGTTCCGGTTTTCCTCCAAACCCAACTGTAAAAAATATTCCCATCACGGAAGGGGCCGCTGTTCCAAGCATAATAAGGCGTGCGGAAGCAGGGGCGTCATTAAAGTACGCTCCAAACCAAAAAAGCCAGGTCACCCCAAAGGTTGCCGCAAGAAATGCGGCGGATTCTTTCCATATCCGTTTTTTCACAGCGGTTTCCCTCTTTTCGAAAAATTGGATTAAAGGTAAAATGGATGACGATAGCGGACAGCGGGAGGAACATCATGATACAAACCAAAACTAACGTCAGCATAGTTTTTCGGGCGATTCTTCTGACCATTGGCGCAAGCTTTATTTATGCAATGAATTCCAGCGTACGAAACAATTACGGCATTATGCTGGATTCGATTATAGATAACGCAGGGATATCCTTTACCTCCATAAGTTTTGTATTAGCTGTGGGGCAGCTGATGTTCGGCTTGGTTCAGCCGCTGTTCGGCATTATGGCTGCAAAAAAAGGAAGCTTATCTGTTCTGGTAACCGGCGTCCTCCTTATGCTTGCCGGAATCATCCTTATACCGTTTTCCAAATCAGCATTTTCCCTGATGCTGTGTTTGGGATTCATTCTCCCCGCCGGCACAGGGGCCCTTTCTTATGGGGTCATCGTGGGAGCCATCACGCCCAAGCTTCCGCTCCGGGCGGTTTCGACCGTTTCGGGAATCGTGAACGCAAGTATCGGTATCGGCAACATCGTAATGTCTCCGGTCATTAATTCATTGATTAAAGCCGGAGGCCTGATGCAGGGGATGATGACGCTGTCCCTCCCTGCACTGCTGATGCTTCCTATATCGATTTTTCTGGGGAGTAAAGCCGGGCCCATTCCTGAAGCCGTTGGAACTGCGCCTCCAGCACAGCCTCAGACCGAAAAGATAGATATCAAGGCCTTGTTCAGGACAGCTTTAAAGAGCAGAACCTACACCTATCTTATGATCGGCTTCTTTACATGCGGTTTTCATATGGCGCTCATCACCAACCATCTCCCCACACAATTTTTATCCTTTGGATTTTCATCTGAGTCCGCCGCCTACGCCTTTTCAATTTATGGCTTCACCACAATAGCCGGCTCCATTTTAAGCGGAAGCTTGAGCGACAGGTTCAAAATGAAAAATGTGCTTGGATTTTTTTATGCGCTGAGGCCGCTGACCATTCTGGCTTTCCTGATACTGCCTAAAACTGTTCTTGTCTTAACTATATTCACCGCGTTATTGGGCTTCTCAGGCGCCGCCACCGTTCCCCCCACAGCCGGAATAATAAACAGGATTTACGGGGCTAAAAGTATCGCTGCATTATTTGGATTTGTCTTTTTTATCCATCAAATAGGGGGCTTTTTGGGAGCCTGGCTTGGCGGCATCTGCTTTGAGATGACAAACAGTTATACCGTTATGTGGCTGGCCGATATTTTATTAAGCGCTTTAGCGGCCGGCGTGAGCTTCTCTATAAAGGAAAGCAAAGCCGGTTCGTGTCACAGCACATAATAATGCGGAATAATGTCCTGATAGCTTCCATCCTTCATAAGAAAGCCTTCAGGAATAACACCGAGCTGGACAAAACCCAGCTTTTTATATAAGCGCAGAGCTGCTGTATTTGTACTTACGACAGCATTAAACTGCAATATTTTAAAGCCCAGTTCCTTCGCCTTAGCAATGCAGTGCAAAACCAAAGTCTCGCCGATTTTCTTTCCGCGTTCATCACCTTTTACCCCATAACTCGCGTTAGAAATATGCCCGCATCTGCCTACATTATTGGGGTGTAGGATATATAACCCGACTATTTTGCCTGTCTCCTGTTCGATTGCTACCCCCGTAAAAGATTGGCTTTCAAAGAAATCCTTTCCGCTTTTTTCATCCAGGAGTTCAATCTGGGGGAAGGCGATTCCATCCTCAACGATCTCGTTCCAAATCATAAGCATAGCCGGAATATCCTCGTATGTAAATCCTCTTATCACAATACTCATCGTTTGCCTCCAGTCTGAATTATTATTTTGATAGTACCATACTCTCCCATCTAAAAAAAGGCATCGCTCTTCCCCAGGGAAAAGCCCTGTTTCGCTTAGAATTATATAATTTGGGAAGGTGACAAACAACTATGAAATACGCGAATGTACAAAGAGCCCTTTTTTGGCAAAGGCCCAATCGATTTATTGCCATATGTGAACTGGAAGGTGAAACAGTAACAGCCCATGTAAGGAATACGGGACGATGCCGGGAACTGCTTGTGCCGGGCTGCACTGTATACTTGGAAGAAGACCTTCGGCCTGATCGCAAAACCCGCTATACCCTTATCAGCGTTGAAAAACCCGGCAGAATGATCAATATGGACTCCCTTGCCCCGAATAAAGTCTTCCGTGAAGCAATAGAAAAAAGATCCCTCCAGCTTCCCGGCCTGGAGGGACCTTATACGGTTCTGAAGTCGGAAACACGCTACGGTGATTCACGGTTCGATTTTTATATAGAAAACGGCTCGCAAAAGGCTTTTGTGGAAGTGAAGGGCGTTACGCTTGAGGAAGACGGTATTGTCCTGTTCCCGGATGCACCGACACAACGGGGCGTAAAGCATATTTATGAGTTATGCCGTGCAGCGGCGGAGAACTACCTGGCCTTTTTAGTTTTTATAATCCAGATGAAAAATGTCCGTTTTCTCACGCCGAATTGGCGGACGCATTCCGCATTCGGGAAAGCGATGAAAGACGCTCAGGAATCAAGCGTAACACTATTGGCATTTGACTGCCATGTTACTCCAAATGAAATTTGTTTGGATGAG
>JAVEYA010000052.1:0-15410 GCA_034003745.1 Clostridia bacterium
GGGATTCTCTCCACTCCATGGATAAAACATCATCCGTGAAGTCAGTATCATAGCGCACCCGGTCTTTCTCCGGTATGAACTTAATCAAATCCCGCAGTTTCAGCCGGATGTCCTCATAATCCGCAATACCAGCCCGTTCCAGATAATCATTATGTACGATTTGCTCAATAAGGTCCTGCTGCTGTGCAACGGCTGGAATCGTACCGTATTTTGAAAGCTCCCTTGCTTTGTGAACCACGTCGTTTTTTGCCCTCTTGCTACTTTTCTCAGACAGCATCGCCAGCTCAATCTGATAGATGAGCATATCAAACCGCGCCGCCGCAATGTCATCGCCGGTTGGCAACACCAGGGGAGCAATATGCTCGGCGATTTGCAGCGTATTCTCGTACGTAAGGGTTTCAAAATCCATCTCGGTTAGATATTTATCTATGACGCGCAGGTGCTGCTTGACAGCAAAGTTATCCCTTGGCAAAGCCTTTACCTGTCTTACCAAATCCTGCACCAACTCTTTGCGGTAGTTTTGTAGTCCCTCGGTTTGGAAGGCAAGCTCTTGAAGCTTGTACACCATTTCCACCTTTGTGTTGAACATACGCTCCTGCAAAGTGACAACGGTTCCAGCTTCTTTACCTTTTGCGTGCAGCCGGAAAAAAATGAAGTTGCCGCACGGGTCAAAGATATAGAATTGCCGCTTGTCTTCGCCATCAACCAACCCCTCGCAGATCCGGGTACCACGACCGATCATCTGCCAGAACTTCGCCCGACTCATCACTTTTTTGAAAAATACAAGATTGAGAATTTCCGGTACATCAATGCCTGTATCCAGCATATCCACCGAAATGGCAATCTGCGGCAGCTTACTCTTCTCCGAAAAATCATCGATCAGACTTTGGGCGTAGTTGGTATAGTTATCAATTACCCGCGCATAGTGAGCAGGGTAATCAGGAAACTCTTTATTCCACACCTCAAGGATTTTTTCGGCATGGTTGTGGTTTTTGGCAAAGATAATGGTTTTGCCGATGTTTTCACCGTATTCCACCCGCTGGCCATGCTGCATCAGGGTGTGCAGCGTCTTTCGGATGGTGTCGCTATTAAACAGCCATTCGTTCAGGGCACTGGAATCTATGCTTTCCGGCAGATTGCCGTCCTCGTCGGCAAAAGTATTCTCATACTCTTCCTGCTCCTCCGGGGAAAGCTCGTCATAGGCAATCCCCTTGGTCATGAATTTCAGCTCGGTCTCAATGGAGATAAAATCAACCAGATATCCGTCTTGCACGGCCTGAGACAACTCGTAGCCATAAGTAGGTACGCCGCTTTCCAAATCAAAGATGCCATAGGTGTTCTTGTCGATCTCGTCTTTGGGCGTGGCAGTCAACCCCACCAACAGCGCATCAAAATAGGTGAAGATGTCTTTGTATTTGTTATAGATGCTGCGGTGCGCCTCATCTACAATAATGAGGTCAAAATGTCCCGGCGTAAACAGCCGTTCACCCTTTTCATCGCGGGTTGCATCGATACAGTTCATCATGGTCTGGTAGGTGGAGAACACCGCACGGGCGTTAGCCTCCTCCTTGCCCTCGGTGAGATTGCATAGCGAGAGGTTGGGAAGCTGGTTATGAAAGGCTCGCTTGGCTTGCGTCATCAGCGCGTTGCGGTCAGCAAGGAATAGCAGGTTTTTCACCCAGCCGTGGCGGATCAGCACATCGGCCAGTGAAATAACCGTGCGGGTCTTTCCGCTGCCGGTCGCCATCACCAGTAGCGCCTTGCGGCGGTTGCGCTCACCGAAAGCATCACATACCGCTTGTATCGCTTCTTTTTGATAATAGCGGTTGGATATATCATCGTTGATTTTTACCGCCCTGAGCGGTGTGCGGTCACGCATAATATTGAACAGCTTTTCCAAATCCCGGTTGGAGTAAATGCCCGAAACTTGCCGCTCCGGGTAATACCTATCGCTCCAGATGCGGGTTTCATAACCATTGGTCATAAATATTATAGGGCGCTGACCATGCTTCTTTTCCAGAAAATCGGCGTACAGCACCGCCTGCTGGCGGCCTTTTTCTACGCTCACGCTGGTGCGCTTGGCCTCGATAACAGCCAAAGGCAGACCGTTGTCGCCCAGCAGCACATAGTCAGCAAAGCCTTTGCCTGCTTTATTGGGCATCTCGTCAATCGGATATTCATCCACCCAGTTGGGGCCGCGCTGCCAGCCCGCATCCTGTAACATCACATCAATGTATGCCTTGCGGGTCTGTGCCTCGGTCATATCCATAGGCTTGATGGTATAGCCCTGCTTAAGCTGCGCCACGCGTTTTGCGGTAAGCTTCTCTCGTTTTGGGAAGTTCTCGTCCAATAAAGTTTGAAAATTCACTTCTGCCGGAGTTGCTATCGGCGTTCTTGTTTCAATATCTAACAGCGCCTTATCAAACGGAACCTCTGTATAGTCGATTCCATAGCAATAGGCAACAAAATCTAAAAAACTATGAAGGTTTTGCAGCGCCAGCACCGCTTGATCGCGGCTAATGCCTTTGGAGTTATGGGTGGCATTGTTGCCGATGCGCCGCAAATAATCCAGCTTAGCGATCATGCCGGAAGGAATCAAGTCTTTGAAATCTTCAGAACTGATAAGGGTGACCAGCTTGTCCTCATAGGGTTTTACAAGGGAACCGTCCACGCTGTAGACCCACTTAACCGCAAACTCCAGCGCCGTGCGGCAGGCCGTGGCGCAGAGCGCGGGCGAAATGGGCAGCACACGCTCTGCCGAGATGGCAGCCTCGGCAAAAGGTTCAAATTGCGGGTCTTTTGTTAGAAAATCAAAGTTTGTGGACATGGCGGTCACTCCATCTTTTAAGAGATTGCACGCAAGATATCAAGTTTCAATTCTTCATCGGTGTCGTATGTACTGTTTAATATTGAAGCCATTATTCGCCTCAGCAATTCTTTATCTATCTTTCCGGCAGCAACATGGTAGCTTATATTCTCCATATTTCTAAAAAATGAACTGGCAATAGCCATATAGCCATTAGATAATAAGAATTGTGCCGATAGAGTTATAGCTAATCGCTTGTTGCCATCTTGAAAACAATGAAATTTACAAGTGCAGAAGAAAAGGTGTGTCAACTTATCTGCAAAATCGGGATAATAATCATCATTTTGAATGTTTTGCAAAACACTATCTATTCTACCTAAATCAAAATGGCCAGTCGCTCCGCCGCCACTTTTCTCAATTGTTTTTCTATGAATCTCGCTCGCTTCATCTAACGTGATATAGCACAATTCAAGCATGCTATTCACGCTCCTTTAACCTTTTCAAAACATTCTCATTCTCGTTCATCAACACATCTAAGTCTGATGTTTGAATCTCTTTGATTTTATCTTTGTTCTCTTGCATCAAACGCTCAATTTCATCGCCTTCAGCCCCAAGAAAACGCTCGTATTCAGCACGTTCTAACGGCCGTATATACTCTTCTAATTGCTTATGGAAAGCATCTCGCAGTGCTAAATCGCGGCTGGCCATTTTATCCCGCCCACGTGCAATAAGCGGTTTCCAGTGTGGTAGGTTTTCAAAATCCTTAAACAATTCTTGCGTTTCCCAGTTACTTAGTTTACGGTTTAATGCTATTGATTTTGCTTTGATGGTCTCTGCGAGACCACATTCGTAGGACGCAACTAAATCTAAAATCTCCGAATAAAGGGTGTCTCTTACTTTATCGTTTTTATGCAACTTCAAAACTTCTCGATATTCGCGGGCCTTTTCTTTGAAAATACTCTGGTAAATCATATCAGTAAAAATTGCATATTTAAAGTTTCCCATATCAACATAATCGCGTAAAGCATCTGTAAATTCTCTGCGATAATTTTCTTCTTGTAAATATGCTCCAATAAAGTCTTTATCTCTTTGGTTTATATATTTAGTAGCGCCGCCAGTTTTTTGATTAATTAGGTCAATAACGATATCCAACATAGCTTTGCGTAACACACGTGCATTTTCACTTTCCACAAGAAGCATTGCCATATTCAGAAATGATCTTATGTCAAACAAAGCGAGCTGTGGTGTTTTGCTGCTGATGTTCCCGACATTAATGTCGGGAACATCAAAGGACTTGGTACAATCAATAAAATCCTTCAACCTTTGTCCTCGAAGAATCTCATACCCATTGGAAGTCAACTCATCTGTAAAATCACTGACATATCTTTCAATCGTTCTTATATCAACATCAAAAAACTGAGCCACCATATTTTTTGAAAACCGATATTTTCCCTCAAACATAATGCCGGAAATATTGGCATTTCTTTGAATCTCAACAATAGCTGTTTCGTTGTTAAGAATATTTTGACGATCAATTTTTGATGTTGTGAGATCACGTGCCATAATAATCCATCCTCTTGTTCATGATTGTGTTAGAATATCTCTCTCCCCGGAAGCATTTCTGCATCAGGGATTTGTAGTTTTGCTCCAGTTTGGCAAGGGATTGCCGAAGAAAGGATTTTTGCGCTTCGACCTTGTGGACGAAATTGGCGAAAACTGTCTGACTTTCTAAAGGCACATCAATCAACTTTGTTTTATGTACTACATTCCTATTGAGCGTTGGAACACCAGTGCCATCATAAAATCTTTCAAGTGAAAAATACCCCAGCAAGTATTTAAGATAAACAATATTATTACCATGTGTTTCAACCGAGTATAAAGTAGTGTTTAGCGGCCAGAAGTCCCCTTTGCAATGGTTGACAATTCCGATTGTTCCGGATCGCCCTGTAATAATGCCGTTTTTTGTTTTGCTTTCAGAATGGAAACCTAAAATACCATTAGACCCATATACAGGGATATTTCCTGACAAATCTCTGTTTTGCACAGGTAAGTCGTGTCCCCTCTGTAGCTTTACTACATCAATAAAACACTTTGTCGGAAAACCCTTCGGGTTCGCCACCGGGTCACCAAACATCTTAATAAACTGCGATTTCACCAGTAAATCCAGCTTATCTATCTGCGCCTTGCGCTTTTCGATGAGGGCGCTGGCGTGGTCAAGCACATCTGCGATTTGTTGTTGCACCGGCAACGGCGGGAGGGGAATTAGAAGTTTTTTTAACGCAGTAATATTGAAACTCGACTGATTAACAGAATCTTTAGTGATATTGGGTAATTGCTTCTTAAAATAATACGAGTTAAAAAAACGATGAGCAAAAACACTACTCAAAACATCTGAATCAGCTCGCAAGTTCAAGAGATTCATTCCATGAATGATACTCTCATCGTCTTGTTGCACATATAACGCCGTCTTCCCCAAGTGCTTTACACTGTTTATGTGAGACATCAAAATATCTCCAGTTTCTAAAACAAAATCTGAATATTGCTCTATCGAATCAATATTTGCATAACCCATTCTATTGCGGTCTATTGAGCCATCCGCAATCGTCTCAATTCTTGTTATTGGATATCCAGTTGCATTATCTTCTTGCTTGATACTTGCACCATTGCGTATGTACGGAAAAACTTCCCCTAAACACACATCCTTCCACTTACCCACGCAGCAACTCCTCCAGTTCTGCAAGGCCTGCGGTAATCTCCATCTCCAGCTCGTTGATCTCGGTCATAATCTCCAGTGGATGGGGGTACTCCTCCTCCACATACGCGCTCTGCTTATACTTATTGATCGATAAATCGTAGTCGTTGCCCACAATCTCAGCTTTGGGTACAAGAAAACTCTGCTCGGTGCGTACCCGCGCTTCTTCATCTTTCAGCGCATGAAAGCGGGCAATGATATCCGGGATATCGCTGCTGCCAAGAGCGGTGCGCTTATCGTCTAGGCTGTAACCATCGCTCTGCATATCATAGAACCATACCTTGTCGGTGCCGCCCGCGCCGGTCTTGGTGAACACAATCACAGCGGTGCTCACCCCGGCATAGGGCTTGAACACGCCGGAGGGCATGGAGATGATGGCCTCCAGCCGGTGGTTCTCCACAATCTCCCTACGGATATCCCTGTGCGCCGTGGAGGAACCGAACAGCACGCCGTCGGGTACAATGGACGCGCAGCGCCCGCCGTTTTTCAGCATCCTGAGAAACAGCGCCAGAAACAGCAGCTCGGTCTTTTTAGTCTTGGTAACTTTCGCGAGGTCGGTGGAAACGATGTCATAGTCGAGACTGCCTTTAAAAGGTGGATTGGTTAGTATTTTTGTGTATTTGCCCGTGTCTGTGTTCTGATCAGACAGACTGTCCTTATATTCGATATGCGGGTTGGTGATGCCATGGGTCATCATGTTCATGGCGCCGATGCGCAGCATGGTTCTGTCCATGTCGTAACCAGTGAACATGGTGCTGTCATAATGAGCCTTGGCGGCCTTGTTATAGAAAATCTCCTCAAGATAGTGTTCTTTCAGATATTCGCCTGCCGATACCAGAAAGCCGCTGGTGCCGCAGGCCGGGTCGCAAATCGTGTCGCCCGGCTGTAAATCCAACAGCTCCACCATCATGCGGATGATGTGGCGCGGCGTGCGGAACTGGCCGTTGGTACCCGCCGTGGAGAGCTTACTGAGCATGTATTCGTACAAATCGCCCCGTGCGTCCTGCTTATCCCGCATGGTTTCGATTAGGGCGTACATATCGTCCAGCGCCGTCACAAGCTTTTCTAAAAGCTGAGGTGTGGGTACTTTGAAAATTGCATCAGCCATGTATTTGGCATAGGTTCCGCTGTTGCCGTTGAGTTTTTTTATAAACGGGAACACTTCCCCCTGCATAGTCTGATACATGGCTTCGGCAGGCTTGTCCTGCAGGACAGACCATTTCAAGTATTCTTTTCCGGCAAACATACTGGTGTAAGGGATGCCAAGCATCCCGCTTTCTTTTTGGCGGGTGTTGTCGGTCTGGTCGAGATCGCGAATAAACATGAGATATGTAATTTGCTCAATAACGTCCAGCGGGTTTGTTAGGCCGCCCGTCCAGAACATCTCCCACAGCTTGTCAACTCTATTTTTAAGCTCGCCTGTAATCATGCGCGTACTCCCTCAATTACTGGTTTTATTTTTATCACTGCGTCCATCTTTGGGCTTTTTTGCATCAGAAGGAATCATCCACGCATGTCCAAAACGAACCGCTCCGGGTATGCGTCCGTTGGAGCAAAGCAGTTGAACCTGCCGGGGAGTGATACCCCATTTTTCCGCAGCTTCTTTTGTTGTCATTCCATTCATTTTGAAAATCTCCTTGGAAAGATGTTACATTTCTTTTATTGTATCGTGGAAACGAAACATACACAACCAGATAATTAATAATAGACTAACCTTACTATCATCAAACGGCATAAAAATTCCCCGAAAGCCTCGATAAATCAAGGCCTTCGGGGAACTAATTTTTATTCCCACTCAATCGTCCCGGGAGGCTTGGAGGTAATGTCGTAGACCACACGGTTGACGTGGGCGACTTCGTTGACGATGCGGTTGGAGATGCGGGCCAGCAGATCATAGGGGAGTCTCGCCCAGTCGGCCGTCATGGCGTCGTCCGAGGTTACCGCCCGCAGGATAATCGGGTAAGCATAGGTGCGGCTGTCTCCCATGACCCCAACGCTTTTGATGGTGGGCAGGACGGCAAAATATTGCCATACTTGGGCATTCAGTCCCGCCCTGATAATCTCTTCCCGCACTATTGCATCGGCGTCGCGCAGAATCTCCAGCTTCTCCGGCGTGATCTCGCCGATGATACGGATGGCCAGTCCCGGTCCCGGGAAAGGCTGGCGGGAGACGATCTCATCGGGCAGCCCCAGCTTGCGGCCCAGTTCACGTACTTCATCCTTGAACAAAAGGCGCAGCGGTTCCAACAGCTTGAAACGCATATCTTTGGGCAAACCGCCGACGTTATGGTGGGTCTTGATGGTTGCCGCCGTACTGGTGCCGCTTTCGATGACATCCGGGTAGAGGGTGCCCTGCACCAAATAATCGTTAGCGCCTAATTTAGCCGCCTCTTCCTCAAAGACACGGATGAATTCATTGCCGATGGTGATACGCTTGGTCTCCGGGTCGGAAATATGGATTATTTTCTGCATAAACCTATCCGCCGCGTCCACAAAGACCAGATTCATCCCGAACTTGCCGCTGAAGGCGGCCTTGACTTGCTCGGATTCGCCCTTACGCATAAAGCCATGATCGACATAGACGCAAGTTAGCTGATCCCCTACCGCTTTATGGACCAAGACAGCGGCGACGGAAGAATCCACGCCGCCGGAGAGCGCGCAGAGCACCCGTTTGTCTCCGATTTCTTTTCTGATAGCCTGTACCTGCTCGTCGATAAAAGAGCCCATGGACCATTCCGCCTTGCAGCCGCAGATATCCATCAGGAATTTTTTCAATATTTCCATACCCTGCGCGGTATGCCGGACCTCCGGATGAAACTGCACCCCGTACAGCTTCTTTTCATCATGGGCAAAGGCGGCATAGGGAGTATCGCCGGTATAGGCGCAAGCCACAAACCCCTCCGGCATTCCGGCGACAAAGTCGCCATGGCTCATCCAGCACTGCTGCTTCTTCTCCAGCCCTTTGAACAAGGTATGCTGATCATCGATCTCAATAGAGGCGTTGCCATACTCACGCTTCGCGGATCCTTGCACATTGCCGCCCAACAGGTAGGCGATCAGCTGCATCCCGTAACAAATCCCCAGCACGGGAATGCCCAGTTCCAGTATTTCTTTCTCCACCCGCGGCGCTCCATCCGCATAAACACTGGCAGGTCCGCCGGAAAGAATGATTCCTTTGGGTTTTCTGGCCGCTATTTCCTGCACGGGCGTATGATACGGAATCATTTCCGAATAGACATTCAACTCCCTGACCCGCCGGGCAATCAGTTGATTATACTGGCCGCCGAAATCCAACACCAGCACCGTTTCATGTTCTAAAGACAAAATCTTCACCCTTTCCTCACGCTGTTTGCCTGCCGTCTAATCGGTTCTAATCGGTTATTACTGTCGCCACATAAGGCAGATTCCTGAATTCCTCGTTGCAATCCAAGCCATAGCCCACCACAAATTCGTCCGGTATTTCGTAGCCGTTATAGTCCGGCGCCAGCTCGACCTGCCTGCGGCTGGGCTTGTCCAGGAAGGAACAGATCTTCAGGCTGGCGGGATTGCGCACGGCCAGATTTTCCTTGATATAGGTAAGTGTGAGGCCGGTATCGACGATATCCTCGACGATGAGGACATCCTTGCCGGAAATATCGGCTTCCAAGTCTTTCAATATCCGCACCACACCGGAAGTAGCCGTGGAAAGGCCATAGCTCGAAACAGCCATAAAATCCAGCTGCAGAGGGAGGTCGATCGCGCGGATAATATCGGCCAGAAAGACGACCGAGCCTTTTAGGATACCAACAACAAAAAGGTCTTTATTGCTGTAGTCTTCAGTAATTCGTGCGCCCAATTCGCTGACTTTGCTTTTGATTTGCTCTTCGGAGATCATAATTTTACCGATTTTCAGGACCATTTTCGTTCACCCTTTGCTGCAGATGTATTTTAAGTTTACTTGATTATATCAGATAAAAAGCCTGTTGAAAATTGTCAACAGGCTAAGTTTGCGGCGGCTGAATTTCAATGGTTTCGTTAAAGTCCATCATTTCCACCGTTATCTTTAAGTGATGCAGGGAGTTATCCCGGTGTTCCGCCAGCACTTCGGCCCGGCGAATCACCCCGTCTTTTTTATCTATCCACAGCCGGTAATTGAAGTCCTGCCAGTACAGGGCCATATATTCGTTGACCCCGCGGCCCATTACTTCATAGATACGGCAACTCTTCCCCCGGATGCTCTCTTTTCCGACCCTTTTTACAACGATATTATCCTGCTCGGTAAAATGGAACGCGCCCAGAGGGTTGATTTCGGCGATCAACTGTTCCACTGCAGGACGGCCTTGTTCCGGCACGACCACCCAGCCGTCCGTCAGTGAATCCCTCCGGAATAAGGTGTCCCCCAAGTGATACACTTCCACTTCCGCCTGGATAATGGGCAAGTTTCCTTTTAAGTGCACACCCTGCAGATTCTTCTCTCCGCTGACCTCGGAAATCAAGGTCTCCTGGCCGTCCAGATTACGTACAGCCACAGCATGATAGCGATAAGACGGCGTATTGATTGTCTTCGCCAAACCCTGTAGCACCGCCTCCTGGGGAGGTAACTGCGTCAGCTCTCCATAGGCATAAAAGCCGGCCCAAACAAGCAAAACCGCCGGAAGCAGATAACCCCACCTTTTCCACTTCCCTATCTCCAACGTCCGGATGTTTTTCAGCTTTTCAATCAGGCCTGTTTTCATTTTATTCACTCCCGCCTCGAATACAATCATTAATCTTTACGAGGGAGGCGGGATAAATATTCTTAAAAATTTATGCTTTTCCCGGCCTGCGACCGCCGTTTTCCCTCCGCCAGCGCATAGATTACCGGTATAACCAGCAGGGTAAGTAAAGTAGAAACCAGCAGCCCGCACATCAGCGAAATAGCCATCGGCACAAACAGCGTCCCGCTGAAAATCAAAGGAATCAGGCCTAAGACAGTGGTCACCGTCGTTAAAAGAATCGGCCGGATCCTCTTTCCCACGGCATGGTGGCAGGCGTAATCCAGATCTTGGCCCCGCCTCCGCTCCCCATTAATATAATCTAAGAGGAGAATGGCGTTATTAATGACGACGCCGAATAAGCTTACGGCGCCTAAAAGGGCGGTGAAAGACAAGGGCTGTTGGAAAACAAGCAGGCCGATTATCGAGCCGATAATGGATAAGGGGATCGCCGCCAGGATAATCAGGGGCTGCGTTAACGAAGAAAACTGAATCAGCATAATAATATAAACCAGCAAAAGCGCAAAAATTGCAGCAATACCCAAAGAACCGAAATATTTGATGATTTTATTCTTTTCCCCGTCATACGTTATCCTGAGGTCCGCTGTCTCCAGCGCCGCCACTCTCTTTTCCAGCTTATTCTGAATATCTACCGCGCTGTGACCCAACTGTACATCGGAGAGGATATTGATTACCCTCTCCCGGTTATATCTTTTAATGGCGCTCATTTGCAGCGCCAGTTCAACCTGAGCCACCTGCCTGAGTAAAACCTTATTGCCGGCGGCTGCTGATTTGATACTCAGATTTTCCAACTCCGCCAGCGAGTGGATATTACTTTTGACCACAATATCATATTCCTTGCCGCTATCATCCCTGAGCTGTGAGACGACCTGCCCGCTCAGGGCCGCATTCAGCTCGCTCAGGATATCATAGCGGGTCAGCCCCATTTGCGAGGCCTGCCCCGTATCAATATTCACCTGATACTGGTATTCCTTTCCTCCGGCGTCATCATCCACATTGGCGGCGCCGGGGATCCCCCTTAGGAGGGCTTTAATCTCGGCAGCAGTTTTCTGCAATAAATCGTGGTCTTCTCCCGTAATCCTGACCACCAGCGGCGCTGCGGCAGGTTCGGCCTGTTCCAGTTCCTTGGCCGTCACCGTAGCCCCGGAGATGTTGGTATCAAAGAGTTTCTGCAAATAACCGATCATTTGGGTGTTATTTTTAAACCGTCCGCCTTTCTTTAAATCCAGAGCAACCATAATTTGTCCGGTATCCGCCGATTTGATCGGGTTAGGCATTGTCATAAAAAATTTGGGCAGACCTTTCCCTACGGAGGTGGTCGTTTGCAGCACTTCTTCCTGTGACAGGAGGATTTCTTCGACTTCCCGGGCGACCTCGGCAGTCTGGGCAATATTCGCGGCCTGCTCCGAGAGAATATCCAGATAGATGATGCTCTTATCCGCTTTCGGAAAGAAGATGATATTCAAAAAGTAAACAAGGCATAAAGAACCGATGAATATAGCCCCGGCTGCCCAAATCACGGTTTTCTTTCTTTCCAGGGTCCAGATGGAAAGATTGCGGAATAGCGTCCAGAGGCGATCTCCCCGGGTACCGGCGCCGCCGGCCTTAAAAAACATAAAAGCCAGCGTGGGCGTAACAAACAACGCTACCAGATAGGAAGCCGTCAGAGAAATTATCACAATCTGGGGAACGCTGCGGATATATTCCCCGGCGGTACCCGGCAGAATCAATAAGGGAATGTAAGCGGTAACCGTGGTCAGCGTGGAGGTCAGCACCGGAATTGCCACGTCTTTGATGCCGCCTGCGCACGCGCTCAGGCGCTCCTCGAAATTGTCCAGCCGGACCTGAATGGCGTCGCTAACCACAATAGCATTATCGACCAGCATCCCCAAAGCAATAATCAGCCCCACCACGGAAATCTGGTCCACCTGTATCTTCAAAACGTTCATCGAGGCAAAAGTAATCAAAATAGATAAGGGAATGGCAAAAGACACGACGATGGCGTTTCTTAAGCCCATGCCCCAGAAGATGACCAGAATGACGAAGCCAATGCCCTGCAGGAGATTAACCATCACTCCATTGATGGATTCCTTAATATCATCGGGCTGATAATGCACCTTCATCAAGGCCATGCCCTCTGCCAGTCCGGCCTCCATTTTCTCCAGATGTTTATCCAACGCGGAGCCGATAAAGACCACATTCAGGCCTTTTTGAAAATATCCGGTCAGAAGGACGGAATCTTTCCCGTTATGTTTAACCCGGATGGCGTCTTCATCCGCTTCCATCCTGACCTGAGCGACATCTTTAAGCCGCAGAACATTTCCATTCTCCGGCGAGACGCCGATGACAAGATTGGCTGCTTCTTCCACACTCTTTAGTTTACCGGGCGTATTGACATTGATGCTAAAACTGTCGTTTTTGATATCTCCGGAAGGAATCTCCAAATTTTGCGCTTGCAAAGTTTTGGCTAAGTCATTTAAGGATATTTTCAGCTGACTGAGCCGAGCATAATCGACTTCCACTATAAGCTGCCTAAGCGGGTCGCCCTGAATCTCAATGCGGGTGACGCCTTTGAGGCCGGTCAGTTCTTTTTTGATTTTCTCAGCAACAGCGGCCAGTTCCTCCAAAGAACTGTCCTCCCCCGTTAAACTGAAGATAAACCCGGCTGTAGCATCCAGATCGGTATTAACGTCAATTTTTCGGCAGCCTTCCGGCAGTTCGGCCTGCAACGCATCCATTTTCCGCCGCAGCTCATCCCAGGTTTCCTTCACAGCGGCTTCATTGGTCAGCCAGACCACTGAGGTGGAAACGCTATGGCGGGAGTAGGATTCAATGTAGTCATAGCCTTCCAGGCTGGCCAGCTCGTCTTCAACTTTGGTGGTAACGGAAGCTTCTATATCCTCCGGTGAAGCGCCGGGATAGACAACCGTAACGACGGCCACCGGCGGTGCGATTTCGGGATTCTCTTGTTTGGGTAAAAGCCAATAGCTGTAGATGCCGAAAATGGCCAGCGCAAGGATAAAGAAGAGAGTGACTCTTCTGTTTTTGATAATGCGGCCCAAGATGCTCATCCCCACGCCTCTCCTTTCATCTTACGCGTTATCTGCAAGGCATTACTATTCCTGTACCATTACTATGTCTCCGTCATTTAAGCGTTTATGGCCTTCAATGACCACCTTATCATAGGCATCAAGGCCCTTGACCAGGACCAGGCTGTTATTGATACGGCCGCGCTCAATAACTTTTTTGACCGCGATCCCCTGGTCATTAGCCACAAAAACATAGTCCTGCCCGTCATTCTGGACGGCGTTAACGGGAATAAACAGGCCCGCTTCTTCCCCTATCTCCAGCAGAACATCCACGGTCCTGCCGATAGGCAGCGCCGTATCCTCTATCGCCACGATCACCGGATACGTTCTGGTCTGCGCGTCCGGCAGCTGCCCAATGCGAATGACAGCGCCCGTAATCTCCTTATCTCCACTGATAACCCTGGCCGGCGTGCCCGCCTTCACTTTAGGCAGATCGTCCTGAGACAACCCCAAGGTAACCTCCAGCGCACTTCCTCTAATGACGGCCACCGGATAACCGGTCGGAACCATTTCGCCTTCTTCATAGAGAATATCCGCTACCCAACCGGACAAATCCGCCTGCAAGACGGTATCAGCCAACATATTTTGCTTATTTTGATAATCAATTTCCGCGTTGTTGTAAGCGGCGCGCAAATTCACCAGTTCTACTTCGGCTTTGTCCCGGTCCGAGGCGGAAACGGCGCCGGCTTCGTAAAGCCGGTTAACCTTATCGAAATTATCCTGGGCGAATTCATAGGCCTTCCGGACATTATCCCGGGTATTTCGGGCACCTTCAGCAGCCAGTTCCAGGTCCTTGGTCTCGAGCTTGGCCAGCACATCCCCTGCTTTAATCTCCTGTCCTGCGCTCACCGGGACATGTACCAGGAGACCCGCCATCTTAAAACCGACTTTTTTCAGTTCCCGGGCTTCTACAATACCCAAATAATTCAGCGTGATATGGATAGTCTCCGGCCTCACTTCCAACACTTTGACCGGCTTTGCCGCCGGAGCGTCTTCCGGATTCTGCCCGACGCAGCTTGAGGCCAGGAGCAGACTCAACAGGACAAAGCCCGCGCCTGTTTTCCTCAACAGCCTTTGACGCTGTTTACCGTGTTTCTCCGCTGCCTCCATCTATCTTCCTCCCTCATCCCCGGCTTTAAGGTCCGTTTTCCTTCAGCGAACCAGGATTCCGTTAAAAAAAACTTCGCTCAATTGTTCCAAGAGCTGCCGCATAGTGATATCGTTTTTCTGCAGATATTCTATCTGCAACAAGCGGTCCATGAAGGCTTTCAGCATGGGCGCCACGATTTCCAGGTCAATGGCAGGATTTAACTCGCCTTTCCTGCTTCCTTCCAACAAAAGATCGTAGAAAAGTTTTATCTTGAATTCCTGGAGCGCATCCACCTGCTGCCAGACCTCCGGGTAAAACTGCCGGAGTTCGGCCAGCTGTTTCATCGGCAGCGTAAAGCTGGTATTCACCATAGCCAGTATTTTAGCGGCCCAGGTCGTCTCCTGCGCAATCGCCTGGAGGGTTTTTTGCTTATCCTCGCGCAGAAACCAGGCAATCGTCTCGGTAATTAGCTGCTGTTTGCCTGAAAAGTACTTATAGAGCGTTTTCTTGCTGATGCCCAGTTCTGCACTGACGTCATCCAGCGTGAATTTGCGGAAGCCGTATTGACCGATCAGGTTCAGCGTTGATCTAATAATTCTCTCTTCCATATGTACTCCTCTACACTTTCGTTATTTCCGCGTTCGACTCTTTAGAAACGATTTTAGTTTTTTTAGTTTCCATATATAATATTAATACTTTTACGCCACAGATACAATCTTTTATTTATAGCTTTAAAGCTTAAGGAATTCTTAAGATTTTCCTTCACCGGTTCATAAGATTTGGCTGATATCATTACTCCCGGAACACTAAGAAAACACGCCTGAAAGGGGGTATGATATAATTTGGAAAGAGTGACCGGACGGAGGGATACTTCATGAATATCCTGGTTTGTGATGACGACAAAGATATTGTGGAAGCC